>NZ_CP048397.1:5736019-6048026 GCF_010384365.1 Streptomyces sp. S4.7 | reverse complement strand
GGTGTGCGGTGGTCATGAGGGCGGCGGAAGCACAGGCCGGCGGCCGTGACGAACTGGGCGATCCGGTACTCGCGCGGCACTGCCGCCGCGTGCACCGTCCGGTTCCGCCCCGGCAGGACCGCCCGCACCTCCCACCCGCCGTCCGGCGTCGGCCCGCTGGTGAGCGTGCCGCCCGCCTCCCTGGCCCGCCCGCGAAGGGAGTTCTGGCCGCGCCCGCCACCGAGTCCCTTGACGGGTCCGTCACTTCGCGCGGCGCCGGAACCCGTGGCTGTGCCCGTGCCCGGCACCTTCGGTGGCGCGTTGCGCACCACGACGTCCGTGTGCGTGTCGCCGTAGACGCATCGCACGGTGGTGGGGGCGCCGGGGGCGTGGCGGATCACATTGGTCAGTGCCTCACGGACGATGCCGTACGCGGCGTCGCCGACGGAACCGTCCGGCAGGGCCTCGGTCTCACAGGTCACCGGCAGCCCGAGGGCCTGGAATCCGGCGACGAGTGCACGCAGTCGCTCCTGCGCGGGCAGATCCCCCGGTGAGGGCGCCGGGGCCCGCACGGCGCTCAGTGCCCGGGTCACCTCGCGGCCGGTCCCGGCGGCGAACTCCACCGCCTCGCCGGCCAGTTCGGGCCGTCGCTCCCGCAGCCCCAGCGCCGCCTCGACCGTCACGACCACCGCCGTGAGGTGATGGGCGCTGACGTCGTGCAACTCCCTCTCCATCCGGCGTTGTTCCGCCGCCGGAAGGCGGTGCCGCTCGCTCTCCGCCCGTTCCAGACGCCGTTCGGCGGCGCTCCGCTCGGCCCGTCGCCGCCGCGCGAACAGTCCCGTTCCGGTGGCTGTCGCGTAGAGCAACGCGGTGAGGACGAGATCGAGTCCCTGGCCGCCGCTCAGCCCGTGCAGGCTGATGCCGTACGTGAGTTGCCAGACGGTGAGCGTGGCGACGCACAGCAGCGCGGTGGTGGTGTCCCGTTCGGTGGCCACCGTGAACAGGGCCAGCGCGACTCCCGCCGTGCCGAGCACCGCCACGGCGCCCGTCGGCAGCGGTCCCGCGCCGATGGCGCAGACGACGGCGACGAGAGTGAGGACGGGCACCGGACGGGTACGGCGGGCGGCGAGCGCGGCGGCCACCAGACCACCCGCCAGTGCGACGGCGAGGAGGTCCGCGGCATCCGGCGCGGCGCCACGCGTCAGCGCGTATCCGGGCCGCACCGCGGCCTGGACACCGAGCAGCAGGACCGGGAGAAACCGGTCGTCGGTTCGTTTCATGATGCGCTCCACGCTACGGCTCGCGTACGGCGCGGACATCAGCCCACCGGGCGACCGTCGTCTCTGTCCGGAGATAGAGACGGGGCCCGCCGGACTGCGCCGGCGTGGTGCGGTTCGTCCTCCCGCCGGGCCGGGGCGAGGACTGTGGCCGGTACGTCTCCCGCGCGTGCAGCGGCGGCGGCCGGTCCCGTCCGGACGGTGCGAACCTCTCTGTGGCCAGGCGCTGTTCAGCCGAGTCGCGCCGTCAGTGGCTCCGTTCCCGGGGGGCGGTCAGCAGCGTGCGCTCGGCCGAGAACCGGGGAGTTCTGCGTGCCGGCCGCCCGTAGGTTCAGGACGTCGCCGTCGCGCCGGGTGCGGAGGACCGTCGTGGTCGAGCCGTCGGGGGCCGGGCGGTGCGCGGGCCGGTCACCCCGCCGTCGCCCGCACCCGCCCCGACTTCACCGCGGCCACCAGCGCGGCGTGGTCGCGCTCGTTCTGGTCGGCGTACGCCTCCGCGAACTCGATCAGCGCGTCGTCGAACGCGGAGCCGCCGCCCAGATAGGCGGCGATGGCGATCCGGTCGCCCGAGCGGGCGTGCGCGCGGGCTAGGGTGGCGCCGCACAGTTCGCCGAACACCCGCATCCCGTTGGGCACCATCTCCTGCGGCACCAGGACGCCCTTCCAGTCGTGCAACTGCCGCACGTAGAAGTCCCGTTGGTGTCCGCTCAGCCCCCGCACCCGGTCCCATCCCAGGAACACGTCGCCCACCGACTGCATGAGCCGCTGACCGGCGACGACGCGCTGCCCCTGGTTGCGGTACTCGCTGCGGCCCGCGTGCTCGGCGAGCACGGAGCGGTCCGCCTCCTTCGCCTGGAGGATCAGCGGATCCGTGTCGTCCTTGCCCAGCAGGAGCAGGATCCAGCAGCGTGTCCCCACGCTGCCCACGCCGACCACCTTGCGGGCGATGTCGACCACCCGGTACTGCCGGAGCAGGTGTCTGCGCTCGGTGGACAGGCTCCGGCCGTACCGCTCGACCAGCTCGTGGAGTTCGGTGACGAACGAGTCGCGCCGCACGCCCCCCAGCAGCTCGTCCACCGGCACGACCAGCGGCGGATCGGGAGTGAACCGGCGCTCCCCGTCCTGTACTCGCGTCAGCTTCTCGAACGCCTGGAGACTGTCGCGGGTGCGCGCCTTCGCCATCGTCGCCGACAGCCGCTTCCGGCCCTTCGCCCTGAGCTGCCGGTCGGCCAGCGGCTGGAGGTCCGCCATGTCGGCGCGTGTGTACCAGACGTCGAGGTTGCCCATCCCGGCGAACAGGCGCATCCGCTCGCGGTAGGACCGTACGGCCGTCCCCACGATCGTCGCCCTGTCCCCGGCGGAGAACCCGTTCTCCCGCGCGGCGATCACCAGGCTCGCGGCCAGCCGTTTGACGTCCCACTCCCACGGTCCCGGCAGCGTCTCGTCGAAGTCGTTGATGTCGAACACCAGCCGTCGTTCGGGCGACCCGAGCAGCCGGAAGTTCATCAGATGCGCGTCCCCGCAGAGCTGCGCGGTGAGGCCCGTGTCGGGGGTGCCGGCCAGATCGCCCGCCATGATCGCGGCGGCGCCGCGGTAGAAGCGGAAGGGCGACTCCGTCATCCGCCCGTACCGGATGGGCACCAGATCGGGCACCCGCGTCTGCGACTGCGCCTCCACGACCGACACCGGATCGGGCCGGTCGCCGGGGTCGAACCCCGCGTGGCTCCTCCTCGGCGCGCTCTTGCGCGCGGCCCTCCCCTGCTCCGCGCGCTCGCGGGGGGACAGGTACGGGGCCTGCCGCCGCGCGGCCGTTCCGGGGTTCCGGCCTCGCTTGCTCATCGCTGCGCCTCCGCTCGAAGAGCCCGCCCCGCCCCTCCACTATCCGGCGCCCACCGGCGCCCCGCACGTCGGCGGGGTGCGGGGCGCGTGGTCAGCGGTTACGGACCGCCGCCAGCAGGGCCGGTGAGTGGTAGCCCGTCGACGTACCCGCGTGCCAGGACACCAGGTCCGGTGCCTCCGGGCGGGCGCCGCCCGGGGCGTACAGGGTCACCAGGCTCAGGGTGCCGATGACGGTGATTCCCAGCGTGATCCCCACCGCCTGGTGGAACCCGTCGGCGAGACCCTGGACGAGCGCGAAGTGCAGCAGGACCGGACCGATGAGGAACGCCGCCTCCGAGCGCAGCAGTTCCACCAGGGCGAAGGTGGGGCCGATCTGCGCGGCGGGGACGGAGAAGCCGGCCAGGAAGAGTCCGGGCGTGACGCCGGCGCCCGCGCCGAAGCCGAGGAAGAACGAGGCGATGGGGACGGTCACCGTCGCGCTCGACGTGGAGGTGGCGAGCAGGACGGCGGCCCCGACGGCCACGCTGATGGTGCCGCACAGGGCCAGATACGGCGTCCAGCGGGTCGACATCAGCCGGCGGAACAGCAGGGCCGCGATGAGGACGCCGAGGATCTGGGGAGTGACGAGCGCCCCGATCCGCAGCGGGGAGTAGTCCGCCATCCTGGTCAGATAGACCTCGATGAGCTCCAGCAGGGTGGTGAAGCACGCCCCGACGAGCATCGCGTTGAGCGTGCCGACGACCGGCAGGGTGTCGCTGATGGGACGCACCGGCATCAGCGGTCGGGCCTTGCGGTAGTGGCCGCCCACCAGAAAGACCCCGCAGACCAGCCCCACGACGACCGGCACATAGAACTCGGCATCGCTGAAGTCGCCGCGCGTCAGCCACGAGACGCCGAAGAACGGCAGCGCCGTGGTGCCGAAGGCGAGCGGGATCGCGGTCCAGTCGAACCTCGCCCGGCGGTCCGGCGGATCGTTGCCCTCGAAGGTCAGGGAGCCGATCACCAGTCCGATCAGCGCCAGGGTGCCGATGCCCGCGAACAGGGGCCGCCAGCCGCCGAGCGAGCCGACGAGCCCGCCCACCAGAGGCCCGAACGCCACCATGCCGAAGAGGCCGAGGCTGACGACCGCGGCGGTGGTCCGGAGCTTGTCGATGGGGTGGCCGATGATCAGCGGGGGCAGCGCCGCGACCAGCAGCATGCCGGTGGAGAGTCCTTGGAGCACCACTCCGGTCGCGAACATGCCGATGTTCTGCGCGCTGAGGGCCAGCACCGAACTCAGCACGAACCCGCATTCGCAGATGAGATAGACCCGGCGCCGTGCGAACCGCTGCACGAGGTCGGCGCAGGCCACGGCGCCGAAGGCGTACGCCGCGTTCGACATGCCGCTGCTGAGCTGGAGCTCGTACGCCGTGGCGCCGATGCCCCCCATGATCTGCGGCTCCGCGAGGGAGGTGGCGGTGGTGAGGATCAGGTACGGGCTCAGCGCGAGCAGCGCGAGGGCGACGGCCGCCGGGTAGTTGCCGGCCAGTGGAAGCCGGGTGAGCAGACGGGTCGAAGGTGAGCTGAAGCGCAAGAACGCCTCCGGGGCCGACGCGGGGGACGCGGGGCACGCGGGGCACGCGGCGGGGCACGGCCCGCGAACCGGCTCAGTGTACGGTCGCGCGCCCCCCGCCCCGCTCTGACACGCCCACCCCGGCCCCCGCGCTTCCCGGCCCGGCCCTGTCGGCAGTCGGCCGGGCCGTCGCTCGCCCCGTCGCCTCCCCCGCTACTTCGAGCGTTCGGTGATGGTGATCTTCCCGTTCCTGATGGTGGCGAGGCGGGTCGCGCGGCGGGCGATGGCGCTGTCGTGGGTGACCATCACGAAGGTCAGCCCGTGCTCCTTCCAGAGCCCTTCGAGGAGGTCCATGATCTCGTCACGCATGGACTCGTCGAGATTGCCGGTGGGTTCGTCGGCCAGCAGCACCTTCGGCTGTTTGACGAGCGCCCGCGCGATGGCGACGCGCTGCTGCTGCCCGCCGGACATCTCGGAGGGCACATGGTTGAGGCGCTCCCCCAGCCCGACGGAGCGCAGGGCCTCGGCCGCGCGGTCGCGGCGTTCCCCGGCCTTGGTGCCCAGCGGTACGAGCGCCGTCTCGACGTTCTCCTGGGCGGACAGGGTGGGGATGAGGTTGAAGCTCTGGAAGACGAAGCCGATGGACCGGCCGCGTAGGCCGGTGAGTTTAGCCTCGCCGAGCCGGGCGAGGTCGGTGCCGTCGAGCCTGACGCTGCCCGCGGTGGGCCGGTCGAGGCCGCCGAGCATCTGGAGGAGGGTGGACTTGCCACCGCCGGTGGGGCCCTTGATGACGAGCCGGTCGCCCTCGCCGATGGTCAGATCGACCCCGGCGAGCGCGTGGACGGTGTCCTTGCCTCTGCGGTACTGCTTGGTGACGCCGCTGAGTTCATACATGGTGCGACTCCTGGGCTGCTGCGATGCTGCGATGAGTACGGGTGGTACGAGGGCGTCCTCGGGCGCTACTCGACGCGGCGCAGCGCGTCGGCCGGCCGGAGGCGGGAGGCGCGCCAGCCGCCGAAGGCGCCGGCGATCAGTCCGCCCGTCACCGCGAGGCCGACCGCCAGGGCGATCGTCGAGGCGGAGACGGGCGCGGTGAGCGCGATCTCGATGGCCTTGTCGGCGCTCTGCGCGCCGGGGCCGCCCGCTCGGAGGAGACCGCCGGCCGGACCGCCGCCGGGGCCGCCGGCCGCGGCGCCGAGCTGGGCGGTCAGGGAGGGGCTGACGGCGGTCAGCGCGTAGGCGCCGGCCACGCCGACGGCGATGCCGAGCGCACCGCCGACCAGCCCGTTGACCATCGCCTCGCCGACGACCTGCCGGGTGACGCGCCCGCTCTTCCAGCCGAGGGCCTTGAGCGTGCCGAACTCCTGTACGCGGCGGCTGACGGCCGACACGGTGAGCAGTCCGGCGACGACGAACGCGGCGACGAGAACGGCGACGGACAGCCACTTGCCGACGTTGGTGGCGAGGTCGGACGCCGTGGTGAGGGAGCCGGAGACCGTGTCGGCGAGGTCGGCGGAGGTGGTGACGGTGGTGCCCGGGACGTTCTTCCGGATGGCCGACTTGACGGCCCCGATCTGCTGGGAGTCGTCGGCCTGGACGTAGACCGTGGTGACCTTGTCCTTGGAGTCGGACAGGGTCTGCGCCTGCTTCAGCGGGATGTACAGATTGGCCGCCGCGTCGCCGCTGTCGGGGGTCGCTATGCCGACGATCTCGAACTTCGTCCCCTTGACGGTGACTTCACTGCCGACCTTGTACTTCTTCTCCTTCGCGTAGGCGGCGTCGGCGACGGCCACCTCGGCGTCGGTCTCGGCCGTCTTGAAGGTACGGCCGTCGGTGATCCTGGAGGAGGTCAGCGGGCCGAGGTCCTGACGGGTGGTGTCGGTGCCGTAGACCGTGTAGGAGTTGACGTCGAACTCGGCTCCCCCGCCCCGTACTTCACCCTGCGGACCACCGATGCCGCCGCCGCCGCCGTTCGCGCTGTCCTCCCCCGGCTGGAGCCTGCCGGGCCTGAACTCCCCGTCGACCTTGACGACCGAGAGGCTGAGGCCGCCCACGGCGGTGGCCACACCGGACTGGTCGGCGACCTCGTCGACGGTGCTCGACGCGAGGGTCTCGAAGCCCTGCGGCATGACGATGTCGCTGCTCTGCTCCTCGTCACCGTCCTGCGCGTCGAAGTTGAAGCGGGGTCTCTCCCGGCCGCCCTCCGAGGCGGGCGGGGCGGCCTTGGTGACGGTCATGTCCGTGCCGAGTCCGTACAGCGACTCCAGGACCTTTCCCTGGGCGTCCCGCATGCCCGAGGAGACGGAGTCGACGACGATGACCAGCGCGATACCGAGAGCGAGCCCCGAGGCGACGACGAGCGCGGCCTTTCGGCGGCGGCGCAGTTCGCGCCGGAGGTAGGTGAAGAACATGGCGCGAAGATATGCACGGCGCGTGATGGCAGCATATGAGCGGCGTAAGAGAAGGATGAGAAGCCCTCGGCACGTGCACGGTCAGCGCCGTGAGCATCGTCGGTACCGTCCGCAATGTCAGCACCGCGAGAGGGAGAGTCACGGATGTCGCGCTACCACGAGATCAAGCACCGGGTCGTCACCGCCTTCCAGCGCCGGGTCGCCAATCCGCTCTCCTCGCGGTTGCCGGGGCAGATCCTTCTGGAGACCACGGGGCGCACGTCCGGGCTGCCCCGGCGGACCCCGGTCGGCGGGAGCCGGGTCGGCCAGGAGTTCTGGCTGGTGTCGGAGTACGGCGACAAGTCGCAGTACGTACGCAACATCCTGGCCGACCCGAGGGTCCGTGTCCGTATCAAGGGCACCTGGCACACCGGAACCGCCCACCCGATGCCGCAGGACGATCCCCGCGCACGTCTGCGGAAACTGCCGGCCGGCAACAGCGCGGTGGTCCGGCTGATGGGCACGAACCTGCTGACGGTGCGCGTCGATCTGGCCGACTGACGGGCCCGGTCGGACCAGGGCCCGACCGGACCGGACCCGGACCCGGCCGGCGCGCGCCGGACTCCCTCAGGCCGGCGCCTCGCCTCCGGTGTCCGGGAACGAGTGGTGCTCGTGCGCGACCACCCAGCGCTCCCGCTCCTTGCGCAGCCCGATCGTGAGCCGCAGACGGGTGGCCGACCGCTCGGCCACCTCCCGCGGCGAACCGCAGCGCAGGAGGGCGTACGCGTAGGCGACATCGGCGCCCGCGGTGACGTCCAGTTCGAGGATGTCGAACGTGCCGCCGCTCGCCTGCCACCCGAAGAAGCCGGGCCAGACGTCGCGGTAGGCGTCGATGCCCCGTACGCCCTCCTGGGGCGGCGGCACGTCGAACATCACGATGTCGGCGGCGTGGTCGGCCAGGACACGGTCCATGTCACCCGTGTGCACGGCCGCCGCCCACCCCTCGATCAGGGCCCGGATCTGCTGCTCGTCGTCGGACATCGGGATCGGCGCGGCTCCCTCGTTCCTTCGGTGGACAGACCCTAAGGGAGCACCACCTCGCCCTGGTTGAGGACGCGCGGGTGGAAGTATCCGGCCTGGATCTCGGCGTTGGAGTTGTTGCCCTGCAACTGCTCGGACCACAGCATGAAGTACGACCAGCGTGTCTGGCTGTCGAGCAGCGCCGCGCCGGGCATCTTGCCCAGCTCGGCCAGGGCCATCGGTTTGTTGCCCGCGATCCCGCTCAGCTGCTGGTAGTCGGACTGGCTGGGGTGGTTCTTGTACCAGACGTCCAGCGACACGACGTCGACGTAGGCGTCACCCGGATAGTACGAACTCCAGCCGCCGGCCGGGTTGTCCTGCACGTTCCACACCCAGATCAGGTTGTCGAGTCCCTTGCCGGCGAGATGGTCGCGGGTGATCCGGTAGAGCCGCGCGCCGCCGTCGGAGCCGGGACGGTTGCCCCACCAGTTCCAGGACTCGTTCATCTCGTGGAGCGGGCGGAACAGGACCGGGACGCCCGCGTCCTTGAGCTGCCGCAGGTACGGGACGACCTCGTCGAGGCGGCGCTTCCACGCGGTGTTGAGCGCCGTGCCGTCGGTGACCGTCGCCTCGAACTCCTCTTGGGAGATGCTGGACTTGACGCCGCCCTCGAACTCGCACGAGCTGCCGACCGTGGGCGGGCAGACGTGCCAGGTGAGTGTGACGAGCGAGCCGTTGGCCCACTCGGTCTTCGCCTGGTCGATGACGCGCTGCCGGTTGGCGACGTCCTCCGCGCGGAACATCAGGTCGCCGCCCCAGAGTCCGGGGTACTGGCCGGTGATGTCCTTCACGAGCTGGGTGTAGCGGCCGGGGGCGGCGGCCGGTTCCTTGTTGTGCTGTCCGGAGACGACACTCGAACCGGAAATGGACGTCAGGTAGTTGAGCACGTCCTGCTTGGGGGTGGCGGGGAACGCCCCGGCGGGGGCGGGTGATGCGGTGAGGGACACGACGGCCGTGGTCAGCGCCGCCGTGGCGAGGGCGACGAGCCGGAAACGGGGACGGGAGCGGGGACGGGGACGGGTGCGGTTTCCGCGCATGGCGAAGCGGGCCTTCCTCTTCGGTGAGGGGGGTTGCGGGGGCGCGCTGTTCGGTGGAAGTGGGTGTTACGGAGGCGGCGGTGGGCCGGTCGAGCCGCGTGGGGTCAGGGACGGGGTGGGGACCTGCCGGCCGGCGATACGCTCGCCGCCCAGTAGGTCGTACATCGCGCGTGCCACCTCCGCCCCGAACGCGTGGATGTCGTGGCTCATCGCGGAGAGCGACGGGTGCGTGAGCCGGCACAGCTGGGAGTCGTCCCAGGCCAGCAGGGACACGTCCGCGGGGACCCGGAGCCCCATCTCGGCGGCGACGGAGAGCCCGGCGACGGCCATCAGGTCGTTGTCGTACATGATCGCCGTGGGGCGGGCGGCGGAGGCGAGCAGCGAGCGGGTGGCGCGGGCGCCGTCGTCGCCGGAGTAGTCGGTGACGCGCCGGCGCGCGTCGGTGAGTCCCAGTTCCGTCATGGCGGCCGTGAACGCCTCGGTGCGCAGGGCGCTGTGGCCCAGCTCGGGCGGTCCGCCGACGTGGGCGATGGAGCGGTGGCCGAGGGCCGCGAGATAGCGGACGGCCTCCGTGACGGCCGTACCGTCGTCGGTCCACAGGGCGGTGAACGGCCCGGTGAGCGAGGGGTGGCCGACCGCGATGACCGGCATGCCGAGCGCGGCGAGGGCGGGGACGCGCGGGTCGTCGCGCTGGAGGTCGACCAGGACGGATCCGGCGATCTGGCCTGATCGCCACCAGTGCCGCTGGAGCTCGATCTCCTCGTCCAAGTCACGTACCAGGCGCAGCAGCAGGGCGCCGTCGTGCTCGGTCAGCACGCTGCCGATACCGGAGATGAAGTCCATGTAGAAGGGTTCCAGGCCGAGTTGGCGGGCCGGGCGGCGGATCGCGAGTCCGACGGCGCTTGTACCGGCGCCGGTGCCCCGGGAACCTCGCGCGCGGGCCGAGCGGTTGGGCTCCCAGCCCATCACCTCGGCGGTCCGAATGATGTGCGCCCGTGTGGTCTCGGAGACGCCCGGCTTGTTGTTGAAGGCGAGCGAGACGGCGGCCCGCGACACACCGGCGCGGGCGGCGACGTCCCGGATGGTCATCCGTCGCCCGTCCGCGCTCACGTCGGCTCCACCATGAACAGCGCCGCGCGTACGGCGTCGGGCGCGCCTTCGCCGTCCCATCCGCGTACGCGGATGGTGGCGCTCTCGCCCGGCAGCAGCGTCAGCGGCCCCTGGTCGGCGACGGCGGTGGGCGCGAGCCGGTCGGCCTGGAGCAGCAGGTCGCGCAGGAGCGTGCGGGCGGTGACGACGACGTCCACGGCATCGGGTTCGTCGCCCTGGCGGACGGTCGCCACGTCGTAGCGCGGGGCGGGGAGGGCGAAGGAGTGGTCGCGTACGGGGAAGTGCAGCGCCCGCAATTCGCCCGCGTCGGCGACCAGGAACTCCTTCCCGGACCCGGCGTCCGGCAGGAGTTCGCCGGGCACGGTCGCGAGCGCGACCGAGCGCGCTCCGGCCCGCGCCGTCACGGTCGTCTCGGCGAGGGTCCGGCCGTCGGCGGCCATGCGGCGCAGCCGTACGGCCGCCTCCCACGGGGTGGGGGACTGGTTGTCGGCGACGACGGTGGGCCGGCCGTCGCGTTTCTGTACGGTGAGCAGCCGGTCCGCGTACAGCCGGCGCAGCGTGAAGTAGAGCGGCTTGGGGCGTGCGTCGCCGTCGACGGCGGCCCAGGAGGTCACCGGCCAGCAGTCGTTGAGCTGCCAGAGCACGGTGCCCGCGCACACCGGCCAGTGGGAGCGCCAGTGTTCGATGCCGGTGGCGACGGCCCGTGCCTGGTTGAGCTGAGTGAGGTAGTGCCAGCGGTCGAAGTGCGCGGGCCCGGCGGCGGGCACCGAGAAGTGGTGGGCGAGGCCGCGCTCCAGTTTGCCGTTGCCGTCGTGCGCCTTCTGGTGGTGGAGCATGCCCGGCGAGGTGGCGGACAGTTCCTCCCCCGGCAGCGCGCGCCGCAGGGTGGCGTGGGCGGGCGGGGCCTGCCAGCCGAATTCGGCGACGAAGCGGGGGACGGTGCCGAGGTAGTCCGTGTAGTCGGTGCGGTTCCAGACGTCCCAGGAGTGCGCGGTGCCGTGCGCGGGGTCGTTGGGGTGGTGGTCCCAGCCGCCGGACCAGGGGCTGCCTGCCCAGTAGGGCCGGGTGGGGTCCGTCTCGGCGACGACGCGGGGCAGCAGGCCCAGGTAGTAGCCCTCGCCCCAGGAGTCGCCGTCGAGCGCGGGCTCCCAGTCCCAGTCTCGGAAGCCCCACAGGTTCTCGTTGTTGCCGTTCCACAGGACGAGGGAGGCGTGCGGCATGAGGCGGGTGACGTTCTCGCGGGCCTCGGCCTCGATCTCGGAGCGCAGCGGCTGCTCCTCGGGGTAGGCGGCGCAGGCGAAGAGGAAGTCCTGCCAGACCAGCAGGCCGAGTTCGTCGCAGACGTCGTAGAAGTCGTCGCTCTCGTAGATGCCGCCGCCCCAGACCCGTACGAGGTTGACGCCCGCGTCGGCGGCCTGGCTGAGGCGGGCGCGGTAGCGGTCGGGGCCCACGCGGGAGGGGAAGACGTCGTCGGGGATCCAGTTGACGCCGCGTGCGAAGACCGGCTCCCCGTTGACGGCCAGGGTGAACGCGGTGCCGTGCGCGTCGGCGCCGGTGTCGAGGGTGACGGTACGGAATCCGAGCCGGCGCTCCCATCGGTCGAGGATCGCGCCGGTGGCGTCGAGCAGCTCCAACTCCGCGCTGTAGAGGGGTTGTTCGCCGTAGCCCCGGGGCCACCAAAGGGCGGCGTCGGGGACTTCGACCGTGAGCGTGGTGCCGTCGCCGTCGAAGTCGGCGGACGCGGTGTGGCCGCCGACGCGGGCGCGGGCGGTGAGGACCCCGCCGCCCGTGGCCGTCCGCTCGACGCCGACGCGCAGCTCCGCGCGGCCGGTCGGGCCGTCGACGGTGACGAGCGGGCGGACGGTGGCGAGGCGGGCCGTGGACCAGTGCTCCAGGCGGACGGGCTTCCACATGCCGGCGGTGACGAGGGTCGGCCCCCAGTCCCAGCCGAAGGAGCAGGCCATCTTGCGGATGTACTGGAACGGCTCCGGGTAGGCGCCCGGCCGGTCGCCCGCCTGCGCGCGTACGGCCTCGGCCTCCGTATAGGCGGAGGTGAACTCCACGGACAGCGGCGTGGCGGTGGCCGGGTCCAGCCGGTCCGTGATGTCGAAGCGGTAACTCCGGTGCATGTTGCGGGTGTTGCCGACGCGTACGCCGCCCACGCGGACGGCGGCGACGGTGTCGAGGCCGTCGAAGACGAGGTCGGTGCGCTCGTGCGCGGTGTCGTGGGGGCCGAGCGCGGTGTCGTAGCGCCAGTCGGTGCGGCCCACCCAGGCGACCGCGGTCTCGTTCCGGGAGAGGAACGGGTCCTCGATCAGCCCGGCGGTGAGCAGATCGGTGTGGACGCAGCCGGGAACGGTCGCCGGGACGTCGTCGGCGGGCGCCTCGGCCGGGGCGGAGACGGTGTCGGCCGGGGCGTGGCGCAGCGTCCACCCCTCGGTGAGGGGGGTGACGTCCTTCATACGGGATGCTCCGATCTCGGACGGCGTGCCGCTCAACGTAGAGGCGGCGGCCTGGTTCAGTCCATAGACCGGTCAAGCATATTTCCCCGTTGTGGGAGAGGGAGTTGAGGTGAGATTACTTAACCTTTACTCAACTCACCGGCGTTCAGGGCACCATCGCGATGCCGTCCAGCTCCACCAGGGCGCTCTCGTCCCAGAGTCTGACCGCGCCGATCAGCGCCATCGCCGGGTACTCGCGGCCGGCGAGCCGCTTCCACACCCGGCCCAGTTCGGCGGCGTGCGCGCGGTAGTCCGCCACGTCGGTGGCGTAGACGGTGACGCGGGCGAGATGGGCCGGGGAGCCGCCCGTCGCGGCCAGCGCGGTGAGCAGGTTGCCGAGGGCCGTCTCGAACTGCTCGACCAGGGTCTCCCCCACCACCGCGCCGGTCCCGTCGAGCGCGGTCTGGCCGGCCAGGAAGACCAGTCGGCCCTCGGTCGCCGTCACACTGACCGCGTGCGAGAAGCCGCTGGGCGGGGCGAGTTCCCCGGGGTTGGTCCGCTCCAGGCTCATCCGTACAACTCCTTGGCGATGATGGTGCGTTGGACCTCGGTCGCGCCCTCGTAGATACGGGGCGCGCGGACCTCGCGGTAGAGGTGTTCCAGCAGGTGACCGCGTTGCAGGGCGCGGGCGCCGTGCAGTTGGACGGCGGCGTCGACCACGTACTGGGCGGTCTCCGTCGCGAACAGCTTCGCCATCGCCGAGCGGCGCGGTACGTCCGGCGCGCCGGAGTCGTACGCCTTGGCCGCCGCGTACACCAGCAGCCGGGCCGCCTCCGTACGCGTCGCCATCTCGGCGACCTGGTGCGCGACCGACTGGAGGTCCTTGAGCGGGCCGCCGAAGGCGGTGCGTCCGGCGGTGTGGGCGAGGGTCGCTTCGAGGGCGGCGCCCGCCATGCCGACGGCGAAGGCGCCGACGCTCGGGCGGAAGAGGTTGAGGGTGTTCATGGCGACACGGAAGCCCTGGTCCACGTCGCCGAGGACATCGGCGGCACTCACGCGTACGGAGTCGAAGGCCAGGGCGCCGATGGGGTGCGGTGAGAGCATCTCGATCGGCGAGCCGGTCAGTCCGGGCCGGTCGGCGGGGACGAGGAAGGCGGTGACGCCGCGCGCCCCGGCGCCCGGGGTCGTGCGGGCGAAGACGGTGTAGAAGTCGGCCTCGGGCGCGTTGGAGATCCAGCGCTTCTCGCCGGTGAGCAGCCAGCCGGGGCCGGGCGTGCCGGAACCGTCCGGCCCGTCGTTCGCCACGGCGTCGAGCGCGAGCGCCGCCGCGTCGGACCCGGCGCCAGGCTCGCTCAGCGCGAACGCGGCGACGGCGCGGCCCGCCGCCACCTCGGGAAGCCAGCGGTCGCGCTGCTCCGCGGTGCCGGCCTGGACGATCGGGTAGCTGCCGAGCCCCTGGAGGGCGAGCGCGGTCTCCGCCTCCGTACAGCCGTGGGCCAGGGACTCGCGCAGCAGGCAGAGGTCGAGCGCTCCCGCGGTCAGCATGCGGTCGAGCAGCCCCAGTTCGCCGAGTGCGGCGACGAGCGGGCGGTTGACGTGGCCCGGCTCGCCCTTCTCCGCGAGTGGGCGCAGCCGGTCGGCGGCGACGGCACGCAGCTCGTCGCACCAGGAGTTTTGTGCCGGATCGAGCGAGAATACGGGCATCCGGGCCCTCACTTGTATCGCGTCTATCGCGGACTGTTGACTGTCGTCACCCACACGATACGCTCGATGCACAAGGCCACCAAGCCACCCCACGAGGGGGCGAACGATGGAGCTGACACCGGCGGTTCTCACACCCTCGGCGCACCGCGACACTTTCCCGCGCGACCATCTGCCGCCGGCCGGACAGTGGCCGGAGCTCGTCTTCGACCCGCCCGAACTGCGCGGACCCGACCGGCTCAACTGCGCCGTCGAACTCCTCGACCGCACGGTGGACGGCTTCGGCGCCGACCGCCCCGTCTTCCACCTCCCGTCGGGCGACACCTGGTCCTACGGTCAACTGCGCACCCGGGTGGACCGGATCGCGCACGTGCTCACCTCCGAGCTGGGCGTGGTGCCGGGAAACCGGGTCATGCTCCGCGGACCGACCACACCCTGGCTGGCCGCGTGCTGGCTGGCCGTGCTGAAGGCGGGCGCGGTGGCGGTGACGGTGCTCGCACAGCAGCGGGCGCGCGAGCTGGCCACGATGTGCGAGATCGCGCGGGTCAGCCACGCGCTGTGCGACATCAGGTCGGTGGACGAGCTGGTCAAGGCGGAGGTGCCGGGGCTGCGCGTCATGACGTACGGAGGGGACGCGCCGGACGATCTGCTGCGGCGGGCGGAGGGGATGCCGGAGCGGTACGAGGCGGTGGACACGGCGGCGGACGACGTCGCGCTCATCGCGTTCACCTCGGGGACCACGGGGCGGCCCAAGGGGTGCATGCACTTCCACCGCGACGTGCTCTCCATCGCCGACACGTTCTCGCGCCATGTGCTGCGTCCGGAGCCGGACGACGTGTTCGCCGGCAGCCCGCCGCTCGGCTTCACCTTCGGACTCGGCGGTCTGGTGGTC
Source organism: Streptomyces sp. S4.7 (assembly GCF_010384365.1). Taxonomy (NCBI): domain Bacteria; kingdom Bacillati; phylum Actinomycetota; class Actinomycetes; order Kitasatosporales; family Streptomycetaceae; genus Streptomyces; species Streptomyces sp. S4.7. Next base: position 6,032,728 of record NZ_CP048397.1, on the reverse strand, counting down.
TTCCCGATGCGGGCGGGCGCGTCGACGCTGCTGCTCGAACAGGCCGGTCCCAGACAGCTGTTGGCTGCCGTGGCCGAGCGGGGGGTGTCGGTGCTGTTCACCGCGCCGACGGCGTACCGCGTGATGCTGGGCGAGCTCGCCGCGGCCGGCGGGGGCGCGTACGACATCTCCGGTCTGCGCCGCTGTGTGTCCGCCGGGGAGAATCTGCCCGCCGCCACCTGGCAGGACTGGTACGAGCGGACCGGGATCCGCGTCATCAACGGCATCGGTGCGACGGAACTGCTGCACATCTTCATCTCGGCGGCCGACGCGGCAATCCGTCCCGGCACGACGGGTGTGCCGGTGCCCGGCTGGCAGGCGCGGGTGGTGGACGAGGCGGGCGATCCGCTGCCCGACGGGGAGCCGGGGCTGCTGGCCGTACGCGGCCCGGTGGGCTGCCGCTATCTCTGCGATCCGCGCCAGTCGGTCTATGTGCACGACGGCTGGAACCTCACCGGCGACACCTATGTGCGCGAGCCGGACGGCTACTTCCGCTATGTCGCCCGCGCGGACGACATGATCATCTCGGCGGGCTACAACATCGCGGGACCGCAGGTCGAGGAGGTCCTGCTGGCCCATCCCGATGTGACGGAGGCGGCGGTCGTGGGGCACCCCGACGAGTTGCGGGGGCAGATCGTGGCGGCGTACGTCGTCCTGCGCGAGGGCGCACGGCCCGGCGAGGAGATGAAGGAGGCGCTGCGTGAGTTCGTCACGGCCCGGCTGGTGCCGTACAAATGCCCGCGCGTCTTCGAGTTCCCCACCGCGCTCCCCCGCACCCCGACGGGCAAGCTCCAGCGGTTCCGCCTCCGGCCGGACGCCTGAGCGCGCCCGGCGGGCCGGCGGGGACGGACAGACCGGAGGGCGGCGGGGACGGACAGACCGGAGGGCGGCGGCGCTCGGGAGCCAGGCTCTAGAGTGATCACGTGGCCGAGCAGCACACCCCGCGATCCCTGATCGTCACCCTCTACGGCGCGTACGGCCGGACGCCGGACGGCGCGCCGCTCGCCGTGGCCGAGCTGGTCCGGCTGCTCGGCGTGCTCGGGGTCGACGCGCCGTCCGTACGCTCGTCGGTGTCGCGGCTCAAGCGCCGGGGGCTGCTGATCGCCGAGCGCACACCGGAGGGCGCGGCCGGTTACGCGCTCTCCGCCGACGCCCGCCAACTGCTCGACGACGGCGACCGGCGTATCTACGACCGGCCCCCGCCACGGCTGTCGGACGGCTGGGTGCTCGCGGTGTTCTCCGTCCCCGAGGCCGAGCGGCACAAGCGGCATCTGCTGCGCTCAAGACTGGCCCGGCTGGGGTTCGGTACGGCCGCGCCGGGGGTGTGGATCGCCCCCGGCCATCTGCACGAGGAGACGCGGCACGCGCTGGAGCGGCTGCGTCTGGACCCGTACGTCGATCTGTTCCGCGGCGAGCACCTGGGCTTCGCGGCGACGGCGGAGGCGGTGGGACGGTGGTGGGACCTCGATCAGATCGCCGCGCTGCACAGGGAGTTCCTGGACGCGCACGAGCCGGTGCTGCGCCGGTGGGAGACACGAGCCCCGGCCGCCGCCTCGGTCCCGGCCGAGGACGCCTACCGGGACTATCTGACGGCGCTCGACTCCTGGCGCCAACTTCCCTACGCCGATCCCGGATTGCCGGTGGAGCTGCTGCCCGCGGACTGGCCCGGCGGACGTTCGGCGCAGGTCTTCACCGCGCTGCACACCCAACTGCGAGACATCGGGGCGCACTTCGTACGCCCGGCCTGAAATCCGGATGACCGGCCGGGACGGACGCGGTCATCATCGGGGTCATGGACGAGACACCCGAACCACGCTGGAGCCGTGAGACGTGATCAGGCGTCGGGCCGGGTGAGGGTGAGTCTCGGCTTCGGGCCGTCCGTGCGGCCCGTGGGTGGCGGGCGGCTGCCCGCGCGGTACGGCAGCGGCCACGGTGCGCCCGGACCGCTGTACCCCTGGTCGGCCGCCGCGTGCAGGGTCCAGTGCGGGTCGTAGAGGTGGGGGCGGGCCAGCGCGCAGAGGTCCGCACGGCCCGCCAGCAGCAGGGAGTTGACGTCGTCCCAGGAGGAGATGGCGCCGACGGCGACGACCGGCACCGAGAGGGTGTTGCGGATCCGGTCGGCGAACGGCGTCTGGTAGGACCGGCCGAACTCGGGGCGTTCCCCCGTCACGACCTGCCCGGTCGACACGTCGATCGCGTCGGCTCCGTGCGCGGCGAACGCGCGGGCGATCTCGACCGCCTCCTCGGCGGTGTTGCCCCCCGGCGCCCAGTCGGTGGCGGATATCCGGACCGTCATCGGCCGGTCTTCGGGCCACAACTCCCGTACGGCGTCGAAGACTTCGAGCGGATAGCGGAGCCGTCCCGCGAGGTCGCCGCCGTAGGCGTCGGTCCGGGTGTTGGTCAGCGGTGAGAGGAACCCGGAGAGCAGGTACCCGTGCGCGCAGTGGAGTTCGAGAAGGTCGAAGTCCGCTTCGGCGGCCCGGCGGGTCGCCGAAGCGAACTGCTCGCGTATGTCGGTGAGTCCGGCCCGGTCGAGCGCGCGCGGTATCTGTCCGACGTCCGGCAGGTACGGCAGCGCCGACGCGGCGGCCAGCGGCCAGTTGCCGTCCGGCAGCGGCCGGTCCATGCCCTCCCACATGAGGCGGGTGGATCCCTTGCGCCCCGAGTGGCCGAGCTGGACCCCGATCGCGGCTCCGGGTGAACCGGCGTCGGCCGGCGCGCCGTTGTGCACGAAGTCCGTCACCCGCCGCCAGGCGGCGCCCTGTTCGTCCGTCCAGAGTCCCGTACAGCCGGGGGTGATGCGGCCCTCGGGGCCGACGCACACCATCTCCGTCATGACGAGCCCCGCCCCGCCGAGGGCGCGCCCGCCGAGGTGGACCAGATGGAAGTCGCCGGGCATGCCGTCCTCGGCGACGTACATGTCCATCGCCGAGACGACGACCCGGTTGCGCAGCGTCAGTCCGCGCAGCCGGAAGGGGGTGAACATCGGGGGCGTGCCGGGCTCGCAGCCGAAGTCCTCCTCCACGGCGCCGGTGAACGTCGCGTCGCGCAGCCGCAGGTTGTCGTGCGTGACGCGGCGGCTGCGGGTGAGGAGGCCGAACGCGAACTGCCGGGCGGGCTGGTCCGTGTAGGTGGCCAGCTCCTCGAACCAGCGCAGGCTCGCCGCCGCCGCGCGCTGCGTGGACTCCACGACGGGGCGCCGCTCGGTCTCGTACGCGGCGAGCGCGGCCGGCAGATCCGGCTGCTCCTCGACGCACGCGGCGAGCGCCAGGGCGTCCTCGACGGCGAGTTTCGTGCCGGAGCCGATGGAGAAGTGCGCGGTGTGGGCGGCGTCGCCGATGAGGACCGTGTTGCCGTGGCTCCAGCGTTCGTTGACGACGGTGCGAAACGCCGCCCAGGACGACTTGTTGGCGCGCAGCGCACGGCCGCCGAGCGCGTCGGCGAAGATCTTGGCGCACTGTTCGGTGGACCGGCTCTCGTCGAGCGCGTCGAAGCCGGCGGCGCGCCAGACCTCTTCGCGCATCTCAACGATGACGGTGCTGTCCCCGGGCGAGAACGGGTAGCCGTGGAGCTGCATCACACCGTGCTCGGTCTCGGCGATCTCGAACCGGAACGCGTCGAAGGCGAAGTCGGCGGCGAGCCAGATGTAGCGGCACCGTTCGGTGCCGACGGTGGGCCGGAAGACATCGGCGTGGGTCTCACGGGTGCGGCTGTTCACGCCGTCGGCGGCGATCACCAGGTCGTGGGTGGCGGCGAGTTCGGCGGCGGGCGGCGCCTGGGTGCGGAAGCGGAGCCGTACCCCCAGGGAAGCGCAGCGCCCGTGCAGGATCTCCAGGAGCCGGCGGCGCCCCAGGGCGGCGAAGCCGTGGCCTCCGGAGGTCAGGGTGCGGCCCCGGTGGACGATGTCGATGTCGTCCCAGCGCACGAACTCGTCCTGGAGCGCGCGGTGGACGGTGGGGTCGGCGTGCTCGATGCCGCCCAGGGTCTCGTCGGAGAGGACGACCCCGAAGCCGAAGGTGTCGTCGGGGGCGTTGCGTTCCCAGACGGTGATCTCGCGCCGGGGGTCGAGCCGTTTGAGCAGGACGGCGGCGTACAGCCCGCCGGGTCCGCCACCGATGACCGCGACCTTCAGCGCGGGCCGCGGGGCCTGTCCGGGCGGCTGCGCGGATGTCCGGTCGGCCGTCACGGTCAGCGGCCCTGCCACTTGGGGGGCCGCTCCTCGGTGAAGGCGGCGTGGAACTCCGCGTAGTCCTCGCCGTTCATGAGCAACGCCTGGGTGGCGGCGTCCAGTTCGACGGACGCGGCGAGCGGCATGTCCAGCTCGGCGGTGAGCAGCGCCTTGGTCTGCGCGTGCGCGAGCGCCGGGCCGTCGGCGAGCCGCCGGGCGAGTTCGGCGGCCCGGCTGTCGGCGGCGCCCTCGTCGGTCAGCTCGCTGATCAGACCGATACGTTCGGCCTCGGGAGCGCGAACGGGTTCGCCGAGCATCAGCAGCCGCGTGGCGTGGCCGAGCCCGACGACGCGCGGCAGCAGATACGCCGCGCCCATGTCGCCGCCGGAGAGGCCGACCCGGGTGAAGAGGAACGCGAAGCGCGCGGTGGGGTCGGCGACGCGGAAGTCGGCGGCCAGCGCGAGGACGGCGCCGGCGCCGGCGGCGACTCCGTGCACGGCGGCGATCACCGGGAACGGGCATTCGCGAACGGCCCTGACGACCTGGCCGGTCATCCGGTTGAAGTCGAGGAGTTCGGCGGTGTCCATGGAGAGCGTGGCACCGATGATCTCGTCCACGTCGCCACCCGAACAGAAGCCGCGCCCCTCACCCGCCAGTACGAGGGCGCGGACGGAGCGCTCCCTGGACAGTTCGGCGAGGAGGTCGCGCAGATCGGCGTAGGCACCGAAGGTGAGGGCGTTGAGCTTGTCGGGGCGGGCGAGGGTGACGGTCGCGACCCCGTCCTCGCGCGTCAGCCGCAGATGCCGCCACTCCTCGGTACGGGGGGCGGAGCCGGAGAACGGGCTCATGGGCGGCCTCCTTCAGCTCGAATGCTGTGTGCCGGTCGCCCGGGGCGCGGGGCGGACCCTGCGGGAGCAAGATATCACTCGTCCGTGACCGCCGTCACGAGTACGCGATAAGTCGCCGTACCGTAAGCGGGTCCCCGCCCTCCCGCGCCGAAGGTCCCGGTCAATATGTGGCGGAGGTCCCATTTCCGGCAGTCCGCTGCCCCTTGTTAAGCCACTTACGCTCCGTAAGGCTGGGCGGTACCCCGGCCCTGCCGAAGCCCGTCCCCCTCACTCAGGGCCGCACGGCACCCCGCACAGCCCCCGAACGGACTCCCCGCCTTGCGCGAAGCATCGGACACCGCCTTCTGGCGTATCACCCTGCCGCACAGCGCGGCCGCGGTGCCGATGGCGCGTGCCCTGATCCGTACGGCACTGGCCGACATCGGGCCCACGGCGGACAGCGACACGGCGGAACTGCTGACGGCGGAACTGGTCGCCAACGCCGTCGAGCACACGAGCCCGGACGTCCCCATAGAGCTGGTCGTGGCGCTGCTGCCCTCCGGCTGTCAGATCGAGGTCCACGACGGCGACCCGGACCCGCCGGGCGATCTGTCGGCGCCCGTTCCCGGCCGCACGCCCGACCCCTGGCAGGAGCACGGCCGGGGTCTGCTGCTGATCCGCACGCTGAGCGCCGACTGCGGCCACCGTACGACCGAGCAGGGCAAGGCGGTCTGGTTCACGCTGTCAGCGCGCTGAACCCCGCGGTGCGACCTGGTCGGGAGCCAGCGTCGCGACGAGTACGGCCTTGATGGTGTGCAGCCGGTTCTCCGCCTCGTCGAAGACCACCGAGTGAGCGGATTCGAAGACCTCGTCGGTCACTTCGAGCTCCGTGAGCCCGTGGCGTTCGTGGATCTCCCATCCGACGACGGTCCCCAGGTCGTGGAAGGCCGGCAGGCAGTGCAGGAACTTCACGTCCGGATTCCCCGTCGCGCTCAGCACGTCCATCGTCACGCTGTACGGCCCGAGGGCCGCGATGCGCTCGTCCCAGACCTCCTGCGGCTCCCCCATCGACACCCACACGTCGGTGGCCACGAAGTCGGCGCCGCTCACGCCCTCGGCGATGGACTCGGTGAGCGTGATCCGGGCGCCGCTGACCTCGGCGGACTTACGGGCCAGGGCGACCACGTCGTCCGCCGGCCAGTAGGCGCGGGGCGCGACGATCCGTACGTCCATGCCGAGCAGCGCGCCGGTGACGAGGTAGGAGTTGCCCATGTTGTAGCGGGCGTCACCGAGGTAGGCGAACGTGATCCGATCCAGCTGCTTGTCGGTGTGCTCGGTCATCGTGAGCACGTCGGCCAGCATCTGGGTGGGGTGCCAGTCGGCGGTGAGCCCGTTGAAGACGGGCACCCCGGCGTGGGCGGCCAGCTCCTCGACGGTCGACTGCGCGTCCCCGCGGAACTCGATGCCGTCGAACATCCGGCCGAGCACCCGCGCGGTGTCCTTCGCGGACTCCTTCTTCCCGATGTGCGAGCCGGCCGGGTCGATGTACGTCGTGGAGGCACCCTGGTCGGCGGCGGCCACCTCGAAGGCGCAGCGCGTGCGCGTCGACGCCTTCTCGAAGATCAGGGCGATGTTCTTGCCCCGCAGGAGCTGCACCTCGTTGCCCGACTTCTTCGCGGCCTTGAGCCCGGCGGCCAGCTCGACCAGCCCGCGGAACTCCTCGGCGGTGAAGTCGAGCTCCTTGAGGAAGTGGCGGCCTGCGAGGTGTATCGCCATGGTGGCTGCTCCTGCGTCGCGAATACGGAGACCTGTACGGGGACAGATACAGAGACCCTGGAACTATATACGACCTTCCGTATTGATATACAGAGCGCCGGGTGGGCCGGATCCCGGGCGGGCGCCGTGCCACGGCAACCGCCGGCGGGCGGCGTCGCGGACGGGGGCCGTCAGACGGCGTCCCGCTCGATCGGGCAGCTCATACAGCGCGGCCCGCCCCGCCCCCGGCCCAGCTCACTGCCCCGGATCTCGATCACCTCGATGCCCTCCTTGCGCAGATAGGTGTTGGTGGTCACGTTGCGCTCGTACGCCACCACCACGCCGGGCTCCACCGCCAGCACGTTGCAGCCGTCGTCCCACTGCTCCCGCGCGGCCGCGTGCACGTCCTGCGTCGCCGTCAGCACCCGGATCCTGTCGAGCCCCAGGGCCGCGGCGATCGCCCGGTGCATGTGCTCCGGCGGATGGTCGGTGACCTTCAGCCCGTTCCCGCCCGCACCCGGCTCGATGGTGTACGAGCGGAGCATGCCGAGGCCCGCGTACTGGGTGAACGTGTCGCGGTCGACCATCGTCATCACCGTGTCGAGATGCATGAAGGCGCGCCGCTTGGGCATGTCGAGCGCCACGATCGTCCTGGCCGAACCGGCGTCGAACATCCCGCGCGCCAGCATCTCGACGGCCTGCGGTGTGGTGCGCTCGCTCATCCCGATCAGCACGGCGCCCTCGCCGAGGACCAGGACGTCACCGCCCTCGATCGTGGAGGGGTAGTCGTCCTGCCCCTCCGACCAGTGGTGGAAGGCGCCCGCCTCCGGTCCGGTGAACAGGGGGTGGTGCTTGTAGATCGCCTCGAAGTGGACGGTCTCCCGCTGCCTGGCCGGCCAGCGCATCGCGTTGATGGTCACACCGTCGTAGACCCAGGCGGAGGTGTCACGGGTGAAGAGATGGTTCGGCAGCGGGTCCAGCAGGAAGTCGTCCAGGTCCATGACGTGGAAGCGGACGGACGACGGCTCGGCGTGGCTCTCCAGGAACTCCCGCTTGGTCATCCCGCCGACCAGCGCCTCCACGAGATCGGCCGTCGGCAGCTCGTCGAAAACGGATCTGAGGTGGCCGGTGGCGAGCGGGCCGTACTCCTTCTCGTCGAAGACCCGGTCCAGGACCAGCGCGCGGGCCGTCGGGATGTCCAGGGACTCCCGCAGCAGGTCGCCGAAGAGATGGACCTTGACCCCGCGGTCGCGCAGGACGTCGGCGAACCCGTCGTGCTCCTCGCGCGCGCGGCGCACCCACAGCACGTCGTCGAAGAGCAACGCGTCCTTGTTGGTGGGGGTGAGGCGCTTCAGCTCCAGGTCGGGGCGGTGCAGTATGACGCGGCGCAGGCGCCCGGTCTCGGAGTCGACGTGGAATCCCATGCCCCCATCCTCTCGGATCGGGCGCCGTTCACACGGCGAATGGCGCAGAGACCGGGCGGGCCCCGCAGCCGGGCGGGCCGCGGGGCCGAGGATCGGAGCCGCGTCGGCGCCGAGGGTCGGGGCCGGGGGTCAGAGCCGGGGCTCGCGGCGCTCGTACACGACGCCAAGGGGCGGCTGGTCCAGCCCGGGATCAAGGTGCGCGGGCGTGAGTACCTGCGGATCGTCTGTGGCCCGGAGTACACCCGGCCTGCGAATCTGGAGCGGCTGCGCGGCAGGTTCCTCGGCCACAAACGGTCGCTGGCGCTTCGGGAGTACGCGCTCGGGCTCGAAGCGCTGGACCGGCTGGGGGACGACGAGCCGCTGTGGCGCGTCCACGAGGCGGTGTTCGCGGTGCTCGCGCTGGAGTCGGAGCCGGTCGACCCCCGGCTCTGACTCCTCGCACACGACCTGCGCCACGCCGTCCTCGCGGTACTGCGCGAACGCCTCGGCCGGGTGCTCCAGAAAACCCTCCTCGCGCGATGTCGCGGTGGGTGCCATGGTCGGCGGCAGACAGGCGAGGAGCCGCGGGTCGACGGCGAAGCGGCTCATGACCTCCAGAGCCGCCGCCGCGTTCTCCTCGCGCACCGCGAGCCGGCCCATGTGACGGGTCTCCACGACACGCCTGCCGTGCACGTCGGCGAGGTCGAGCGGGCGGCCCTCGCGGCTGCCCGGCGCCTGAGTGCCGAGCGGCTTGACCGGCTCGTACCAGACGCGCTCCGCCGGTACGTCGACCAGCTCGCGCTCGGGCCAGCGCAGGGCCGTCATCTTCCCGCCGAAGACGGCGCCGGTGTCGAGGCAGATGGTGTTGTTGATCCAGGAGGTGTTCGGTACGGGGGTGTGGCCGTACACGACCGCCGCCCGGCCCCGGTAGTCCTCCGCCCACGGGTAGCGGACGGGCAGGCCGAACTCGTCGGTCTCGCCGGTCGTGTCCCCGTACAGCGCGTGCGGACGGACCCGGCCCGAGGTGCGGCCGTCGTACTTCTCCGGCAGCCCGGCGTGGCAGACGACCAGCTTGCCGCCGTCCAGGACGTCGTGGCTGACGAGGCCGCCGATGAAGGTCCCCACCCGCTCACAAAAGGCGTCGTCCTCCTTCGCCAACTGCTCGACTGTCTCGGCGAGTCCATGGGTCAGCTGAACGTTCCTGCCCTTGAGCCAGCGGCCCAGCTTGTTCTCGTGGTTGCCCGGTACGCACAGCGCGCTGCCCGCGCCGACCATGCGCATCACGCGGCGCAGCACGCCGGGACTGTCCGGGCCGCGGTCGACGAGGTCGCCGACGAAGACCGCCGTACGGCCTTCGGGGTGCGCGCCGTCCCCGTCCGCGTAACCGAGCCCGGCCAGCAGCGTGTCCAGTTCGGATCGGCAGCCGTGGACGTCGCCGATGATGTCGAAGGGGCCGGCGAGGTGGGTGAGGTCGTTGTAACGGCGTTCGGTGACGACCTCGGCGCGCTCGACCTCCTCGGCACCGCGCAGGATGTGGACCTTGCGGAGGCCCTCGCGTTCGAGTCCGCGCAGCGAACGGCGCAGTTCCCGCTGGTGGCGCTTGATGACATGGCGTGGCATGCCGGCCCGGTCGGGACGGGCGGCGTTGCGTTCGGCGCAGACCGCCTCGGGCAGGTCGAGGACGATCGCGATGGGCAGCACGTCGTACTCCCTGGCGAGCCGCACGAGCTGTCCGCGGCTCTCGGGCTGGACGTTGGTGGCGTTCCCCGTCGAGTTCTTCTGTTCAGTTCATTCGTTGTTGGCGGAGCCTCACGTCTGGGTGGCAGCGAGGACTGCACTGAGTGCGACGGTGGCGTCGAGGAGGGCACGGGAGCGAGCCGCGATGCTCACATCTCGGGCTGCCAGCGCGGCTCCGATGTCTTCCGACCGGTGCCCGCGCCGCAGGCCCGGCATCAAGGCCCGGAGGTGGTCAATGCGGTACCCGGCGCTGCGTAGCTGGTGCACAATCCGGGCGTCCCGAGTTTGGGCCGGTGAGTATCGTCGCGTTTCTCGCGGGGAGACCCGGTCAGGAACAGCAAGCCCCTCGGCGTCCCAGTGCCGCAATGTCGATGGGCGCACTCCGAGCGCGGCGGCAAGTTCGGAGACGCTCATCGAATCCGATGGGCGTACGTCTTCGACCAGTTCGGCAGAGATCGCCGCAGCAGCCTCCTTGGCAAGTCTGAGATCCGTACGCTCCCGGTCGAGTTGGGCGTGTACCGCGTCGAGGAGTGCAAGTACTTCCGAGGTCGGGCACTCATGCACGGCACGCACGATCCGCTTGGCCGCAATCGGACCCGTGCCGACTGCGAGGGCCCGGTAGGCCAAAGCGGACTGAAAGTGAATCTCCCCATAGATCCGGTAGCCCGCAGCTGAGCGTGTCGCTGGCGGCAGGACACCGTCGCGTTCGAGATTGCGTACCTGCTGAACGGAGTACCCGGCACGTCGCGCGACATCGACTGTGCGCAGCGCCGATGACTTGAGAGTTGACACCTGGCAATCCTCTGTTTTCCGGCTCAAAGTCTCCACGTGCACCTTAATGAAACGCTTGAGCACATGACCATAGAAGAGATCATCGACTTCGCAGAGGGCCTGGATGGAGCCCTGGCTATCAGGCCCGGACCCGGTGACGGCTCACCAGAGATCAGTTGGGGGGATACCTTCTTCTTCTACTCTCCTGAGGGCGTCATTCCGAAAGCGACTCAACCGTTCACGACGATCGTGACGAAGAACCAGCCGGGCGACGAGAGGTCGCGCCTGGACCGCCCAGATGCGTTCCGCGTCAATATGGCCGCTGGGAAGGAATCGTTCATCAACTGGACCGGCCACGCGCCGCGCGAACCAGTCATCGACGACGACCCCAGCGTCACCGATGCCGTGATTGCACACCCCGTCTACGGCTCCGTTGCATGGCTCGCGGTGGTGAATCCGGGCCAGCGGACCGACGCGGCGGTCCGTGAGCTGATCCGCAATGCCCATCACCTCGCACGTTCGCGCTATGAGCGACGAGCGGGCTCAACAAGCTGATAACGAACGCCGCCGGCTGAGACAGGGCCCTTGAACTGCTCTGAGTTTGGTGGAGTCCCTGATGCCAGGGTTACGATCCTGGCGAAGGAGATTCACCAGCACCATGCCAGCACCCCGTAAATACCCCGACGAGCTCCGCGAGCGCGCGATCCGCGAGATCCGCACCGCCGGCCGCCCGATCGCGCGCGTCGCGAAGGACCTGGGCATCCACAAGGAAGCCCTGCGCGGCTGGGTCCGCCAGGCCGAGGCCGACCACGGTGAGCGGGAAGACCGTCTCTCCACCGTCGAGCGCGACGAGCTGAGGCAACTCCACAAGGAAAACGCGGAGTTGAAGCGGGCGAACGAGATCCTCAAAGCCGCGAGTGTCTTTTTTGCCCAGGAGCCCGACCGTCCCCGGACGAGGCCGACGCGGTGATCAACCACCTGCGCGAGAGCGGCCTCGGGGTCGGGCCCGTATGCCGGGAGCTGGACCTGTCGGAGTCCGCGTATCACGCACGCAAGAAGCGGCCGAAGTCGGCGCGCCAGCTCCGGGACGAGCAGCTCATGCCCTTGATCGAAGAGCTCCACGAGGAGTCCGGCGGCGCCGAGCTGGACATCGAGGGCGTCATCCGCGGCCGGCGCCGCCGCACTACGATCCCCGAGCCGTCGGCGCCCCGCCCGCCGGACCTGGTCGACCGTGACTTCACCGCTCCGGGCCCGGACCAGCTCTGGGTCGCGGACATGACCTACGTCAGAACCTGGTCGGGCTGGGCGTATGTGGCGTTCGTCCTGGACGTGTAGGAGATGGCACTGTGGAGACGGCGGATCAAGAAGGACTCCGGCCTCATCCACCATTCGGATCGCGGCAGTCAATATGTGTCTATCCGCTACACCGAGCGGCTGGCGGATGTCGGCGCTTCCGCCTCGGTTGGCTCCGTCGCGGACTCGTATGACAACGCCATGGCCGAGGCCCTCAACGGCACCTTCAAGGCCGAGTTGATCGAGATGCAGGGCCCTTGGCGGGACTTCGAGCAGGTCGAGCGGGCGATCTTCCAGTGGGTGACGTGGTACAACGAGGAACGTCTCCACTCCGCGCTCGACTATGTACCGCCCGCCGAGTACGAACGCGACTTCCAGCGAAGCCTGGAAGAAGAACCGCAGACCGCCTGAAACATGACCGGCGGACTCTACGCAACTCGGGGCGGCTCAGCCAAAGACTGTCCCGAATCCTTTGTCGGGGCCGTCTCCTGGCTGGACGACGCTCTTGCCGTCGAGATCGGGCCGGAATCAGTCAGCTTCCTGGCCGGACCACCGTTGCGACTGTTTCCATGGAGCCGCTGTGGCGGAAGTGGAGGGTGAACTTCACCGCGTCGCCTTCCTGCCAACGCATGCCGCTCTTCAACGTCACCATCACGTCGAGGTCGAAGGGTGACATGGTCAGGGTCGACCCCGCCGCCACGTTCGCCGATTCGGTCATCCCCATGGAGTCGGCTCCGTCGCCGTTGTTCTGGTGCAGGCTCAGCATGGCGTCGGTTACGGCGGGCGACGTGACGGACAGAAGCTGATCGTCCGCGCCGCCTGTGTTGGTCACCGTGAAGAAGGCGGCGGTCTGCGTGTTGTCGTTGTACGGGAGGAAGACGTGCGGGTCGCTCACTGCCAGGGCCGGGGGCGTGCCCGCCGCCCCCGAAGCGGTCCATTGCGTCAGGCCCGCGAGCGCCAGCACGCACGCCGTCCACAGGACGAGTGCCGCGTAGAAGCCGTCACGTACGCGCTCCCGCGTGATGTTCCAGCCCGAGGAGGTGTCCGCGGTGGACGGTTCCGTCATGAGCGCTGTTCTCCTTGGCGGACTTGGCCGGCTTGACCGACACGTGCGCCGGTTCTCCGGTAGGCCGATGGCTGCCAGGCGCGCAGCCGCAGGCTGTTGCCCACCACGAGCAGGGAGCTCAGAGACATCGCTGCGGCGGCGACCATGGGGTTGAGCCATCCCACGGCCGCGAGCGGCACGGTGACGGCGTTGTAGCCGAAGGCCCAGATCAGGTTGGCGCGAATGGTGCCGAGAGTGCGTCTGGCGAGGCCGATCGCGTCGGCGACGGATTCGATGTCGCCGCGCACCAGGGTTACGTCGGCCGCGCCGATGGCGACATCGGTGCCGCTTCCCATCGCGATGCCCAGGTCTGCGCCGGCGAGGGCGGCGGCGTCGTTCACACCGTCCCCGATCACCGCGACGCGGCGGTCCTCGGCCCGCAGACGCCGAACCAGCTCGGCCTTGCTCTCGGGCGTGCAGCGCGCGTACACCTCGTCGATGCCGAGTTCCTCGGCGACCGCATCGGCGACGGCCTCGCGGTCACCGGTGGCCAGTACGGGTGTCACCCCCAGTCGCTTCAGCCGGTCGACGGCGCGGTAGCTGCCGGGGCGCGTGACGTCACCCAGGGCGATGAGCGCCTCGTCCACCCCGTCGACCCTGACCCGTACGACGGTGCGGGCGGAATTCTCCGCGTCCGCCAGTGCCCGCGTCAGGGTTTCCGGGAGGTCGTCGCCCGGAGTGACCACCTCGACTTGGTGTCCTTCGACGAGGCCGCGGACGCCCACACCGGCGGTGGCGGCGAACTCGGTCACCTCGGGCAAGGGCTCGTCCGGAAAGGCTCGTTCGGCGTACGCGGTGATCGCGCGCCCGAGCGGGTGCTCCGAGCCGCGCTCCACCGCTCCGGCCAGACGGAGCACGGTCCGCTCTCCGAGACCGCCGGGGACCACGGTGACCTGGGTGACGCTCATGCGGCCGGTGGTCAGGGTGCCCGTCTTGTCGAGGATCACGGTGTCGATGTGGCGCAGTGTCTCCAGCGCCTGAGGACCACTGACGAGGACGCCGAGTTGCGCGCCGCGCCCGGTCGCCGCCAGCAGCGCGGTGGGGGTCGCCAGGCCGAGCGCGCACGGGCAGGCGACGACCAGGATGGCCACGCACGCGGTGATCGCCGCCTGCGGATCGGCTCCGGCACCGAGCCAGAATCCGAGCACGGTGACGGCCAGCGTCAGGACGACCGGGACGAAGCCGCCCGCCACGGAGTCGGCCAGCCGCTGGGCACGGGCCTTGCCGGCCTGGGCCTCGGTGACCAGCTCGGTGATGCGGGCGAGCTGAGTGTCCCTGCCGACCGCCGTGGCGCGCACGGTGAGCAGGCCCCCGGCGTTGACAGCGCCGCCCACGACCGCCTGGCCGGGGGCGACTTCGACCGGGTCGCTCTCCCCGGTGACCAGCGACAGGTCGAGCGCGGAACTGCCGGAGACCACGACGCCGTCGGTGGCGACCCGTTCTCCCGGCCTGACGACGAACTCCTGCCCCACACGGAGCTGTTCGACGGGGACGAGGCGTTCCTTGCCGTCGACCCGCACCGTTACGTCCTTGACGGCCAGTCCGGCCAAGGCGCGCATCGCCTGACCTGTGCCGCTACGCGCCCGTGCTTCCAGGAACCGGCCGGTCAGGACGAACAGCGGTACTCCGACCGCCGCTTCCAGGTAGATGTGAGGGATGTCGTCGCCCGCCGAGGGGAGAAAGGAGAAGGGCATACGCATGCCGGGATCGCCCGCGCCACCGATGAAGAGTGCGTAGGTGGACCAGGCGAACGCAGCGGTCACGCCGAGCGACACCAAGGTGTCCATGGTCGCCGACGCGTGCCGCAATCCCCGCAGCGCACGACTGTGGAAAGGCCAGGAGCCCCACGTCGCGACCGGTGCGGCCAGGGCGAAGCACAGCCACTGCCAGTTACGGAACTGAAGGTCCGGAACCATCGAGAGGACAAGAACGGGTACGGAGAGCAGAGCCGTCACGAGCAGTCGCCGCCGTGCCTCGGCCGACTCCCGCGCTTCTGCGGACTCGGACGGCTCGCTGCCGGCCTCGGGTTCCGGCGGGCGGGGCGGTTCAGCGGTGTAACCGGCGCGTTCGACCGTCGCCACCAGGATCCCGGGGGTGATCTCCGGAGGGTGGCTGATCCGGGCATTCCCGGTGGCCAGATTGACCGTCGCGGTGACGCCGTCGAGCTTGGCCAGCCGCTTCTCCACGCGGCTCACGCACGCGGCGCAGGTCATTCCACCGACCAGGAGGTCCGTGGTGACGGCCGGAGAAGCCGTGGTCTCCGACGTCACCGCCCACCGTCCGAGTGCATGCCGCCCATGTCGCTCATGTCCCCCGTGCCGTCTCCCGGTTGGGTTCCGGGCCCTTCCCCGGGCCGGGTATCAGTGTCGGTGGAGTGCATGCCCGGCGCGACCGGGCCGACCGCCGAGCCGACCGCGTACGACACACCGAACACCACCATCAGCAGGACCAGGAATCCGATCAGCGCCGGCGGCGGCGCGTAACGCTTCAGCGTCGTCACCGTCCGCAGGGAGAGAAGCTCACGCCGGTCCGCCATCACCGCTCCAGAGAAGAGAGTTCCGCCAACTGCCGGGCGGTAGCCGTATCGCGCTGCCGTGTACTCGGCCCGCGAGAGCCGGGGTGCCATGTTGACATGCGGCCGGCGGGCGGGCGGTCGCTACGCTGACCTGTCCCGCTGTGAGGATTCTCCCGCGGTGCCACGGGAACCCTGTCGGCCGGCCGACCGACTGCCTCTTGGGAAAACTCGACCGGCGCTGATCGCGGTCGCTCGCCGGTGGGCCGCTGTCCGGCGCGGGCGACGGCGTCGTCTGGGAAGCCGCTGTCTGATGTGACCTGCGCACCCTCGCGCGATGCCCGGCGCGTGCCGGGAGCGCGACGTCGTGAGGTCGCCCGGATCAGCCTTCTCGATAGACGCATGCTTGATGAGTCGGTTGGCGGGGCGGTTGAGTTCCCCGCCTTGCCGAGTCTTTCCGGCACCACGGAGAACGGGGCCGCCTGCGGTCCGAGACATCGCGCACCGGGCTTTTCCGGGGGTGGCTCCGGTGCAACGATGAGTCCGCCATGACCTCGGGTCCGTATTTCCGCAGAGCGAGGGCCGCCCTGTTCGCGGCCGTCTGTGTGCTCTTCGCTGTCCTGGGGCACGTGCTCATGTCGGAAATGACCATCCCCTGGGCGGCGATGCTCCCCGCCTTCGGCGCCGTCGGCGTCACCGGATGGGCTCTCACGGGACGGGAACGCGGGTTCCGCACGGTCCTCACCGCGACCCTCGCCGTCCAGGCCGTCCTGCACGCCTGGTTCTCCCTCGCCCAGGTGGTACTTCGACCCGATTCCGCCGGTGGGTCACTCGCGGAACAGTGGCTGGGCCACGTTCTGTGCAGAGCGCCCATGGCTCCCATGGATGGCCACGCCCAGCACGCGATGCCGGGAATGCCAGGCACGGCGATGGACTCCGGTCACAGTGCCGCCGGCACGGCGTCGCTGGGGATGCTCTCCGCCCACCTGCTGGCCGCGCTGCTCTGTGGGATCTGGCTCGCCTTCGGTGAACGGGCGGCCTTCCAGTGTATTCGGGCCTGCGCCGGCTGGATCGTGGCGCCGCTGCGCCTGCCCGGCGTACTGCCGACACCGCCGGACCGGCCGCGCGTGCGGGCCGGTTCATCGCACGGAACGTGCGGACCGCGACGGTTGCTGCTCGCTCATGCCATCACCTCACGGGGCCCGCCGACGGGAACCGCTGTCCTCTGACAGCCAGTTCCCCCTGTCTCGCCGACCGGTTGGCGCGGCAGGGCAGTCGGCCCTGCCCGCTCGGGGCCGAAGCAGCGGCCGGTGCCGCCTCGAAGCCGTGCCCGGTCGACCCCCGAATTCCGAAGAAGGACACCAGGCGATGACGCATGCCCTGCCCCGACTCGCGCAGAGAGACAGCCACACGCGGACGGCGAATCCTTCCCGCACGAAGGAGGAGACCATCACCAACTGGGCTCTTGCGGCGAGGGAAGGTGACCCGGACGCCGTGGAACGTTTCGTCGGCGCCCTGCAGCGCGACATCTGGCGCTACATGGCCTTCTTGAGCGCCGACCCGCAGGCCGCCGACGACCTGACCCAGGACACCTTTCTCCGAGCCCTGGGCAGTCTGCACCGGTTCGAGGGCCGTTCCTCCGCCCGCACCTGGCTGCTGTCCATCGCCCGGCGGTCCTTCGTCGACAGCCTCCGCCACGCCGCCGCTCGCCCGGTCGTCGCGGACGCCGTCGACTGGTGTGCCGCGGCGGAGAAGGCAAGACCTCAGGGTGCTCCGGGCTTTGAGGAGGGAGTCGTCCTCGCGGAGCTGCTGGCGTCCATGCCGGCGGAACGGCACGACGCTTTCGTGCTCACCCAACTGATCGGCCTGCCCTACGAGGAAGCCGCACAGGTCATGGGCTGCCCGGTCGGCACGGTCCGCTCGCGAGTGTCCCGCGCCCGCGCCCAACTGATCGGCATGCTCACCGCGGCCGAGCGCTCGGCGGTCGAGAGGACGAGCCCCTCCCACCGGGCGCCGACGCCGGATCTGACGGCCGCGGCGGCCTGATGGGGCGGGTAGCGGGAACTACGGCGTCCCCCGGTCCGACTACTCGGACAGAAGATCCGATCAGGCAGCACCAAGGAGCCAGTATGTCCAGGAAACGGCCAGTCGTCATCGCGGTCACCGCGCTCTGTCTGCTCATGGCCGGATGCGCCGACTCCTCGACCGAGGCGGTCGGCAACAAGTCGCCCAAGTCCGGTTCCGGATCGGGCTATCCGGTGACCGTCGAGAACTGCGCTGAGAAGCAGACCTTCACGAAGGCGCCCGAGCGCGTCGTCGTCATGAACGGCGCGTCCGTGGCCGAGGTCTCTTCGCTCCTCGCGCTCGGCCTCGGCGATCGGATCGTTGCCAACCAGCAATCGTACGGGCGCTCCGAGGTCGAAGGGCGGGCCGAGGCGATCAAGGCTCTGCCCAAGGGTGACGTCAAGCTGAACGACGCCTTCGACATCCCCCGCGAGGCAATGCTCGGGCTGCGTCCCGACTTTGTGCTGGCCGTGACCTCTTACGGGTTCGACGCCAAGAACGGGTTCGCCACCCGCGACGATCTCAGCTCGGTGAGCGCGAACAGCTACATCTCGCCGCAGGGCTGCGACGACGACCCCGCGAAGATGACCGTCGCCGACAGCTACACGCTCCTGCGTGATCTCGGCAGGATCTTCGGCGTGAGCGACCGGGCGGAGAAGCTGATCGCCGAGTCCGAGAAGCGCATCGCCGCGATCTCCGCGGAGGTCGCGGGCGAGGAGAAGCCGAATGTGATGGTGCTCTTCTCGAACATGGTCATGGGCGGCAACGACTTCAGCTCGGTCGTCGCCAACGGCATCATCAACGACATCCTCACCAAGGCCGGCGGCTCCAACGCCTTCGCGAACACCTCCAGGAGCACCTTCGCCGACCTGAGCAAGGAGAAGGTGGCCGCCACCTCCGTCGACGCGCTCGTCGTCATCAGCTACAACGACCCCGACCCCGAGGCGTACGCCAAGAAACTGCTCAAGGAGTTCCCCCAGTGGCCGGCCGCCAAGACCAACACGTACACCGTCCTGTCGGACTCGATCTACCTCGGCCCGAGCAACGACGTGGCGGTCGACAAGCTGGCAAGGACGTTTCACCCCGACGCGTTCTGAACAGGGTTCCCCTGCCGCTCCTCCTGACGGTGCTCCTGGCCCTGCTCGCCGGGGTGATGGTGGTGGGCATCAGTATCGGGGCGGTCACCATCCCCGTCGGAGAGGTGTGGCGCATCGTCCTCCGTCACCTGACCGGTGGCGGTACGACGGGCGATCCGGCCACCGACCAGATCGTGTGGAACTTCCGCGCACCCCGCGTCGTCCTGGCCGCTCTCGTCGGCACCGGGCTCGCGGTCGCCGGGGTGATCCTCCAGGCGGTGGTGGCCAATCCGCTCGCCGACCCCACCGTCCTGGGCTTCTCCTACGGAGCGTCGCTCGGTGCTGTCCTCGCCATCACCGCGGCGGGCGGCGCGACGCTCGGCGGGCTCGGCGTCTCCTCCGCGGCCTTCGTCGGCGCTCTGGCCGCCGGGGCTCTGGCCTTCGTCCTGGGGCAGAAGAGAGGACGCATGGCACCAACGCGGCTGGTGCTCTCAGGAGTCGCGGTGGGCTACCTCTTCCTGGCGGCCACCAGTTTCCTCCAACTGCGGGCGACGCCGACCGAGTTGCGCACCGTCATGTTCTGGATGCTCGGAAGCGTCTCGGGAGCCAGGTGGGATCAACTTCCCGTGGTCGCCACGGTCGTCCTCGCCAGCGCCCTCGCGCTGTCGCTCTTCGGCCGCAGGCTCAACGCCCTGCTGGCCGGGGACGAGTCCGCGACAGCACTGGGCGTCGACGTCCACCGGCTGCGGGGCCTCCTGCTGGTGATGTCCGCCCTGGTCACCGGCACGGTGATCGCCGTCGCGGGCGGTATCGGCTTCGTCGGCCTGATGATCCCCCACCTCGTACGGCTCGCCACCGGCGCCGACCACCGCAGACTGCTTCCCCTGACCGCCGTGGTGGGCGCCATCTACCTGGTCCTCGTCGACCTGCTGTCCCGCACGCTCAACCGCCCCAACGAACTGCCCATCGGCATCCTCACCGCCCTGCTGGGCGCTCCGTTCTTCCTGTGGCTCCTGCGCCGCAACAAGGGGCTGGACTCCGTATGAGACTCACCGTCGAACAGCTCCACATCACGCTTGACCGCCAGCCGATCCTGCGTGACGTCGCCCTGGAGGTACAGCCCGGCGACATCGTCGGGCTCGTCGGGCCGAACGGCAGCGGCAAGTCCACGTTGCTGCGCGCCGTCTACCGCTCGCTGCGGCCCGAGAGAGGCGTGGTCCGCGTAGGTGGCGACGACGTCTGGACACTCTCCTCCCGGACCGCGGCGCGTCGTACCGCGGCCGTTCTCCAGGATGGCGGAGGCAGCGCGACAAGTTTGAGCGTCACCGAGATCGTGGCCCTGGGCCGCACCCCGCACCACGGGCTGCTCGGCCGTGACGGCGCCGACGACCACCAGGCCGTCGACGACGCCCTCCGGCGCTGCGGAGCACACCAGTTGGCGGACCGTGACTTCGCCTCACTGTCCGGCGGGGAGCGCCAACGCGTACTGCTCGCCCGCGCCCTGGCCCAGACCCCGCAGGTCCTCGTCCTGGACGAGCTCACCAACCACCTCGACATCCGGGCCCGTTTCGAGGTGCTGGAACTCATCAGGTCCACCGGCACCACGACACTCGCCGTCCTGCACGACCTCGACCTCGCCGCCCGGCTCTGCGACCGGATCATCGTGCTCGACGAGGGAACGGTCGTGGCGGCGGGTCACGTTCTCGACGTGCTCACCCCGCGAATACTGGCCGACGTCTTCGGAGTGGCGGCCGAAGCCGAACGTCACGCGGACGGAGTCGTACGCATCACCTACGCGGCCGAACCCCTCAGCACCGGCCGGACGGCCGAAACAGCCGACCGGTGACCGGAACGGCGGCGAGGCGGCCCGCCGAGGGCGGTCCGAGACCTGCACAGCCCCCAGCCCTCCATCGCCTCCGGGGCGACGGTGAAGCGGTTCCGCCGTACCGCGCGAAGAATTTCTCGCGCACGCGGGGAACTAATCGCACGGGGCCACCGACTACTCGCGTGGTGGGAGATCGCCCACTGTGCCATGGCTACTGTCTGCCAGGAGTGTCCGTGCTACGACCTCGTCCCCCTCTCGCCGTCCTCGCTGCCTCGATCGTGCTGATCGGCGGGTGTGCCGCCGGCCCCGATGACCCCGGCTCCACCACCACGGTGCTGCGCGTCGGGCTGAGCGAGGAGTCAGGCGCCGTGGACCCGCATGCCTTCACCGGTAACTTCCTGCTGCTCGACGCGGTGTACGAGCCGCTCGTCACTTACGCGGCGGGCGGCAAGCTGAAGCCGGGGCTCGCTGAGTCGTGGACCGTCGCCAAGGACGGCCGGAGCGTCAGCTTCGACCTGCGCGACGGCGTCACCTTCACCGACGGGACTCCGTTCGACTCCGCCGCCGTGAAATGGAACTTCGACCGGTGGGTGGGCAAGAAGGAGTTCACCTTCTTCCGCGCCTCGCAGGTGATCTCGGCCGTGGACACCCCGGACAAGGACACTGTCCGGCTGACCCTCTCGGAGCCGTACGAGCCGCTGCTGCAAGAACTGTCGATCGTGCGTCCGGTGCGGCTGCTCAGTCCGAAGGCCGCGACAGCCGACGGCACGTTCCGCAAAGCCGTCGGAACCGGGGCGTGGAAGCTGGAGTCCAACTCCGCGACCGGAGCGAAGCTGGCGCGCAACGACGACTACTGGGGAACCGAACCGAAGCTGGAGCGGGTCGAATTCAAGGTCGTACCGGACTCCCAGGCGCGCCTCGACGCCCTCACCAACGGTGAGATCGACCTCATCGGTGGCGCGTACATGGCCCCGATCACACCGATTGAGGCCAAGACGCTGAGCGGGCGCGGCGACATCAAGTCGCACGTCGGCGAGCCCGATGTCTCGATCATGCTCGGCTTCAACGCCGACGGTCCGGCCGGTGACCGAGCCGTCCGTGAGGCGGTGCGCCAGGCCATCGACACCACGGCCCTGACCAAAGCGCTGTTCCAGGGCTACGGCAAGCCCGCGCGGCGGGTGTTCCCCCCGAACGTGCCCGACTCGGGCACCGACCAGCCGACGTACTTCGACCAGGCGGAGGCCCGCAGAACGCTGGACGCGGCCGGGTACACCCTGGAAGGAGGCAGCCGGGCCAAGGACGGCAAGCGGCTCTCCCTGAAGCTCCTCATCCCCGCCACTCCGGCCCAGGGACAGCTCGATCCCCGCTCGATGGCCGAGGCCGTCGCCGGGTCTCTCAAGGAGATCGGCATCGCCGTCGACATCTCCCCGGTCGACGCCGCCGCCTACTACGACGAGCGGGCCGAGGGTACGTACGACATCACCTTCTTCGAGGGACTCGGTGCGCCGTACGACCCCTCGGGTTCGATCGTGTCGATGTTCACCTCGGGCGCCCGCGGTCCGCTCTGGGTGACGCCGGCCACCGAAGACCTGGTCGACACGGCGTTGTTCGCGGACGGCCCCACCGCCCGCGCCGCCGCCTACCAGAAGCTCTACGACGAGGTCGCCGCCGACGCCGGCTTCGTCCCTCTGGTCTACCGGCCGCGGGTCTGGGCCGCCCGGGACACGGTGAAGGGCTTCGCCGTGCCGCCCACGGACGTCGACCTGGAACTCACCGGGGTGACTGTCGGGTGAGCTCGCTGGGGCGGCTGGCGACCGCCGGCGGGCACGTCGCGCGGTGGACCGTCGACACCGTCGGCGTCCTGCTGGCGATGTCGGTGGGCACCTTCGCCCTCGTCCTGCTCGCACGTGGAGACCCCGCGGCGGTGCTCGCGGCGACCCGGGCCGGCCGCCCCGCCATGCCGGAGCAGATCGAGGCCGTCCGCGTGGAACTCGGCCTCGACGATCCGGCTCCCGTGCGGTACGTCCGGTGGCTGGTCAACGCCTGCACCGGCGACTTCGGGCTCTCGTTGCGGACGAACGCGCCCGTCGGCCCCGAAGTCGCGGACCGGCTGGGCGTCACGCTGGGCCTGGTGGCCGGATCCGCCGTGGTCGCCGTCGTGGTCGGGGTGAGCGTCGGCGTCGCCGGCGCGGTGCTGCGACGCGGGATGCTGCGCGGCGCCCTGCGCACCGGGGCGCTCCTGGTCACCTCGATACCGTCGTTCTGGCTGAGCTACCTCCTGGTCCTGTACCTGGCGATCCGTCTCGGACTGCTGCCGACGTCGGGGATGGCGGGCCCCTCGACATGGCTGATGCCCATGGCCGTACTGGGGCTTCCGGTGGCCGGCGTGCTCAGTCGGGTGGTCGCCGTCACGCTGCGCGAGGCCCTGGACCGCCCCTACGTACGCGCGGCGCAGGCACGGGGCAGTGGAACGCTGTCGATCGTGCTGCGGGACGGTCTGCCCAATGCCGCCGGACCGATCCTGTCCGTCGCGGGGTTCGGTATCGGCACCCTTCTCGTGGCCACCGTCGTGGTGGAGCAGATCTTCGGCTGGCCCGGTCTCGGTGCCTACTTCGTCCACGCCGCCGGTGCCCGGGACGTTCCGGCGCTGCAGGCGGCCACACTCGTCATGGGAGGCGGCTTCATCCTCGCCAACCGCTGCGCCGACGTCCTGCAAGGACTCATCGATCCCCGCTCCCGGCGCGGTCGGGACGCGCGTGCCCGCCGTCGGCCCACGCTCCCCGGCAGGAAGCCCCCGGACCGGGACACACCGCTCCGTGACCCGGTCGGCGTGCTCGGCGCACGGACCCGGCGGGGGGCGTCATGACCGGCGAACAAGGGCGTTCGGCAGGCGGCCGGGCGTGGCTCGGCACCCTTCTGCTCGCCCTGCCCCTGATCCTCTTCGTGATCGTCGGGGTCCTCGCCCCGGTCCTCGCTCCGGCCGACCCGACCGCCAACGACCTGGCGGCGGGGCTGCTGCCCCCGTCGTCGGAGAACCTGCTCGGTACCGACCAGCTCGGCCGGGACCAGCTCAGCCGGATTCTCTACGGCGCGCGGATCTCGCTCTCGGTCACCGCTGCCGTGCTGGCGGTCGCGCTGACAGCCGGCACCCTCATCGGGGCGACCGCCGGCTACCTCGGCGGATGGGTCGACCGGGTCGTCTCCCGGGTGATCGACGTGGTGGTCTCGCTGCCCGGCATGCTGGTCACACTCGCGGTCATCGGGGTGCGGGGGCCGGGAGTGGAGAACCTCATCCTCGCGCTGTCGCTCTGGTCGTGGGCGCCGTACGCCCGGATCGCGCGCGCCCGCGTCGCCGACATGCGCAAGAGCCCTCATCTGGACGCGCTGCGCCTGCTCGGAGCGGGCCGCGCGCGCATCATCGGCCGGCACCTGCTCCCGCCGGCGCTCGCGCCCTGCCTGGTCTATGCCAGCACCGATGTCGGCACCATCGTCCTCGGCGTGGCCACGCTGAGCTTCCTGGGCCTGGGTGTCGCTCCGCCGAGCGCCGAGTGGGGCCAAATGCTCGTTGAAGGACGGGCGTTCCTCGACTCCGCG
The DNA here is from genome assembly GCF_010384365.1 of Streptomyces sp. S4.7. NCBI lineage: Bacteria > Bacillati > Actinomycetota > Actinomycetes > Kitasatosporales > Streptomycetaceae > Streptomyces > Streptomyces sp. S4.7. The sequence continues at coordinate 6,008,559 of NZ_CP048397.1, read as the reverse complement.
TGGTGGCTCGCCTATCCGCCCGGCATCGCCATCACGGCGGTGGTGTTCGCCAGCAACCTGTTCGGCGAGCGGCTGGCGGCCGGCGAGGAGCGCCCCTCGGTCCTGCGCCTGGTCCGTCCGACGCGGACCGGCTCGGCGCGGCCGGGCCGGAGGAAGGCCGCACCGTCCGCACGCGCCGGTGTCGCGGAACGGCCGCCGGCCGCCGCGCCGGCGGACACTCGGGAACATCCCGGGGACACCACGGTGCTCCAGGTGCGGGACCTGACCGTCACGTACCCGCAGGACGGCGAGCGTCGTCGCGTCGTCGCCGGAATGTCGTACGAGGTCGCTCGTGGAGAGGTCCTCGCTCTTGTCGGCGAGACCGGAAGCGGCAAGACCACGGCCGCGTTGGCCCCGTTCGGCCTGCTGGACCCGTACGCGGTGGTCACCGGCTCCGCCCTGCTGGGGGGCGGAGCCGAGACGCGCGAGATGGTGGGACTGCCGCCGGGGGGACGCCGCGACATCAACGGCCGCCGGGTGGGGGTGGTCTTCCAGGACAGCGGCGCCGTCCTCAATCCGCTGCGAACGATCGGCGCGCATGTCGACGAGGCCGTACGCAACGCGGGCCGCGGGGGTCGGCGCCCGGCGACCCGCCGGGTCACCGAGGAACTGCTGGGCCTGGCCGGTCTGCCCGATCCCGCCGCGGTCGCGCGGGAGTTCCCTCACCAGTTGTCCGGCGGTATGCGTCAGCGGGCGCAGATCGCCATGGCCCTGGCGTGCGAGCCGGAGTTGCTGGTCGCCGACGAGCCCACATCCGCGCTCGACGTCACGGTGCAGGCCCAGCTGCTGGACCTGCTGGTACGCCTGCGGGAGGAGTTGGCGATGTCCATGATCGTTGTCAGCCACGACCTCGCGGTGGTGACGCGCCTGGCCGACACCGTGGCTGTCGTGTACGCGGGCAGGATCGTGGAGACGGGTCCCCTCGCCACGGTGCTCGCCGGGCCCGACCACCCGTACACACAGGGTCTGCTGGACGCGGTGCCCCGTCCGGGCACGGCGCCGGGCACCCGGTTCCGCACCATGCCGGGCCGAGGGGGCACCGGTCCGGACGACGCCGGCGGTTGCGGGTTCGCCCCCCGGTGCTCGCTCGCCGTGGCAGCCTGCGTGGACGAGACGCCCACCCTGGAGACGGTGGCCCGGAACGCCTCGCACCGGTCGGCCTGCCTGCGCCACCCCGGTGGAACGGCGGCCGTCGTCGGGAAGGGAGACCTCTCGTGCTAGAGATCGTCGAGGTGAGCGCGCGCTACGGAGACCGGAACACCGCGCCGGTCATCAGCGACGTCACCATGAGCGTGGCAGCGGGCGAGATCGTGGGGCTGGTCGGCGAGTCGGGCTGCGGCAAGACGACACTGGCGCGGGTTGTGACCGGGCTGCACCGGCCCGGCGCGGGGGTGGTGCGCGTCGGCGGGGTGGACGTGCACGAGCTCCGGGGACGCGCGCTTCGCGCGCACCGGCGGCAGGTCCAGATGGTGTTCCAGGACCCTTCGCTCACGCTCAGTCCGCGGCAGACGGTACGTCAGGCGCTTGACGAACCGCTGCGCATCCACCGGGTGGGCGACGCGCGGGTGCGGTCGGCACGTGTACGTGAACTGCTCGGCCTCGTCGGGCTGAACCCCGAGGTGGGTGACCGCCGTCCCAGGCAGTTGTCCGGAGGACAGCAGCAGCGCGTGGCGATCGCCCGGGCACTGGCTCTGGAGCCACGGCTGCTCATCTGCGACGAACCGGTCACCGCGCTCGACGTATCGGTCCAGGCGAAGGTGCTCAATCTCCTCTGTGATCTGCGTGACCGACTCGACTTCGGCTGCCTGTTCATCACCCATGACCTCGCCGTCGTCTCGCAGTTGGCGGACAGGATCGCCGTCATGCAACACGGCCGGATCGTCGAACAGGGCCGGACCGAGGACGTCACCGACCGCCCCGGTCACCCGTACACCCGTACTCTGCTCGCGGCGATCCCCACGATGGACATCCGGGCCGCGAACGGTGCCCTGCAGAGCTGATCGCCGACGATCCCGGGTGATGTCGGCCCGCACGGCGGCAGGACGTCCGAGCTCGACCCTCACGGGAACCTTCCGCGGTGTCGGGCCGACATGTCAGTTATGACTATCGCGTGTCTTGAGATGCTCTCCTTCGGCCTCGCCCACCTCGCCCGCGCCGCGCGCGAGTCGGGCGAACGTCTGGTGCTGCTGACCGGTGTGGAGCCGCTGTATCTGCACGAACTCGCCACACTGCCACCGGGGTCGGTCGACGTCGTGGCGGTCGACACCGGTGACCGGAAGGCGGTCACCAAGGCTCTCGCCTCGATCGAGGACCTCCGGGGACTCATCAGCTCGACGGACACCTGGGGTGTGGCCGGCACCGAACTCGCCGCCGAGTTCGGCCTGCCCGGCATCGACCCGGCGGCCATCCGACTGGTACGCGACAAAGCCCTTGTCCGCGACCTGCTCCACCGCAAGGGTCTCAGCCCGTTCGGGTCCGCGCCGGTGGAGGAGGTGGCCGCGGTGGACATCGAATGGCTCGCCTCGACCGTCGGGCTGCCCGCCATCATCAAGGACACCGCCGGCACAAGCAGTCAGAACGTGTGGCTCGTCCGTGACGCCGAGGATCTCTCCCGCTTCCGTCAAGAGGCTCAGAGCGCCGCCCTGTTCGGACGGCTGTTCGCGGAACCGTTCCTCGCCGGTCCGGTGTACAGCGCGGAGACGGTGACCTGGGCCGGGGAGACCCGGCTGCTGGGGCTCTCCAGCCGTCTCATGTCGCCGCAGCCCTGGTTCCGGGAGGATGTGACGGCGTTTCCGGTGGCGCTGCCGTCCGCGGAACTGAGCGAGATCGAGGCGTGGCTGGGCGAGATTCTGGCAGCCCTCGGATACACCGACCGTTTCGCCCACATTGAACTGTGCATGAGCGTCGACGGGCCTCGGTTGATCGAGGTGAATCCCCGTATCGGTGGGGCGCTGGTCGGTGAATCCATGTGCCGGGCGCTGGACGTGAACGTGTACGGCGGCCTCGTCGATCTCGCACTCGGCCGCCGTCCACGACTGCTCGACGCTCCCTTGTCCGGAGGGCCGGCCGTGGCGTTCGTTCTCGCGTACCCCACACAGGCGGGCGAGTTGGTCGCCGTACACGGCCTTGAGGACATCGCCCGCTATCCGGGACTGCCCACGTGGTATCCGACGAAGGCGATCGGCACACACATCGAGCACGTGACCGACGGGCGCGGCTACGTCGGCATCGTGCTCGCCGAGGGACCCACCGCGGAGATCGCCACGCACCGTGCGGTCACCGCGGCGGGAGTCATCAGCGTCGACACACATCCCCGGTACTAGGAGGCCACTGGTCCTCGGCTGCCTCGGACGATCAGTCGGCGGGCGTGGTTGTCGAAGGGCTCCGCGTCGAAACCGCCGAAGCACTCGACGTCGGTGAAGCCCGCCTCGACGAGCATCGTCTTCAGCTCGAAGGCGCTGTAGAGGGTGTGCTCGACGAACGCCGTTCGCGCCCGGTCCCCCCGTACCAGGATGAAGTCGTCCCGGAACCGCTCCCAGTCGCCGAGGATCGTGCCACGGACGATCAGCGTGCCTCCCTCGATGTCAATGATCTTCGGCAGGCCACCGTCACGGGCCAGGATCTCCTTCCCGTACAGATCGATCAGAAGCCGGCCCCCCGGCTTGAGGCTCGCCAGCACATTGCGCAGGACCCGCATGTTCTCGTCGTGATCGGCGAAGAGTCCGAAGGAGGTGTACATGCTGATGGCCAGGTCGAACCGGTCCGGTTCGGCGAATTCACGCATGTCCGCCCGGACGAGCCGTAGTTCGACGCCGGCGTCGGAAGCCCCCGTCTCCGCGCGTTCGAGCAGCGCCGCGCTCAGGTCCACGCCGGTGACCTCGGCCCCGCGTTCGGCCAGCGGGATCGCGTACGCCCCCGGTCCGCAGCCGAGGTCGAGCACCGCGCTGCCGGCCGGGACCCGCAACAGCGGGGAGGAGGCGACCCGGGCACGGGCCTCCTCGGCACGTCCGGCGGAGAACAACACATCCGAGAAATCGACCCACAACGCCTCGTTCTCGAACCATTCCATCGCTGTCCCCTTCACTCGTCACTCGTGTCCACCGTGTAACAAGTCGCCGGCTCGACCCGGCAAGTTCCAGCGGACCGAACGATCAAGAGAGGCCCACTCATGACGCATGATTCCGGCACGATCAAACTGACCGTCCGTCGCGAGTCCCTGAGGCTCATCGAGACGGTGAAGAGCTCCCGCGGCGAGATCACCTCCGTCGACACCTGCATGGTCACCCTCACGTACGACGGCATCACCGCCTACGGCGAGGGCACACCGACCGAGTACAGCGGAGTGACCGCGGATCACGTCGTGGACGCGGTCGAAGCCGATGGCGCGGCACTCGTCGGCCGGGATCTGAAGGATCCGAGACGCGTCCTCGACCGCATCGAGGAATGGGACGCGCCGGCGGGCGCGCGGATGGCGCTGGACGGCGCGGTGCACGACTGGATCGGCAAATCGGCCCGGCAGCCGACCTGGAAGCTGCTCGGCATGCCCAGAACGCTGGGGCCCACCGTCTACACCATCGGCATGGAGAGCCCTGACGAAGCGGTGAGCGCGGTCCGCAGAGCTCCGGAGGTGGGTGCGTTCAAGGTGAAGGTCGGCGGCCCGGACGACCTGGAGGCTCTTGAGGCGATACGGGAAGTGACCACGCTGCCGGTCCGTATCGACGCCAACGAGGCATGGGACCTCGACACCGCTCGCGCCCTCACGCCCCGGCTGCGCAGGCTCGGCATCCAGCTCATCGAGCAGCCGTTTCCCACCACGGCGATCGACGACTACCACCGCTACCGGCAGTTGCCGGGCCGGCTCCCGGTCTTTCTCGACGAAGGATGCACCGACGCGGCAAGTGTCCTCGCCGCGCGGTCGTACGCCGACGGCATCGTCGTCAAGCTGTGCAAGGCCGGCGGAATCCGGGGCACGCGACGGGTGATGGAGGCGGGCCGGAAGGCCGGCCTTGAGGTGATGCTCAGCTGTATGTGTGAGTCGGAGCTCGCCATCAGCCAGGCCGCCCAGCTCGCGCCGCTGGCCGACCGTATCGATCTGGACGGTCACCTCTACCTGAGCGACCCACCGTTCCACGGACTCGCCCTCGAAGACCGCAGCATCGTCCTGGGCGAAGCCCCCGGTCTGGGCGTGCTGCCCACAGGTTGACCGCCGTGCCCGCCGCGGGAACTTCTCCCGCTCCCGGCACGACATGTGAGAAGGGCGCGAGTGCGCCGCACGACGGGAGGAACGATGGACTGGTACGAGGACCTGAGCCTGTGGTCCGGCTTCTCGGCGGTGCTCTTCTCGCCCCAGAGGGAGCGGCAGGCCGCCGACGTGGTCGCCACCTCGCCACTGCTCGCGTTCCCGCCGGGCACCCGCGTGCTCGACCAGTGCTGCGGTGTCGGTGTGTACACGGTGCCCCTGGCCCGCCACGGCTACCGGACAACAGGGGTGGATCTCCATCCCGAACTCCTCGAACGAGCCGGCCTCGTATGCGCGGAGGCGAAGGTGGAGGCGGCGTTCGTCCAGGCGGACGTACGCGAGTACGTGGCGCCGGACGCGTTCGACGTCGTGCTGAACATGTACACCTCCTTCGGCTACTTCGAGGACCCGGAGGAGAATCTCCAGGTCCTGCGCAACGCCTGCGCATCGCTCGCTCCGGGCGGACAGCTGATCGTGGACCTGCTGAGCAAGGAGACGTACGCGTCCTGGGTCGGCCCCCCGAAGATCGTCGACGTGCCCGGGGGCATGGTGGTGATGCGCGACCACATCCTGGACGACTGGTCCCGGTACCGGACCGACTGGACACTGGTGCGGGGAAACACGGCCGAACACTCCTCGCTCACCTGCTGGGTCTACAGCGCCACGGAGTTGCGGGCCATGTTCGAGCAGGCCGGGTTCGAGAACGTGGAGTGTTTCGGAGACTGGGACGGCCGGCCGTACGACGGCGGGGCCACCCGCCTGATAGTGCGGGGAAGCAAGGCACCATCGGCGTGACACCCACCCCCCGCGACGCTCCGGGCACCTCCGCACTGTCCGGCGTCCGCTCCTTCACCGGCACGCAACGGGCGCTGCTCGGGAGCGGGTTCCTCGTCAACCTCATCAGCTTCTCCGTCTACCCGTACCTGGCGGTTCTGCTCCGCGACCGGATGTCACTCGGTATGGACCAGGTGGGGGTCGTCCTCGGCTTGGCGACATTCGTGCAGTTCGCCGGAGGAGTGCCGGGAGCCGCCCTCGCCGAGCGCATCGGGTTCCAGCGGTGCCTGCTGATCTCGATGGCCCTGCAGACCCTCGGGTCGCTGGGATTCGTGGTCGGCGGAACGTGGCCGGCGGTGACGATCGCCGCGCTGTTCCTGCGATCGGCGGCCACGGCCCTCTACTCACCGAGCGTCAGGGGCTATACCGTCCACGGCGCGACTCCCGAGGAACGGCCGCGCCTGGTGGCCGCGAGCTACGCCACGGGCAACGTCGGTGTCGCGCTCGGACCCGTGGTGGGTTCGCTGTTCATCCGCGACCCCGGCGGGATGTTCGTCGCCGCCACCGCACTGCACTTGGTGATGATGATCGGTCACGTATTCCTGCCCCGGGAACGCCGTGACGACCGCGAGGTGGTCGAGCCGATGAGCCGGGCCCTCCGGGGCCTCGCCGTCCTGCCGTTCGCCGTAACAGCCCTCACACTCTATTTGCACATGCACTTCTACCAGTATCTGTCGTCCTACGCCGACGACAGGGTGCCCACCGTGTTCTACGGCGCGGCCATGATGGGGTATTCACTGGTACTGGCAGTGATCCAGCCCCTGATCGCCGACCGTGTCGAGCGGATGCGCTACACCTACGCGATGGCTCTCGGCTTCGGGGGCCTGGCAGTCGGCATGATCGCGTTCACCGGCGGGAACGAAGTAATGATCGCCGTCGGCATCCTCGCCATCGGAGCGGGGAACTCCGTACTCCTGCTCAAGAACGTCCTCGAAGCGCTCGCCCGCACGAAGCGCTCGCCGGCCGTGGTCTTCAGCCACCAGCGGCTGGCCGAAGGTGTCGGCGCCTTCCTCAGCGGGCTCGTCGGCGGAGGGCTGTACTACCAGTTCGAGACCGCGGGACAACTGCCAGGATTCTGGCTGGCCGTCGCCGCCCAGAGCGTGCTGATACCCCCGGTTCTGCTTCTCGTGTACCGCCGATTCCGGCGCCCCCCACATGAAAGGGAAGGTTCATCTTGAATCCGACAGAAGCCATTATCACCGCCAGTGCCGTCGCCGAGCGACTGCGCAAGGACGCCGTCGAGAGAAACCACGCCAACCAACCGCCATTGGCCGAGATCGAATTACTCCGTGAGAGCGGGCTGCTCGCCGTCGACCCCGACGACCACCCGACCACGCACGCGGTCACCAGGCTCGTGGCCGCCGGAGACGCCTCGATCGGACACCTTCTCGGCTACCACTACCTCCACTTGTGGCGAGCCTCGCTCTACGACAACGGCGAGTTGTCCCGCTCGCTGCGCCACGACGTCGTCACCAACCGGTTGTTCGTGGCCGCCGTGAGCAATCCGCGCGACACCGTGACCGCCACCGCGGCCGGCGATGTGCTGTCGGTGTCCGGCCGGGGCGCGTTCGCCACCGGTTGCGCGGTCGCGGACCGCCTGTTCATCAGTGCGACCCGCGCCGACCGCGAGGCACGGCTCGTCGTCGTCGCCCATCGAGGCGCCGACGGGATCTCGCATCCACCGGACTGGGACAACCTGGGCCAGCGCCTGAGCGCGAGCGGGAGCATCGTCTTCCAGGATGTCCGGGTCGACCCCAGCGATGTGCTGGGCACGTTCCCTGTCGAAGAGAACGAGTCGAGCCCCCGCTGGCTACGCCTGTCGCTCGTCTCACTGGCCTTCCAGGCGGTACTCACGCAGATCCTCGTCGGCATCGTCGAGGGCGCGCTAGCCGAGGCCGCCCAGTACACGCGCGAGCGCTCGCGCCCCTGGCCGGCGAGCGGGCTGGAGAACGCCGCCGACGACCCGTACGTCCTCGCCGGTTACGGGGAGCTCGACGCGACACTCCGCGCGACCCGCCTCCTCGCCGACGACGCGACCCGTGCCTTCACGGAGGCCGACGCCACCGGTCTCGCCCTGACCTCGGCCGAACGCGGCCGCGCCGCGCTGACAATCTCGGCCGCGAAGGTGATGTCCTCCCGTACAGCGACCGAGGCGACCAGCCGTATCTTCGAACTCACCGGCGCCCGGGCGACGACACGGTCCTCGGGCCTCGACCGGTTCTGGCGCGACGCCCGCACCCTCACCCTGCACGACCCTCTCGTATACAAGGTCCGGGAACTCGGCACCTCCCGCCTTACCGGCGAGGTCCCACCGATCACGGCGTACAGCTGAGGCGACCGGGGCGGCGCGGGGAGTTCGCCGCACCACGCGTCCGGCGTCACGGTGAGCCTCACGCCCCGGCCAGTGCCGATTGCGCTGGGCCGGGCGGTGGGTCTGTCCGGCGACTCCGGTACGGGCTCGCCTCCGGCTCGTTCGGGCGCGGACCTCTTAAGCGGGTCGACGGAACGAGGCGATGAACGGGCGCTTCGCGGGTCATGCCGGGGTACTGCGATATGCCCTGCAGGAGCCGTTTCGCCCGTCTGCGGACGGTGTCCCGGGAACCGTCCCGGGGTCACGGTCTCCTCCACTCGCACCAGCGAGTCGGGGCCGAGCTCCTCTCGTATCGTGGCGAACTGCTCGCCCGTCAACCGCATCACGATCTCCTCTCCACCCTGCTCCCGGGAGCCGGACGGGCGTCCGTCCCCGGGGGCGGACGCCGCTTCGTGGCGAAGTCGCACGGCTCCGCGCCTGAATTCGCGTCACGGCCGAGAAGGAACGATCGGGAGCCCGAGGCTTGGCCGTCAAAGGCCGGTCACGCTCTGCGGTCAATCGTGTCCGAACAGGGTGACGAGTTTGTCGACGACCTTTGCCGAAGCCGCCTCCCTGGTTCCCGCGTCGTAGGACGGCTGCGGGGCGTACTCGATGAGAAGCGGCATGGCTTGCGCACTGCCGTCTCCCGCGATCCGGCCGGCCAGGGACAGGGCCATATCAATACCGGCCGAGCTACCAGCGCCGGTCGCATAGTGACCGTCGACGACGACTCGCTCTTTCGTCTGGGTCACACTGAAATCGGCGAGTTGGTCCAGCGCGGCCCAGTGGGCTGTCGCTCGACGGCCGGAAAGGAAGCCGGCCGCGGCGAGGATCACGGATCCGTACAGACGGAGGTCATCCACGTGACCGACTGATCGATCGTCCGGAGCCGAGGACGTCAAGGTCGTCGTGCCGCAGTCCGTCCACCACGCCCCGGACTACGCCCCGAAGCCTTGCGACCTCGCTGCCGTCGCCGAGGCGGACTTCGTGCCTCGTCGGCCAGCTCAACTGGGCCACCGACCGCGACAAGGTTGTCATCGGCCTGACCGTCGCCCACATCTGGGACGCCTCGTCCGTCCCCCTCGATGCGATCAAGACCAAAGGCACCCAGGACGGCAAAAACCGTCGAGATCGCCGGTCTTTTCGATCCCAGCACCTACCTCCACCGCAAGCTCGGCGGCGAACTCGCAGGAAACCAATGATCTGCTCCGACGGGCGCCGTGTCACGCCGCTCCTGGCAGTCGGATTCCGGGGGCACTCTTGAGTCGTACGAAGGGGATGGAGCGGCCCGCCCGGCGAAATGACGCTTCGCCGCCGTCGACGGGGAATCCCATGAGCGTGCACAGGCGGTGTGCTGTTCGTGGGTGCCTTCGGGCGTAGAGGGCCATGATCCCGGCGCCCTCTTCAGGGGAGAGGAATACAGCGGTGACCGCGTAGTGGCGGCTGCCGACCTGGATCACGGTCTGCGGACTCCGCCGGAGGTTGCGGTACCAGTCGGCCTTTGTGCCGAAGCCCGAGGCGACGGTCCAGGCGCCGAGGCGCGGGTCGTAGTCCACGACTTCCAGAACGACCCGTCGGCCGAGCCCGGATACCCGGCCGAGGTGGTGGAGCATCAGCAGCCGTCTTCGGAAGAGGCTCCCCAGGCCTGCCCGGAAGACGAGAATCGGCAGGCGGGCGCCGAGGCGGCGCCAGCCGGCCGGTGGCTGCGGATGGTTGTGTGCGGTGTCCTGCGGCGTCAACGGTGCCCCCAGATTCGGGAATGCCTTCTTTGCGCGTCAATTGGGTAAAGAGCCCGCCGGACCGCTTCCCCACCCCAGACCTTTGCATAGTCTAAACGTTGAGTGAAGGTACGTCCGCGTATGGCCGGGGCGGCTCTTTCGCCCTCGATACCGCTGGAGTACGTCATGGAACCTGAGAAGGCCCAGGTGGGTCCGGCTGTACTGGCCTGTATGCCGATCGCCCTCATGGCCGCGGTGGCCGTGGCGGACATCGTGGTGGGTCCAGGTGTCGGGTTTTTGCCGCTGGTGTCTCTCGGTCCCGCCTTTGCCAGCCTTGTGGGCGGCTGGCGGCGTACGGCCCAGTTCGGGGTGGCGGCCTTGGTGTTGTGTGTCGGGCTCGGGCTCTACGACAATCTTTTCGAGGAGCGCCGAGGATTCACGGCGATGGCGTCGGTCGCGGGGGTGACGGCAGCCGGGATGGCGGCGGCGGCGATCCGGAGCCGGCGGGAGGCGGAACTGGCCAGCGTGCGCTCGGTCGCGGAGGTGGCCCAGCGGGTGCTGCTGCGTCCCGTCCCGTTGACCGCCGGGCCGTTGCAGGCAGCGGTCTCCTACACCTCGGCCGCCGCGGAGGCACGGATCGGAGGTGACCTCTACGAGGTGGTCGCCTCCCCCCACGGGATCAGGGTGATCGTCGGGGATGTGCAGGGGAAAGGGCTCGCCGCGGTGGAGACGGCGGCCGTGGTGCTGGGCGCGTTCCGCGAGGCGGCGCACGACGAGAAGACGCTGCTGGGCGTCGGCGAGCGGCTGGAACGGAGCGTGGACCGGGAGTTGGAGGGGGAGAAGTTCGTCACCGCCATCCTCGCCGAGATCGGTTCCGAGCACGAAGCGGTCTTCCTCAACTATGGCCACCCCGCCCCCCTGGTCATACGGGAGAGGGGTGATGCCGAATTTCCCCAACCACCCGCCTTCGCACTGCCGCTGGGGCTCGGCTTGCACGGCGCCGACGGTCCCACACCGTTCCAGGTCCCCTTCGCACCGGGCGATCAGCTGCTTCTCTACACCGACGGGGTGACGGAGGCCCGTGATGCGAGAGGCGACTTCTACCCCTTGGGCGAGAAGGTGGAGCTGCTCAAGGACAAGGACGCGCGCAGAGCACTGGAGACACTGCGCGCGGATCTGATGGCGCACGGTGTCGGGCCGCCGCATGACGACGCGGCGATGCTTCTGCTGCGGTATCGCGATCAGCCGTGACGGATCTGTGTGACCGGAGAAGGCGGCAGCTCCGACGCGGTACAAAGGAGCAATGCCGAAGAGCGCGGACGCCCTGGAAGGTGCGAAGGGCGATGACGATGTCGATGCCGTGACGCGTGCCGTGCTGACCGCGTCGCGCTTGCTGGTCGCCATCTCGGCACGGTCCATCGCGGCGGTCGAAGACCGTGTGACGCTCCCGCAGTTCCGCATGCTCGTGGTCCTGGCGACGCGGGGGTCCACCAAACTGGTCGCCCTGGCGGAGCTGCTTCACGTGGCACCGTCCACCGCCATGCGCATGGTGGACCGGCTCATCGCGGCAGGTCTCGCCGACCGGCAGATCAATCCGGACAACCGGCGTGAGACGGTACTGCGGCTCACCGACGAGGGACGGCGAATCGTCGAGGACGTCACGGCCCGTCGCCGTACCGAGATCTCCGTGGTCGTCGAGCGCCTCGCACCCGAAGACCGGGCCTCACTCGTGCGGGCGCTCAACATGTTCAGCGAAGCGGGCGACGAGCCCCTTGTCCCCGCGACGGATACGCCTGAACCCCACCCCTTGGGCTGGGTGGACACGGCAGTGCCGCCCACGCCCGAGTCAGTGTCCGGCCCATCCGAAGAAGATCGCCCCGCGCCCTGACGGTCCCCCCTGGAGCGAGAGCTACTCCTCGGTGCGCGACACGCACTTCGGAATCGGTGCGCTGGGGCTGGATCTGTCGGTGGGGCACTGGGCCGCCGACGGGCTGCTGACCGTCTTCTTCCTCGTCGCGGGTATCGAGCTGAAGCGTGAGCTGGTGGCCGGGGAGCTGCGCACCCCCGCCGCGGCGGCGCTGCCGGTGGTGGCCGCGGTGTGCGGGATGGCGGTGCCCGCCCTCCTGTACGTCGCGGTCGCCCGTACCGGAGGCGGATCGCTGTCCGGCTGGGCGGTACCCATGGCCACGGACATCGCGTTCGCACTGGCGGTCCTCGCCGTCCTCAGTACCCACCTCCCGTCCGCCATGCGGGCTTTCCTGCTGACACTCGCGGTGGTCGACGACCTCGGCGCGATTCTCGTCATCGCGCTGTTCTTCACCAGCGATCTCAACCTGCTCGCGCTGGGCGGGGCCGTGGGAGGGCTGGTCCTGTTCTACGCACTGCAACGCCTGCGGGTGCGTGGCTGGTGGTGGTACGTGCCGCTGGGCATCGCCATCTGGGCGCTGATGTACAACGGAGGCGTCCACGCGACCGTTGCCGGGGTGGCGATGGGACTGATCCTGCGCGCCACTCCCGACGACGACACCGGAGGGCGCAAGCCCGAGCAGACCTCACCGGGGACGCGCACCGAGCACCTGCTGCGGCCCTTCTCCGCCGGCGTCGCCGTCCCCTTGTTCGCCCTCTTCGCCGCCGGAGTCAGCGTGTCCGTCTCCTCGATGGGGGAGGTGTTCACCCGCCCCGAACCGCTGGGCGTGATCGCGGGCCTGGTCATCGGCAAAATCGTGGGCATCTTCGCCGGCACGTATCTCGCCGTGCGCTTCACCCGGGCACGGCTCAACCCCGACCTCGCCTGGGCGGATGTGTTCGCCCTCGCCGCGCTGGCAGGTATCGGGTTCACCGTCTCCCTGCTGATCGGTGAACTCGCCTTCCCGGACCCGGCACAGGCCGAGCACATCAAAGCCGCGGTCCTGGCCGGCTCCGTGATCGCCGCCCTCCTCGCCGTGTTGCTGGTCAAGCGGCGCGACCGCATCTACCGACGGCTGTTCGAGGAGGAGAACCGTGACGACGACCTGGACGGCGTCCCCGACATCTACCAGCGCGAACCGGACGGTGCGGCATGAGGTGGCGTAGCGGCCGTCTGCCCACAACCTGCGCCTGGCTGCTGGTCGCGGCCGTGGCTGTCGGCGCCGGAGCGTTGCCCGAACCGTTCTGGCTGAAGATCGTGTTCCTGATCGGTACGGCCGCCGCTCTGCGTCTGGCTCTGACCGGTATCTGGCCGAAAATGCGCAGCACCCAGTCCTCCGCCCCGGTCCCCGGCGGACGCCGGTACGCGTCCGGCTGTACGGCGAGATCGACACCGTCAACGCCGAGCGCTACGCCCGCGACATGAAGGAGGCGCTGGGCCCGGCCACCGCTGTTCTGGAGCTCGACATGTCCCGAGTCGATCACGTCAGCCGCACCGGCACCCCAGCACTGTCCCACCCCGAAGGCCAGCACGGCTCCTCCCCTATCAGCGGCGGAAACCCCAGGAGCACGCCGCCAGCCTCGCCTCAGCCGCCCCTGCTCGAGTCCATGGGCGGCACGGCGGGATTCGTCTACTCGACCGTCCCGGTCGCGGTGTTCGTGATAACGCTCGCCTTGCTGTCCACGAAAGCGGCTGTAATCTCGGCCGTCGCCACCGGTGCGGTACTCACCGTGGCCCGGCTGGTGCGCGGCGAACGTCTCCTCGCCGCCTCCGGTAGCCTGACCGGCGTGCTGGTCGCGGCAGGCATCGTCGTACTCACCGGTTCCGCCAAAACTTCTTACTTCTTGGCATCTGGGTGGCCTTCGCCGGTTTTCTGGCCACATTCGGTTCGGTCCTCTTCCGCCGCCCCCTGTCCGGCGTGGCGTGGAACCTCCTGCACGGGGGCACGTACGCCTGGCGCGAGAACCGTCAGGTTCTACGGGCACACGACATCGCCACGCTCGCCGCGGCGCTCGTCCTCGGAGCCCGGTTCGTGGTGAAGCAGTGGCTCTACATGCACGACGCCACCGGCTGGCTTGCCTTCGCGAAGATCGCCATGGGCACCCCCCTCACCGTGATGGCCGCGCTGGTCGTCGCCTGGGCCTTCCGTAGTACGTCGAAGCGCCTGCTGGACAGCCGACCGATGGAGACGATCGCGCATCAAGAAGTCGAACTCCCGCCTCGCCAGGGCGCGTCCAAGTAGCGAAGCCGTCGCATCACCAGAAAAAGCCCCTCGCATGTCGACCAGCCACACGCACGCGGAGACGGCGAGAGAACTTGGAGCTCTCGAGCGGACCATCGACTTCTACATGCATCGAAACCGCGTCCAGTTCTCCTTGGTCACGGAGTTCGACCGGAAGGTCTCCGAGCAGACTCTGGTGCGGGCACTGCGGGATGTGCAGGCACAACACCCGTTGCTTCGCGTCTCGGTCGACCGCCGAGCGGGACAGGTCTCCTACGCGGTCCACCAGCCGATCCCGTGGCGGGCGCGCACGCCGGGCAGCCGCCCGTGCTTGGCGGCGTACTTGTAGGTGAGGCCCGCCGGCACGTCCTCGATCCGCCACCGCCGCACCCACTCGTGGGCGGCGGCCCGCGAGATGCCCATCTCCGCCGCGACTGAGCGACCGCACGGCCGGAACCGGCACGTTCGACCAGCAGTCGCCTGCCGCGCACGGTCAGACGGGCATTACGGTGGGCACGAAGACCTCCGTGCGTGGTGTGGAGCCCAGACACCTCCACCACACCGGAGGTCTTCGCCATGATCAAGCCCGACCAGTGTCAACAACGCTCTTGATCAATACGGAGAAGGCGTCCAGGAGGAAGCCGCGCCCGGCGTAGCCGTTTTCACCGTTCGCCTCGCGTGCCGCCTTCCCGGCCGCCGCCACAACGCGGGCTTGCCCGAGGTCGCCTGAGCCTGCCCGCGCCGGGGAGAGGCTTGCCAGGGGCAGATGCGACGGCGCGAGGGCCAGCCGCTGACCCTGGGCACGGGCACTTCCGGGGCCCGGTCTCACTCCTGGCGCTCGTTGACGGCTTGGCGCTACAAGGTGAGTTCATGTTTGAACTCCTTGCAGGGCGGCGGAGTCGACGGCGGGCAGACGGACCAGGAGTCACCTCGCTTGCCGCACCGGCTCGGAGGCAGCCTGGAGGTCGTGCGGTGGCCATGCTCACGGTGAGGGGGGATGCTGCCAAGCGCTTCACCACAGTCCTGCATCCGAGTCGGGCTCGGCACGGGGGCCGCCGTCATCAAGGGCTGACTGCCACGCCCGGGCGGTAGCCTCCGACCCGCCGGACCTTGTCAGTGGGCCTGCCCTTCTGAACAAGTCGTCGGTGACAGCGAGCTCCGGGCCCAGCCTTCCTCAAGCGTCGCCCCCAGGTTCGCGTTGAGCGCATCCACGAGCCAGTCGTGCGCGGACCCCGGGGTCGGCTCCGGGGGGCGGCCGGGAGCGGTGATCACCTCGGTCGTCAGGTCCCAGTACCGGTCGATGCGTGGATCGGCGGCGAGCCTACCGCCCAGCCCACGCCGGAAGGCCGGTGTGTCGTGAGCGCCGTACGCACTCGCGTACGCGTCTACGAACCCGTCCAGCGCCTCACCGGAACGGGGCGCCGCTCCCCTGCGCATCTCGCCGCCCGCCAAGTCGTACGCCTGGGCCAGCCCCGTATACAGCACGGACGATTCGCGTGCCCCCGCAGCACTGTGGGCTCTGGGCCGGCACGCGCTGCTCCCGCCGCGCAGCTGGGTCACGAAGGCGTGCAGCCGGGCGAAGGCGAGGACCTGGCCCTGCCGTGGGTCGTCGGGCGGATGCGGTACGGCCCTTTCCAGGAATGCGGTGACGGACCGGGCAGGCATCCGGGGCGGCAGCCACGAACGCCAGAAGCGGACCAGGGAGGCGGTGCTCGGTGGAGCGGTGACCGCCCCGACCAGGCGCAGTCTGTTGGGGCGCTCGGCCGGCGGGCATTCCTGCACCAGTCGGAGCGCGGCCTCGCGCCAGCGCAGGGCCGCGAGGCCGCGTCCAAGTACGTGCAGTCGGCGGGCGATCGCGTCCTCCAGCACGTCAGCCGCACCTCCAGCGTCCTGTTCGTCGAGGATCCGGCGCACTTCGGGAAGTGGCAGGTCGAGGCCGCGTAGGGAGCGGATCAGGCTCAGACGCTCCGCGGCGGCCGGGGCGTACCGGCGGTGTCCGCCGGTACTGCGGGACGCCTCCGGCAGCAGTCCGCGATCCGTGTAGAAACGGACGGTCTTGACGCTGACGCCCGCGTGTTCGGCGAGTGCACCGATGGTGCACAGGCCGTCGTGCGACGAGAACACTTGAACCTCCACCAGGGGGAGTTCCTACGGTACCGGCGAGCGCTGCCGGAGAATCGGGGCGGTTCGCGGAGGGCGGTGTGACGTGGCCGCACTCGTCTCTGAACCAGCAGGACGGCCTACGGCTGGAGGTACTGAGAAGACGACCCGACTGATATTCCTGTGCGAGAAGTGCAGAACGCATGGCTGACGGCTGATAGACGTGAGCCTTCGGGCCGGCTCCCAAAGCCTGGCCTGTTGAGCCGCGAGTTGCCCCAGGTCAGAGTCCACGTCGGCGCCCCCTATTTTTGTCTTACCGCCTATGACAGTTGATCCATAGGGATGCGCCCCGAGGATCGTCTCCCCTGCCACCCTTGGCGTTCTGCGCCCCCTCGTCGAGCCGAGGCAGTCAGGCGCGGCACGAATCCGCTCAACGAATCGATATGAGGAAGCCGAGATGGCCGAAGGATCGGATCTGCGCACGTATGCGCGCCGGGTTCCCTATGCCGATCCGGGGGCGCCGGACCACCGCAGCCCGGCGCGCTACCTGTGGTGGCTGGTCAAGAAGCAACGCATGCGGGTCGTCCTCGGAGCCCTGTGGGGCACTTCGTGGATGTGCGCGCTCATGCTGCCGCCGTACCTCATGTCCAAGGCGATCGACAGCGGTCTCAAGGCCGGAGACCGGGGGCAGCTGGCCCTGTGGGTCTCGGTTCTCCTCACGGTCGGTGCGGCTGTCGCTGTCCTCGGCATCCTGCGGCACCGCACCATGACTCTCATCCGGGTCGACGCGGCGTACCGCACGGTGCAGGTCGTAGTCCGGCACATCACTCATGTGGGTGCCGCGCTGCCCAGCAAGGTATCGGCGGGTGAGCTGACCCATCTGCAGGCGGGCGACATCGGGCGCGTCGCACAGGCCTTGACCATCACCGGGCCCGGCGTGGGCGCGGTCATCGCGTACGTCGCAACTGCCGTGCTGCTGTTCAACATCTCCGTCCTACTGGCGCTCGTGGTCCTGCTGGGTGTCCCGTCGCTGGCGGTGACCATCGGCCCGCTGTTGGGGAAGCTGCATGGTGCCGAGGTGACCTATCGGGACAAGCAGGGCGAGCTCACCGCCCTGGCGGTGGACATGGTGACCGGGCTGAATGTGCTGAATGGTGTCGGCGGGAAGCCGATGTTCGCCCGCCGCTACAGGGAACGGTCCCAGGCCCTGCTGGCCGATGGCTACCGTGTCGCCTCTCTGACCAGTTGGGTGCAGTCTCTCGGGGCGTGTCTGCCGGTGGTCTTCCTCGCACTGGTCACCTGGATCTCCGCGCGGATGGCTGCCACAGGCACCATCACGGTCGGTGAACTGGTTGCCGTCTACGGATACGTCGCCGCGCTTCTGGTGCCCGTGACGCTGATAATCGAGGGTGCCGACGACCTTCCGCGCGGGCTCGTCTCCGCACGCAGGGTGGTCGGCGTCCTGGCGATGACGTCCGACATCACGGACAGCGAGACGCCGGTGCCCCTGCCGCGCGGTTCGGCCGACCTGCATGATCCGGTTTCCGGGCTTCTTGTTCCCGCGGGACGGATGACGGCTCTCGTGAGCGCCCGGTTCGACGAGGCGCGTGCGGTGGTCGGCCGGCTGGGCCGCTACGCGGATTCCGATGTCACCTGGGGCGGCGTCCGGCTGGCCGACATGGAGCTTGCCGAGGTGCGCCGCCACATTCTCCTGGCCGACAGCGACGCGTACCTCTTCGGCGGTTCGGTGCGCGCCGCCGTCTCCGTAGGGGACTCCCACTCCGACGAGGACATCGAGCGGGCGGTACGGGCCGCGGCGGCCGAGGACATCATGAAGTCGCTGCCGGACGGGCTCGAATCCCGCCTGGACGACCGGGCCCTCAACGTGTCCGGCGGGCAGCGGCAGCGGTTGCGGCTTGTGCGGGCACTGCTCGCCGACCCTGAGGTCCTGCTCCTCGTCGAGCCGACCTCGGCCCTGGACGCTCACACCGAGGCCCTTGTCGCGTCGCGGGTCAACGTCGTCCGCCGGCAACGCACCACCCTCGTCGTCAGTACGTCCCCACTGCTACTGGGCCACGCGAGCCAGGTGTCGTACCTGGTGAACGGCCAAGTCCTCGCGACGGGTACCCACGGTGAACTGCTCGCGCGGCAGCCCGGCTATCGGACCTTGGTCTTCCGCGGCGCCAACGAAGACGATCTGACCGTCCAGGCGGCCGGTACCCAGGAAAGGATCAGCCGATGAGCGGCTCGCAAGAGGTACCGCGGCTCCCGGTCGCCGGCACTCCGGCCGTGCGCCGGGCCAGCTGGGGGCTCCTCAAGGACGACGGCCCGGCCATGGTCAAAATCATCCTTCTGACCTGTCTGGCCTCGCTGGCGGGCCTCGTGAGCCCGTGGCTGCTGGGAAGCATCGTCACCAAGGTCGAGCAGGGCGCCATCACGACCTCCCAGGTCGACCGGCTGGCGATGACCGTACTCGTCTCTGCACTGGCTCAGTTGGTGCTGACTCGGTACGCCCGCGCGCACTCCCACCGGTTCGGCGAGCGCGCGCTCGCCCGGCTGCGCGAGGAGGTCGTCGACCGAACCCTCGCCCTGCCGGCCCGGGTGGTCGAACAGGTCGGCACCGGCGATCTCGTAACCCGTTCGTCCGTGGACGTCGGCACGGTGGCCTCGACGCTGCGCAACGCGGCGCCGGACGTGTTCATCGCCATGGTGCAGGTGCTGTTCATCTTCGCCGCGGTCTTCGTGCTGCATCCGCTGCTGGGACCGAGCGCACTCGTGGGCCTGCCGCTCGTCTGGTTGGCCAGCCGCTGGTACCTCGCCAGGGCCCGGGATGCCTACCTCGCCGAAGGCACGGCCGCTTCGGACGTCGCAGAGGCGCTGAACACAACAGCACAGGGCGCCCGCACCATCGAGGCATTCGGCCTGCGCAGGAACCGGGTCCTCCACACGGACAGGACCATCAACACAACGTACCGCGCGGGCCGGCACACCTTGTTCCTGCGCACCGTACTGTTCCCCGTCACCGGATTCGCCCACTCACTGCCCCTGGCACTGGTCCTCCTGGCGGGAGGCTTCGCCTACCTCGACGGTGCGGTCAGCCTGGGCGTGGTGGTGACAGGCAGCCTCTACATGTGGCAACTCGTCGACCCGCTGGACCGTGCGCTGGCCTGGGTGGAGCAACTGCAGCGCAGCGGGGCCTCCTTCGCCCGTATCAAGGGCATCGGCATGGTCGCCGACGAGACCGTGCCCGACCCCCCGCAGCCCGCCGACGACCGCATCGAAGTTTCCGGGGTGCGATACGCGTACCACGGTACCCATGACGTGCTGGACGACGTCGATCTGACAGTGCAGCCCGGTGAGCGGCTTGCGATAGTCGGCGCTTCGGGCGCGGGCAAGTCCACTCTCGGCAAGCTGATGTCCGGTGTGGGGACCCCGCGCAAGGGGTCGATCCAGGTGGGCGGCGTATCGGTCGCGGCCCTGGCCGCGGCGGGCACGCTGGGCAACCGCATCATCCTGATCAACCAGGAGCACCACGTGTTCAGGGGGACCCTCCGGGAGAACCTCGCGATCGCTGCGCCGGACGTCGCCGACGGTGCCATGCTCGCCGCGCTCGCCTTGGTGGACGCCGACTGGTCCCAGGAGCTTCAGGACGGACTCGACACCTACCTCGGTGCTGGTGGCATTCATCTCGATGCCGCCCAGGCCCAGCAACTCACCCTTGCGCGGGTGCTGTTGGCCGATCCCCACACACTGATCCTCGACGAGGCCACCGCGCTGCTGGGCCCCACGACGGCACGGCACGCCGAACGTGCGATGGCGGCCGTGCGCACCGATCGCACGGTGATCGCCATCGCGCACCGTCTGCAGACCGCACATGACGCCGATCGGGTCGCTGTCATGGAGGACGGCCGCATCGTCGAGCTCGGCACCCACGACGAACTGGTCGCGGCGGAGGGCCCGTACGCGGCTCTCTGGCGGTCCTGGAACGGCCGGGGCCAAGGGCCCGACAAGACCGGCACGGAAAGCGAACGGGTGGACCATGCTGGTGCGTGAACACGGAAAACCCCGCACGCAGTGACCCGCTGCTCGTGCTGACCGAGATCGACCGCCTCCGAAAGAGGCACTATCCCCTGGTCACACCTCCGCTCGCAGCACCCCGCCTCTCCGCGGGCGTCCCGCTCCAAGGCCGCCCCGACCAGCAGACGGCCCACACTCCGCCAAAGGATTGACCAACGGTACTGGCCTGCTTGCGCGCCCCGCCAGGCCCCGCTTTGGCGTCCGTGTCCGTGTCTGCGGGAGAGGTGAGTAACGGTTCTGCCGCCGTCTGCTCGGGCGGATGACCGCGGGCGCTTGGGGCCACGCGGTTCGTCATGGGCCAGCCGAGGCACCCGCGCCGTCAGTTCCGGGGGGACGAAGATGCCTCCTGAAAGGCGTTGGCGACGGGTTCGGAGACGCCAAGAACGACGGTGTCGGCATGAAGCGCTACCGCAGTTGCGCTTCGAGCACCATCCTCAACGGATGCCTCGCGGTTCGTGTTCTCGCTGCCGTCACCCCTCCGGTGCCACTTCGCAAAGGCTCGGCATCTCGCGCGCAGCCCGTTGCTCATAGACCGCCGGCGACGCGCAGGATCGCACCCGTGGTGTACGCGGCATCGTCGGACAAGAGCCAGGACACTGCACCGGCGATCTCCGTCGGCCGCCCCGCTCGGCCCATCGGGATACTGGCGGCCACCTTCGCCGGCCGTTCGGGATCTGCGTGGAATTCCGTCCAGACGGTCCCGGGCGCAACGCAGTTGACCCGAATGCTGTTTACGGCGGTCTCCTTGGCCAGGCCCACGGTCATCGCATCGACTGCCGCCTTCGCCGCAGCGTAGTGCACATACTGGCCGGGGCTACCGATGGTGGCGGCGGCCGAGGAGATGTTCACGATCGCGCCCCCGCCAGTGCGGGACATATCCCGCACAGCACGTCGCGCGCACAGGAGGTAACCAAGGACGTTGACCTCCAGGGCGCGGCGCATGCCGCCTGCATCGGCGTCGGCCAGCCGCCCATTGGGGCCGCTGACCCCCGCGTTGTTGACCAGACCTGTAACGGTTCCCAGTTGCGCTGCCAGGTCGAAGAGCCGGTCGACGTCCTCCTCGTTCACCGTGTCGAGCCGAACGGTCAGACACTTGCGTCCGGCGGCACGAACCGCAGAGGCGACCCTCTCCGCAGCCGGGTCGTCCGAGCGGTATCCCACGACGACATGGTGGCCATCTGCGGCGAGACGTTCACAGATCGCGGCGCCGATACCTCGGCTTCCGCCGGTAACAATGGTGACAGACTGCTGCACGGGGTACCTACCGGGGTATCGGCTCCAAGATCGATCATTCTACGTGCCGTTGTGTGACCGCCCCCGTCACACCGTCAGGCGCGACAGCCCCCTTTCACGTTGGTCACGACCTGTTCGCCGCGGCTGCCTTGAGGTTGTCCTGCCCTTCCAGCTGTTGCACAGCGACTGTCTTCTTGACGGACGGTCCTGCATGTCGTAGCCGGGATGCTCAGCGCTTGTTCAGGGTGGGCAACCGCACTACCGGGAGAGAGTGCGAGGGTTCTCCCTCACCAGGTGGGTGGTTCATCACAGGCGGCAGGCCGGTCTCGGTCCGCGAGGGCCCGCACCTCGGCAACGACGGCGCCGTGCCGCTCGCGCGGGATGTCGTGGCCGACGCCCGGCTGGAGGACGAGCCGGGCGTCGCGGATCGCCGCGGCGGTGGCGCGGCCCGCGGAGGGCTTGAGCAGCGGGTCGTCCGTGCCGTGCAGCACCAATGCGGGGACGCGCAGTTCGGCCAGGGGCGGGCCGTGCCAGGCCGCGCCGATCTGGCGGGACTGGGCGTCCTGGTCGGCGATGCCGGTGTCCACGTCGGCGGTGATCCGCCTCAGCGCCTCCGCCTCGTCGAACGGGTAGCCCGGCGACGCGCAGAGCCGTGCCACCGCGAGTCCCGCCGCGATCCGCTGCTCCCGACCCCGGGCGGGCTTGACGCGGACGAACCTCGCCAGCGTGCCGATCCGCAGGTGGCGGAAGGCCCCGAGCCCGCCGACATCGCTGGGCAGCGCGGCGGACGAGGTGAGCGTGCGCACCCGGTCCGGGTGGCGCAGAGCGACGCGCTGGGCGACGACACCACCGAGCGAGTGCCCGAAGAGGTGCGCCGACTCCCACCCGAGCGCGTCCATGACGGCGACGGCGTCGTCGGCCATGTCCTCAGCGGTGTAGGTCGCACCGCGGCCGGCGGCCAGGGCGGCGAACGGGTTGCCCCGAGCGGCGCGCTTCGGCAGCCGGGTGGACTCGCCCGCGTCCCGCTGGTCGTAGCGGGCGACGGCGAACCCGGCGTCGGCGAAGGCCGCGCACAGCTCCTCGGGCCACCATTGCCGGGAGACCCCCAGACCCATCACCAGGAGCAGCGGTTCGCCGTCCGCCCCCTGCTGGAGCCGGTCGTGGGCGAGCTCGACCGCACCGTTGTGGGCGAAGCGGCGTTCGGTCCAGGTCATGGCGGACTCCTTCGGGGGCGAAGTGCGAGATACTGCGATCGATGTTCGCGGTATTAGACTACAGGCAGTTCCGCACGCCAGAAGGAAAGGTGGCCGACCGTGGCCGACCACGAGACCCGGCCGACGACCGTCTGGTCACGCCCCGAGCGAGGCGCACGCGGACCCGCGCCCGAACGCAGCCGCCCACAGATCACCGAGGCAGCCCTCGCCCTGGCCGACACGGAGGGCCTGGCGGCCGTGTCGATGCGCGCGCTCGCGCAGCGGCTGGGCACGGGGCCTGCCTCGCTCTACCGCTACGTGGGGAGCCGGGACGAACTGCTGGACCTCATGGCGGACGCGGTCGCAGGCGAGCTCGACCTCTGCGCCGCCCCAGAGGGCGACTGGCTGGACGCCCTGGTCGGCTTGGCCCTCCAGTCCAAGGCCGCGCACGTCCGGCACCCCTGGCTGGCCGAACTGAACGACCGGCGCGGCGAGGTGCTCGGCCCGCACGCGATCGATTACCTCGACCACGCGCTCGGGATCCTGGCCCCCGCGCCAGGCACCAGCGGACGGAAGTTGGAAGCCCTCGGACTCCTCGGTGGCATGGTCACCCTTTTCGCCCGACGCGAAGCCGCCGCCACCACGGCGGACACCGGACCGGCAGCCCGGGCGGCCCACTTGGCCGCTGCCGCCACTGAGGGACGCCACCCTCACCTGCTCGCCGCTCTCGCCGCGGCAGGCGCACCGCCCTCGGCCGACCAGGACGCCCTGTTCGAACGGCTACTGCGCCGCCTGCTGCCCGCGATGCTCGGCTAAGCGGTGATCTCGATGGGTGATCGTGAGGTTGCCTCTGTGAGAGCGATGGTGATGCACGGCAGCAACTGCCGCCCGCCTTCAGTCCGCCCGGGCCGACCGCACACCGCCGTTTCACCGAGTGGAGCCGAGCCAGGGTCTGGGGCAAGCTCCGCTGCTTGGTCCCGGACGGTTGGTAGGACGCGGGAAGCTGGACTGGTCGCCGTGCGCGATCGACTCAGTGATCATGAGGGCATGAAAGGGGGGACCTGACGGACCCGAATCCTGTGGATCGAGACAAGAAAGACTCGAAGATTCACTTGATCACCGAGCGGACCGGTTCGCCCCTCTCGATGGCGACCTCCGCGGCGAATACCCACGCCAGCCTGGAACCCCTCTTCCGCGGCATCCCGCCGATTCGCTCCCACCGTGGTCCACGCCGACGCCGCCCCGCCAAGCTTCATGCGGACAAGGGTTGCGACTACGACCACCTGCGGAAATGGCTCCGTGGGCGGGACATCGGCGCCCGCATTAAGGTCGGTTCGTCCAGCCGTTTGTAGTAGCAGAGCGCGGCGGCGAGGCCGAGGAAGGCAAGGTAATTGCCGGGGTCGCGTTCATGGCGGTGATTGAGTCTGCGGTAGCCAGTTAGCCAGGACATGGCGTGTCCAATGTGGAAATGGGACATCAAGGGCTTCAGCCCAAGGCTGTCGTGGGTGTTGGCCGCGGAGAGCCCGACGCGTAAGGGCAGTCCGCCCGCGTCGGACAGGACGTGCATCTCGGAACCTGGCTTGCCCGGTCCGCGGACGTGCGCGGAGTCCATGACCGCCCGGGACAGGTCGATCGAGTCATGCTCATCCAGGAGCTGGAGCATTCTCCGATGCAGTCGACCCCACACCCTGCCTCTCGACCACACGACGAAACAGCGCTGCACGGTCGACTTCGACGCCCCGAAGCACGTAGGTAACGCCCGCCAGACACACCCGATTGAGGTTCCGCTGCTCGGTGCCGTCGCGCTTGGTGTGGCGCGGACGGTGAACAGCTGCTGCTCGCGGTCGGCCTCTTAGCGAAATGTCAGCTCAGCACGCTCGGCAGTCAGCAGATCGGGCTGACCGCCCTGGTTTGACTCAGCCTGTCCGTCAATCAGTTGGCGTGGCCCGTTTCAGGGTGATGAGCTCCTCACGCAGTTGACGGTTTTCCCACCGCAGCGCGGCCAGTTCCTCGCGTTCACCACTACTCAGGTTGTCTTGCGGCACGCACTTCGGGCAGTTCGGGTTGTGGCAGGGGCCGGGCTTCCACAAAGGAACACAGATACCCATTGTGCGGTGCCGTGTGATCTTTTCGGTGACGGGTTTGTGGCAGGCGGGGCAGACCTTCCCGGCCTGGGGGGGCCTCACGTTCTCATGCTTACCCATGTTTCCAATGGTAGGACATTCGGCGAAATGAGGTAAATTTCAGAGGAGGCCGTTGTCCAGGGGGCGCCTCCGCCGATCCCGTGGTGCTGATGAAGGACATCGGGCCTGGCGAGCGCGGGAGATCGGTAAGTGCACGCAGCTAACTGTTCTTGGGCGGGTCACCGGTGTCCCGAGTTTCCTGCGTTGGAGATCGTTCACTTGTTGAGCCTGGAGCGATGCCGTTCCCGTCCCGTGAGACGGGAGCAGTGTCCTCTTGGGAGGCCGGGCGCGGGTGCCGGACGCTCAGGACTACGGACAGCGCCAGGATCGTGACGATAACCGCGAGACTGATCGGTGAGGGGATTTCCGGGATGCTGGTGCTGAACAGCTTGTGGGACGCCTGAAGAATCAATTTCACAGCGATGAAGGAAAGGATCAGTGCAAGGCCCTTGCTGAGGTAGTGGAACCGGTCCAGCAGCCCGGCGAGCAAAAAGTACAAGGCCCGCAGCCCTAGGATGGCGAACGCGTTGCTCGTGTAGACGATGAAGGCGCTGTCACTGACCGCGAGTACGGCGGGCACGCTGTCCACCGCGAAGACGAGGTCGGCCGCCTCGATCGCGGCGACGACCGCGAGCAGCGGGGTGGCGACCCGCTTGCCGGCTTCTCTGACGAAGAACTTCATCCCGGCGTACTCGTCCCGGACTGGCATGACCTTGCGCAACAGCCGCACAGCGATGCTCTTGCCCGGGTCGAAGCTCTCCTCTTCCCCCTTGAGGATCTTGTACGTGCTGTAGAAGAGAATGGCCGCGAAGATGAACAGCACAGCGGTGAACCGGCTGACGACGGCCACTCCGGCGGCCAGGAAGACGCCTCGAAACACCAGCGCGCCCATCACGCCCAAGAACAGCACGCGGTGCTGATAGGCACGTGGCACCTTGAAATAGGAGAAGATCAGCGCGAAGACGAACAAATTGTCGACCGACAAGCTTTTCTCCAGCAACCACGCGGTGGTGTACTCCACCCCCGGCGTCGTACCCAGAACCAGGAAAACGACCGCGCCGAAGACGAGAGCGAGACCGACCCACGCCCCGCTCCAGGCCGCAGCTTCCCTGAACCCGATGACATGCGCCCCACGATGTGCCAGCAGGTCCACAGCCAGCGCAACGACCACAGTGACAGCGAAAGCCGCCCACAGCCAGAACGGCACATCGAGCACGGAAGACTCCTCCCACCGGCGGGAACGAAAGCTTGCCTCTGTCGAAAGTCTTGCCCAGGAGTTCCGGCTTGTCGTCCGCACGGCGCGAGGACACCCCCGTCTCGGCCCGAAGGCGCATCGAACGAATTGAGACTCGCGCCGCTGGGAACGGGACCTCGCGCCGGGCACCGGCGGCCCCCAATCGTGCGACTTCCCCGTCGGCACCACCCTGGTGTGCGTCACGGACGGAGTGAAAGAGACCCGAACGGCCGAGACCTTCTACTACCCCTGCCGATGATTGAGGGCGGCCCCGGACGGCCCCGGTGGTGCAAGGCGGGTCAGGTCGGCGACAAGTTCGCTGAAGCGCGCCTCGCCCAGCGCCTCTTTCCATGGTGCGACGGCAGCTCGGGCCGCCTGGTCGGCGGCGCGGGTGGCGGCCCATCCGGCCTCGGTCAGCACCAAGAGCCGGGCGCGGGCATCGTGGGGGTGTGGATGCCGCACCACGTATCCCTTGCGGACCAGCTCCTCGACCAGCTGGGCGGCGGCCTGCTTGGTCACCCCCAGGTGCTCGGCCAGGTCGGCCGTAGTGGCGCCGCCCAGGGAGATGCGGGCAAAGGCGAAGCCGTGTGCTGGACGCAGGTCCTCGAATCCCTGCCGGGCCACGCGGGCGTGGATCTCCTGCACCAACTGTCCGGAGAGTGCCAGTACGAGTGCGGAGAAGGCCAGAGCGTCATCCATGGGATTGACTATAACTCGTCAACCTGCTTGTCTTCATGGACAAGTTTCTTGTCTATAAGGAGGCTGACATGCCCTTCATCCGCAGTGACGAGGCCGTCGCGCACGAGATCCACGGTGCCCGCTTCGTTTCCTACATCCGTCCGGGCACGGGCAGCCGGGATCTCGCCGCCTGGCGCGGCGAGATCCCGGCCGGAACGGTGGGTCCGGCCCACATGATCAGTCACGAGGAAACGTTCTACGTGCTGTCCGGTCGTCTCTGGCTCACCATCGGCGGCGAGAGCGCCGAACTCGGCGCCGACGACGCGGCGGTGGCTCCGGCAGGCTCCGAGCTGGCGGTTGCCAATACCACCGACCAGCCCGCGCACATGTGGGTCACTACACGTGCCGGGCTCAGCGCCGAGCTGGCCGACGGCAGCACCATCACGCCGCCCTGGACTCATTAGACCCACAGGGGCCGGTGGTCACGCTTCCCGGATCAGCGCCGCCCCGGTCACAACCGCACCGTCCACCTGCTGCCGCTGGGTGAGGGTACGTACCAGAGCGAATAGCGCAGACCCACGCTTCCGGCAAGAGCCGCCCGCTGGGCCAGAGCAAGGTCGTCAAACATGGCGTGGATGATGCCGCATCAGCCGACGCGGCAGGGCGCGGCCCGCCGTGATCCACTTCTCCCGATCGGCCCGCCTGTCATGCCCGTTGCCCTGGCCTGCCCGATAGTCCTGACCGCCGCCGAGCGTGAGCGGTTGAAGAAGATGGCCTACGGCCATAAGACCGAGCACCGGCTGCGGGTCCGCGCGCAGATCGTCCTGCACGCGGCACGGGGGCGCTCCAACGCGCGGATCGCCCGCGAGACGGGCCTGCACCTGGACACGGTCCGTGCCTGGCGGGGCCGGTTCGCCCATGGTGGGCTGCCGGCCCTGGCCGACCGCAAGCGCTCGGGGCGCCCCACCCGTTTCACTCCCGTGCAGGTCGCCGAGGCCAAGGCGCTGGCCTGTCAGTTACCCGCCGAGACCGGCGTGCCATTGTCGCGCTGGTCCTGCCCGGAGCTGACTGCCGAGCTGACCGCGCGCGGGATCACCGATGCCGTCTCCGCGTCCACGGTGCGCCGCTGGCTGCGCGAGGACGCACTCAAGCCCTGGCAGTACCAGTCCTGGATCTTCATCCGCGATCCGGACTTCCGTGCCAAGGCCCAGCAGATCCTGGACCTCTACGCCCGCGCGGTCGATGGTGTCGCGCTGGGCGAGGACGAGTATGTCCTGTCCAGCGACGAGAAGACTTCCGTCCAGGCCCGCTGCCGCTGCCATCCGACCCTGGCCCCGGGCGATGCGCGTCAACCACGAGTACAGCCGCGGCGGCGCGCTGGCCTACCTGGCCGCCTACGACGTCCACCGCGCGAAAGTCTTCGGCCGCTGCGAGCCGAAGACGGGGATCGTCCCCTTCATGAACCTGGTCACCCAGGTCATGACCACCGAGCCCTACGCGAGCGCCAAACGCGTCTTCTGGATCGTCGACAACGGCTCCTCCCACCGGGGGAAGAAGGCCATAGACCGTCTGACCACGGAGTTTCCGAACGCAGTCATGGTCCACACCCCCGTACACGCCTCCTGGACGAACCAGATCGAGATCTACTTCTCGATCGTCCAGCGCAAGGTCGTCCAACCTAACGACTTCACGGACCTGACTCAGGTCCGGGACCGGCTCCGAGCGTTCGAAGACCGCTACAACGCCACGGCACAGCCATTCCAGTGGAAGTTCACCACCTCCGACCTGGACGATCTACTGGCCCGGCTCGACCGACACACACCCGCCAACCGACAAGAAGAATCCTCCGTCGCCCTGGCAGCGTAATCAACCCCCGAAGGACTTACGAAGCCGACCACATCACCGCGGACACCGGCTGGCCACCCGGCGCCACAACAGCGGCGTTCTCCGCCGCGCTGCTCATCTCCGCTTTCGCCGGCATCCGCGTCGGCCGCATCATCGATCACCGAGGCCCGCGCACCGTCATGACCACAGGCTCCGTCCTCGGCGTCGTGAGCCTCCTCATCATCGCCGCCGCCCCGAACCTCCCGCTCCTCATCGCCGGTTGGCTGCTCGCCGGCCTCGCGATGGCAGCGACCTTCTACCAACCCGCCTTCGCCGCGCTCGCCGACCACGGAATGCATTTGGCACGCCTAAGCGCGCCGGCCTGGCGGTGGCGCGCTGGTGTTCGGTTCGACCAGGCACACGGACGGCGTGCACGGGTGGATGCGCTGGAAGGTGCGTAACGCCGGTGGCGAGGTGCTCGATCCACCACACGACACCGAGTTCGGGTCGGGCCTCGGGCATGCGCGTTCACGGTGAGAGGTACTGGTGAGCCTTCGGCACCTACCGTGGCCCTCCGCAGGACAACCGCGCAGCGGTGTGGGTGAGATACCGCTCTTGGCGAGCAGAGGACCCTGGTCGGTTGGGCCGGGGTCCTCTGCGGTGAGCGTGCGTCAGTGGCTGGTGAGTTCGCCGGTGAGCTTGCCGTGGAGGTCGGCACTGGGGTCGTTCAGACCGATGATCTCCACCGTCTTGCCGCGCTGGGTGTACTTGGTCTCGATGGCGTCCAGGGCGGCCACGGAGGAGGCGTCCCAGATGTGGGCGGCGGAGAGGTCGATGACGACCTTCTCCGGGTCGCCCGCGTAGTCGAACCGGCCGACGAGGTCGTTGGAGGAGGCGAAGAACAGCTCGCCGGTAACCCGGTAGACGACCCTGGCGTCGTCGGGGTCGGTGACGGCGGTGACATGGGCGAGGTGGGCGACGCGCTTGGCGAAGATGACCATGGCTGTGATGGAGCCGACGACAACGCCGACAGCGAGGTTGTCGGTGGCAACCACCACGATCACGGTGGTGGCCATGACGGCGATCTCACCGGCCGGCATCCGCTTGAGGGTCCTGGGTGCGATGGAGTGCCGGTCGAAGGTCGCGAACGACACCATGACCATGACGGCGACGAGGGCGGCCATGGGGATGTCGGAGACGACCGGGCCGATGGACTCGCGGGTCTTGGAAGAGTGGGAGTCGGTGATGTCGTCGACGAGCTTCGCGGTCATCAGCGATTCCATCAGGCCGACCAGCGCCATCGCGAACGCGTAGGGGGCAATCGCCGTCAGGGTGTCCAGGGTGAATGGCACGTCCGGCAGGCCCGGCACCGGCAACGAGGACGGCAAGTCGCCCTTGTCACCCACGGTCGGCACAGCGATGCCGGCCGCGACCGTGATCACGGTCAGGATGACGATCGAGACGAGTGGGGCCGGGACCACCCTGGTGACCTACGGGAAGAACACCATCAGTGCGAGGCCGGCGGTGATCAGCGGGTACACCGCCCAGGGCACGTCGTGGGTCTCGGGGACCTGGGCCATGAAGATCAGGATGGCCAGCGCGTTGACGAAGCCGACCATCACCGAGCGCGGGACGAACCGCATCAGCTTCGCCACCCCGAGCATGCCGAGCGCGATCTGGATGATCCCGGCGAGGATGACGGCGGCGATCAGGTAACCCAGGCCGTGCTCGTGGTTCAGGGGGGCAATCACGAGCGCGATGGCGCCGGTGGCGGCGGAGATCATCGCACGCCGTCCGCCGACGATCGAGATGACCACGGCCATGGTGAACGAGGCGAACAGGCCGACTGCCGGGTCGACCCCGGCGATGATCGAGAACGAGATCGCCTCGGGGATCAGGGCCAGGGCGACGACCATGCCGGCCAGGACCTCGGTGCGCCAGACCTTCGCCAACTCCGTCACCGTCGTCCACCGCCGCTCCGCCCTCCGCGCCTCGCAGGTCATGCAGAACCGCGCCTTCGCCGACGACAAGATCTCCTTCGCGTTCGACAGCGAGATCGCGGAGATCAAGGAGAAGGGTGGCATGCTCTCCGGCCTCGTCCTGCGGGACACCTTCACCGGCAAGACCCGCGACCTCGACGCGACGGGCCTGTTCATCGCGATCGGACACGACCCGCGCACCGAACTCTTCACCGGCCAGCTGGAGCTGGACCACGAGGGCTACCTCAAGGTCGACACCCCATCCACCCGCACCAACATCCCCGGGGTCTTCGCCGCAGGCGACGTCGTCGACCACACCTACCGCCAGGCCATCACCGCCGCCGGCACCGGCTGCGCCGCCGCCCTGGACGCCGAGCGCTACCTCGCCGCCCTCACCGACACCGAGAACGCCACGCGCGGCACGAACACCGCCGAGCCGGACAACACCCCGGCCGGCGTCTGACCGCCCGGCCTGAAAGCCCGTCTGTAAAAATCTGGGCCAAGGCCGTGTAGCAGTCCTGGTCGGCAAAGCGATTCATGGAAGCGCGGGTCCGGGGCCGGAGGTCGCCGTACGTCCAGTTTCCGCCCCTCGGGCGGCTGCTGCTATTGGCAGCCCGCGGTACATCCTCCGTCCGCTCTACAACGCGGGGCCCAGTGGATGAACGAGACCCCTCGCGGCTCACGCCGATCGACAAGGGGGAGGGCGATGGCCGCAGCCATCGGCGCGAGCTCCATGAGGAGCGCGGAGCACAGCGTCGAACGGGCCCCCTACGCGGTCAGTCACGTACTGTCGCCGCGTCCTTGAACCGCTTTGGCACCGCCCGTCAACGCTCTGCCCGCCCCGCGTCCAGCGCCGCCGCGACCTCCGTGATGCGGGCCGGGCCGACGCGGCAGCATCCGCCGAGGAGGCGGGCGCCCGCGGCCTGCCAGGTGTGGAGGCGGTCGGGCGGGAAGGGCGAGGGCTGGGTGGCCGGGGGGAGGGGCCCCTCCCCCCTCCCCTCCCCCGCCCCCGGCCCCTCTCCCGCCCAGCGTTTGGCTTTCGCGTCCCACTCCTCGCCGCTGTTCGGGTACACCACCACCGGTTTCCCGGTGATCGTGGCCGCGAGCGCCACCGCGCCGTCCGCGTCGGACGGATCGCAGCAGTTGACGCCCACCGCGATCACGCCGTCCTCGCCCGCCGCCAGTGCGAACGCCTCGGACAGCGGCTGGCCGGCGCGTGTGCGGTCCCCCGCGACGGTGTACGAGAGCCACACCGGCACTCCGCATCCCCCGGCCGCCCCGAGCAGCGCCTCGGCCTCGTCCGTGTCCGGCACCGTCTCCAGCGCGAGGACGTCCGGCCCGGCGGCGGCCAGCGTCTCGATCCTCGGACGGTGGAAACGCTCCAGCTCCCGCACCGACAGCCCGTACCGCCCCCGGTACTCACTCCCGTCGGCGAGTATCGCCCCGTACGGCCCGACCGAGGCGGCCACCCAGATCTCCCGTGCCGCCCCGGCCCCCGCCCGCCGGACCAGGCTGACGCTGTCGGCAAGCAGCTCGGAGGCCCGGTCCCGGCCGATGCCCCGGCGGGCGAAGCCCTCGTACGTCGCCTGGTAACTGGCGGTGATCAGCACCTGGGCGCCCGCCCGTACATACGCCGCGTGTGCCGCCTCGATCTGCTGCGGCCCGTCGGCGAGGAGCCGCGCCGACCACAGGTCGTCGGAGAGATCGCAGCCCTGCGCCCGCAGTTGGTCGGAGAGTCCGCCGTCGAGGACAAGGCTCCCCTCGCCGAGCGCGGCGGCGAGCGTACGGACGGGCTTCACGGATGCCTCCCTGCCCTCGACCGGCGGACGGCTCGGCTCAGCGCGGTGACTGCTCGACCGGGCCGGTGCCCAGCTGCGACTGCACCTGGGAGGAGAGCAGTTCCAGATGGTCGAGGTCGTCCAGGTCCAGCATCTGGCAGTAGAGGCGGGACGCGCCGGCGGCCGCGTACTGTCCGATCTTGTCGACGACCTCGGCGGGCGAGCCCGCGAGTCCGTTCGCCTTCAGCTCCTCCACCTCCCGTCCGATGGACGCGGCCCGGCGGGCAACTTCCGCGTCGGTCCTGCCCACGCAGGCGACCAGCGCGGTCGAATACACCAGGTCGTCGGCCTTCCGCCCGGCCTTGACCGCCGCCTCCCGCACACGGCCGAACTGCTTCTCACTGTCCTCGATCGAGGCGAACGGGATGTTGAACTCGTCCGCGTACTGCGCGGCGAGACGCGGGGTGCGTGTCGCGCCGTGTCCGCCGATCAGCACCGGGACCCTGGACTGGGCCGGCTTCGGCAGCGCGGGCGAGTCGGCCAGTTGGTAGTGCGTCCCGTCGTACGAGAACGTCTCGCCCGTCGGCGTGGCCCACAGCCCTGTGACGATGGCCAGTTGCTCCTCGAGGCGGGCGAACTTCTCCTTGGGGAAGGGGATCCCGTACGCCTTGTGCTCCTCCTCGAACCAGCCCGCGCCCAGGCCCAGTTCGACCCGGCCGCCGGACATCTGGTCGACCTGTGCGACCTGGATCGCGAGCACGCCCGGCAGTCGGAAGGTGCCCGCGGTCATCAAGGTCCCGAGCCGGATCCGCCTGGTCTCGCGCGCGAGACCGGCCAGCGTGATCCAGGCGTCGGTGGGGCCGGGAAGACCGTCGGCGGAACCCATCCGCAGATAGTGGTCGGAGCGGAAAAAGGCGTCGAAGCCGAGGTCTTCCGTCGCCTTGGCGACGGTCAGCAGCGTCTCGTAGCTCGCCCCTTGCTGGGGCTCGGTGAAGATTCGAAGATCCATGCATCCATCCTGCACCTTGCGGCGCCCGTCGGCCGCGCCTCCTCGCCGCGCCCTCGGCATTCCTCTGCCGCGTCTGTCGTCGAAGTCACGATCACCTTCACCCCCTCTCCTTCTCCGTCTCGCGCACCCGCTCGCGCACCTCCTCCTGCTCATTGAGCTTGCGCAGCATGCCGAGCACCCGGTCGTTCGACTCGTCCGCCGCGTCGATGGCCTCGATGCACTGCCAGTACAACCCCTCCTCGTCCGTCCCGCACGCCACCGAGACCAGCGCGATCCCCACCTCTCCGAGCAGCACGCCGAGCCCGGCCAGTGCGCTCCGCGCGTCTGTCACCACCGAGAGCCGTGCCGCCCGTATCCCCCCGGCGCGCAGGGAGGGATGATCGGGTGAGGTGCCGCCCCGCGCGCCCGTCTCAGCGAGGTCCCTTGCCTCCGTCCTCAGCTCCTGCGGTCCGTGCAGGGCCAGTTGGTCCCCTATCGCCTGGGCGAGAGCCTGTGCCTGCCAGGCCTCCGCCACGACGTCCAGCGCCGCACCGCTCCGGGCCAAGGCAACCCGGCCGGCCCCGATCAGCCTCTCCGCGTCCATTCGCCATCCCCGTCTCCGTATGTCCGTCTCTGTCCGTCCGTCCCCGTCTTTCGAACACCCTGCCCACTTACTTCATTACCCAGAGTGAGGTGTCGGCAACAGGAAGACCAGAGGAATTCGGAAATCTGTGGACAGGAAGCCGGTTGTGAACAACTCGGCCACTCCGCAGAGTGACGAATCAGTCGGACGTGGACGGTGAGGGAGAGGTGGGGGCGGAGGACGAAGGGGAAGAAGGCGGGAAGCGCAGCTCGTTGCGGTCGATCTTCTCGGAGAGCGCGGTGAGCGCGTCGACCCCCAACACGTCGCAGAACTGGAGCAGATACGCCAGCACGTCCGCGACCTCGTCCCGCACGCGGTGCGCCGTCCCGGGGTCGTCCATCACCCGTGCCGACTGCTCGGGCGTCAACCACTGGAAGATCTCCAGCAGTTCGGACGCCTCGACGCTCAGCGCCGCGGCCAGGTTCTTCGGAGTGTGGTAAGGCTCCCACTCCCGTGCCGCCGCGAACTCCACCAGCCTGCGCTGCAATCCCTGTACATCCGGTTCCGTCACGGATCCAGGTGTATCAGGTGCGTCCGGCGCCCCCGGTCAATCAGGGCCACCAGGTCTCCCCTCAGGGCTGCTGGACCGCCGCCGCGATCCCTTCCACCTCGGTGCCGATCGGCGCGAGCAGGAAGACGTTCCGCTCGACCCGGTGCATACCGCTGCCGAGCCCGAATACGACCCCGCTGCTGAAGTCCAGGATGCGTTTGGCCACGTCGGTCTCGGCACCGGTCAGGTCGAGGAGCACCGGGATCTGCGCGATCAGATGCTCCGCGACATCCCGCGCGTCGGCGAAGACCCGCACCCGCAGCACGACGAATCGCCGCTGTTCCTCGGCGTACTCCTCGGGGATCGTCCGGTGGTCGACGCGCGAGGGCCACTCGTTGCGCCCGCGCAGCGGAACGACCTGGGCCAGGCCCTCCCACTGCTCGTCGGTGGCGTCGTACCTGTCGTGACCGCCGTACCTGCTCACCGGATCACCCCTCTCGCATGCTGTGTCTGCATGCGGCCATCCTCCCGCGCCTCACCCGTTCGGCCCAACAGCGACACGGGGCGCGGGCGGACCAGTCCGGAACAAGCCGAACGACCCGCTCCCGTCAGGTGGCGATGTAGGCCGCGAGGTGTTCGCCGGTGAGGGTGGAGCCGTCCGCGACGAGGTCCGCGGGAGTGCCCTCGAAGACGACGCGACCGCCGTCGTGTCCGGCGCCGGGGCCGAGGTCGATGATCCAGTCGGCGTGTGCCATGACCGCCTGGTGGTGCTCGATGACGATGACGGACTTGCCGGAGTCGACGAGCCGGTCGAGCAGGCCGAGCAGCTGCTCGACGTCGGCGAGGTGCAGGCCGCTGGTGGGCTCGTCGAGTACGTACACACCGCCCTTCTCGCCCATGTGCGTGGCCAGTTTGAGCCGCTGGCGCTCGCCGCCGGACAGGGTGGTGAGCGGCTGGCCGATGGTGAGGTAGCCGAGCCCGACGTCGGCGAGCCGGTCGAGGATCCGGTGCGCGGCGGGTGTGGCCGCCTCGCCGGCGCCGAAGAACTCCTCGGCCTGTGCCACCGACATGGCGAGCACCTCGCTGATGTCCCGGCCGCCGAGGTGGTGGTCCAGCACCGATGCCTGGAACCGCTTGCCCTCGCACTCCTCGCAGACGGTCGCGACACCGGCCATCATCGCGAGGTCGGTGTAGATGACGCCGGCGCCGTTGCAATTGGGGCACGCGCCCTCGGAGTTGGGGCTGAACAGCGCCGGTTTCACACCGTTGGCCTTCGCGAAGGCCTTGCGGATCGGGTCGAGGAGTCCGGTGTACGTCGCCGGGTTGCTGCGCCGCGAGCCGCGGATCGCGCCCTGGCCGATCGCCACCACGTCCGCGCCCACGTCCCCCGCGCCCTTGCGCAGCGACCCGTGCACGAGCGAGCTCTTGCCGGAGCCGGCGACTCCGGTGACGACGGTGAGCACCCCGAGCGGGATGTCCACGTCGACGTCGCGCAGGTTGTGCGTGGTCGCGCCGCGGATCTTCAGCGCCCCGGTGGGCCTGCGCACCGACTCCTTGAGGACGGCCCGGTCGCCGAAGTGCCGGCCGGTGAGGGTGCCGCCGGCCCGCAGCCCGTCGACGGTGCCCTCGAAGCAGACGGTGCCGCCCTGCGAACCGGCGCCGGGACCGAGGTCCACGACGTGGTCGGCGATCGCGATCGTCTCCGGCTTGTGCTCCACGACGAGCACCGTGTTGCCCTTGTCCCGCAGCCTGAGCAGCAGGTTGTTCATCCGCTGGATGTCGTGCGGGTGGAGGCCGACGGTGGGTTCGTCGAAGACGTACGTGACATCGGTGAGCGAGGAGCCGAGGTGCCGGATCATCTTGACGCGCTGCGCCTCACCGCCCGACAGCGTGCCCGCGGCGCGGTCGAGGCCGAGATAGCCGAGTCCGATCTCCACGAAGGAGTCGAGGGTCCCGGCCAGCGAGTCGAGCAGCGGCCCGACCGACGGTTCGTCCAGCTCGCGCACCCACTCGGCGAGGTCGCTGATCTGTATCGCACAGGCGTCGGCGATGGAGATCCCCTTGATCTTCGAGGATCTGGCCTCTTCGCTGAGCCGGGTGCCGTCGCACTCGGGGCAGGTGGTGAAGGTGACCGCCCGGTCAACGAACTCGCGGATGTGTGGCTGCATCGCCTCCCTGTCCTTGGAGAGGAACGACTTCTGGATCTTGGGGATGAGTCCCTCGAAGGTGAGGTTCACTCCCTCGACCTTGACCTTGGTCGGCTCCCGGTAGAGAAAGTCCTGCATCTCCTTCTTCGTGAACCTGGCGATCGGCTTGTACGGGTCGAGGAGGCCCGACTCGGCGTAGACGCGCACGGTGAAGAAGCTGTCCGACTTCCAACCCGGAATGGTGAACGCGCCCTCGGCGAGCGACTTGGAGTCGTCGTAGAGCTGGCTGAGGTCGATGTCGGAGACGGATCCCCGGCCCTCGCAGCGGGTGCACATGCCGCCGGTGCGGCTGAAGGTCGCCTTCACGGTCTTGCGGGCGCCGCGCTCGACCGTGATCGCGCCGCTCGCCCGCACGGAGGCGACGTTGAAGGCGAACGCGCCGGGCGAGCCGATGTGCGGCTGCCCGAGCCGGCTGAAGAGGATGCGCAGCATCGCGTTGGCGTCGGTGGCGGTGCCGACCGTGGAGCGGGGGTCGGCGCCCATCCGCTGCTGGTCGACGATGATCGCGGTCGTCAGTCCTTCGAGTACGTCGACCTCGGGTCTGGCCAGTGTCGGCATGAAGCCCTGGACGAAGGCGCTGTACGTCTCGTTGATCAGCCGCTGGGACTCGGCGGCGACGGTGCCGAAAACGAGGGAGCTCTTGCCCGAGCCGGAGACACCGGTGAACACCGTGAGCTGGCGTTTGGGGATCTCGACGCTGACGTCCTTGAGGTTGTTCACGCGCGCGCCGTGCACGCGGATCAGATCGTGGCTGCCGGCCGCGCCCCGCACGGACGCGCGCGTGTCCGTCCTCGTGCTCTTACGCATCGTGACTCCATGTGTCAGTAGGGGCCGCCTCCGCGGCCTCCATGGACGTCACGCTAATGCGGCGCGGTGACCGGCGCTTCTTCATATCTGATCGGTTTCAGATCCGCACCCGGTACGCGCCTGACCTGGGCGGCGGGCCGGGGCGGCTCAGCCCGGCCGCCGCCTGGATTTCGGCGGTGGCCGCCGCCGTGCGCCCGGCCCTCCCGGTGGCCCGGATCGGTCCGGCGGGAGCACGAGCGGTCCGGGCGCACGGCTCGTACGCGCGGCCTCGTCGATCGACTCGCGCCACGTGACGGGGGGCCGTCCACGAGGTCGCGAACATGCCCGGCGCCGCGTCCGTGAACTCGGGCGATGAGTTTCGGCCGGGCCGCGAGTCGGTACTGGTGAGCGTCGTACGGCGTCGTACGGCACCAGACACCACGGAGGACTCCATGACCACCACATCCGGCAACGCGAGCAGCGACCTCCCCGGAAAGCCGCCGGTCGTCGACCGGGCCACCTGGCAGGCGGCGCGCGACGAGCTGCTGATCCGCGAGAAGGCCCACACCCACGAGGGCGACGCGATCGCCGCGGCCCGCCGCCGGCTGCCGATGGTCGAGTTCGACGGGACGGTCGAGGTCGTCGGACCCGACGGCCCGGTCCCGTTCATCGACCTGTTCCAGGGCCGCGACGAGCTGCTGGTCTACAAGCACATGTGGCACGACGGCGCGCCGCACCAGGGGCAGTGCGAGGGCTGCACCGTCACGGCCTGGCAGGTGAAGGACGCCGTCTACCTCAACGCCCGCGGCGTCTCCTACGCCGTGCTGACCACGGGCGCGTGGGACGAGGTCGCCCCCTTCGTCGAGTTCATGGGCTACACCCAGCCCTGGTACTCGGTACGCGGTGTGGACGAGCCGGTCGGCGGCGCCATGGGTTACCTCACCTCCTTCTTGCGCGACGGCGAGCGCGTGTTCCTCACCTACTCCACGACGGGCCGCGGCAACGAGCCGGCCAGCGGATCCTTCGCCCTGCTCGACATGACGCCCTACGGCCGGGGAGAGGCGTGGGAGGACAACCCCGAGGGGCGGCCCGAGGGACAGGACCCGTGCTGGTACTGGCGCTCGGACGCGGACGGGAACGCCACCTGGGGCCCGACCGGCCGCCCCGTTCCGCAGTGGACCCGTCCCGGCGCGACCCCCGAGCAGACCCTCGGCCGACAGGGCCACCACTGACGCGCCCGCGCCGAAGGCGTCGGCCCGCTCAGACCTCCTCCCGCGAGGCCGGCACGTAGGCCCACACGGTCTTCCCCGGACCCGACCGTCCGCTGATGCCCCATTGCACGGCGATGGCGTCCACGAGCCCGCGGCCCCGCTCCTCGTCGGGAGCGGCACCGCGGGGCGCTCGCGCCGGCATCGCGCTGTGGGTGTCGCTCACCTCGATCCGTACGAGGCCCTTGGCCGTGTTGTACGCGAGCCGCAGCCCGAAGTCCCGCCCGGGGACCCGGCCGTGCAGGACGGCGTTCGCCGCCAGTTCGGCGACGACGAGGGCCGCCGCGTCGGACGGCTCGGAGCCGTAGGGGATGCCCCACGCGTCGAGCTGCTGTGTGGCGAGTCTCCGCGCGAGCCGCGCGCCTCGCCTGGTGGCGGAGAACCGCTGAGTGAACACACGTACGGTGACGGCCTCTTGGGCCTGCGGGGATGGCATGCGCCCAGCGTCCGGGCCGTATTGCGGGCTTCACCAGGGCCTACTCCGGTACACCTGCCCGCTGTACTGGCTCACCCTCTGGGCTGGGGGAGTAACTACCAGTGATGCTGGACCAGTTGTGCAGGGTACGCATCGAGCGGAGCAGTTCCGCGTGACGATGCGGAACATGACCGCGGACATCGACCGGCGGATCCTGCACACGTGAGCAGAGCCCCGGCCAACCGGCCGGGGTCCGGTCCGCGAGGTCCGGTCCGCGAGATACGTGTGCACGGAATCGAAATTCGGCGCTACTCTCGCCGCCATGTCCGCACCTGCCCGCTTCCTCTGTCTCGCGTGCTTCGCGAACTCGGTGTGGTGCGTCGACGACAACCTCTGTTGTTCCTGAGTCGAGCCCCCGCGCCCCGCCGCCGCCGACCACCCGACTTCGGAGAACAGTCGTGACCACCACCGCTCCCCCGCGCCGGACCAGCCCCGCCGCGCTGCTCGTCCCCTCCCCGACCTCCTCACCCGCCCCCGAGGCCGCACCCGCGCCTCCGGTACGCCGGGTACCGCTCGCGATATCCGGGCTGCTGGCCGTCGCGCTCACCGCGTACGTGTGGTCCACGCACGGCGCCAAGCCAGGCTCGCTCCTGCTGCTCGGGCTCGGTCTGGGTCTGGCGCTGTTTCACTCACGGTTCGGATTCACCTCCGCCTGGCGGCAGCTGGTCGCCGTCGGCAACGGGCAGGGGCTGCGCGCCCACGCCCTGCTCCTCGGCACCACCGCCACCCTCTTCGCGCTGATCATCGGCAGCGGCACCGGGCTGTTCGGGTCCGTGCCCGCGCCGTCGGCGGGGCCGCTCGGCGTCGGGCTGCTCGTCGGGGCGTTCGTCTTCGCCGTCGGTATGCAGCTCGGCGGCGCGTGCGCGTCGGGCACGCTGTTCGCCGTGGGCTCGGGGCAGTCGTCCATCGTGCTCACGCTCGGCGGCTTCATCGTCGGATCGACCGTCGCCGCCTGGCAGTTCGACCTCTGGAAGGACCTGCCCGCGCTCGACCCGGTCCTCCTGTCCGACCATGTCGGCTGGTTCGGTTCCTGGGCCGTCACCATCGCCGTACTGGGCCTCATCGTGCTGGTGAGCCGCCGCGTACAGGCGCGCCGTACGCCGCCGCCGATCAGCACCCCGCCGAGCGCCGAGGGCGCGGCGCGCGTGCTGCGCGGCTCGTGGCCGCTGGCCGTCGGCGCACTGGCGCTGGCCGTGCTGGGCGCCGGCGTACTGCTGGTGTCCGGCGGCCCCTGGGGTGTCACCAGCGCGTTCAGCCTGTGGGGTTCGCGAGTGGTCGACGCGCTGGGCGGCAACCCCGCCGGCTGGTCGTTCTGGCAGCAGCCGGGCAACGCCGAGATGTTCGCGGGGCCCGTGCTGAGGGACAAGAACAGCCTGACCGACATCGGCATCATGATCGGCGCCGCGGTCGCCGCCTCGCTCGGCGGGACGTGGGCGCTGCACCGGGGCATCCCCGGCCGCACGGCCGTGGCGGCGGTGCTCGGCGGCGTACTCATGGGGATCGGCGCGCGGCTGGCGGGCGGCTGCAACATCGGCGCGTACCTCGCGGGCATCGCGTCGGGCAGTCTGCACGGCTGGATCTGGGGCGCGACCGCCCTGCTCGGGACCTGGGCGGGGCTCCGGCTGCGCCCGCTGTTCGCACTGGGCAACCCCGAGCCGGGGGACGGGATCTGCTGAGCGTGGCCGACCGTGCGCCGTAGGCTGACGCGGTGGTCATCGAACAGGACGTGGAGCTGAGTGACGGGCGCACGCTGCGGGCGTACGACAGCGGTGGCGGTACGGAGGCTTCGGGCGCGGGGGGCGGGCCGACCGTCGTCTGGCACCACGGCTCGCCGCAGACCGGCGTCCCGCTGGAGCCGCTGCTCACGGCGGCGGCGGCGCGCGGGATCCGGCTGGTGTCGTACGGCCGCCCCAGCTACGGAGGGTCGAGCCCGCTGCCCGGCAGGAACGTGGCATCGGCCGCCGCCGACGTGGAGCGGGTGGCGGACGCCCTCGGCGTCGGGTCGTTCGCCACGATGGGGGCGTCAGGGGGTGGGCCGCACGCGCTGGCGTGCGCCGCGCTGCTGCCGGACCGGGTGACGGGTGTCGTCTGCCTGGCGGGCCTCGCGCCGTACACGCGGGACTTCGACTGGTACGAGGGGATGGTGGCGCCCGGCGGTCTGCGGTCCGCCGCCGACGGGCGCGAGGCGCGCGAACTGTACGCGGCGACCGATGAGTTCGACCCCGCGAGCTTCACCTCCGCCGACTTCGCCGCGCTGGCGGGCGCGTGGTCGTCGCTGGGCGACGACGCGGTGAAGGCGGGGCAGGCCGGGCCCGACGGGCTGATCGACGACGACGTCGCCTTCGCCACCGCGTGGGGCTTCGACCTGGCGGAGGTGGCCGCGCCCGTACTGCTCGTGCAGGGCGGCCACGACCGCGTCGTGCCGCCCTCGCACGCCACGTCGTTGCTCGCGGGTCTCCCGCGGGCGGAGCTGTGGGTACGGCCCGATGACGGGCACGTCTCGGTCCTCGACACGTGCCCGTCGGCGATGGACTGGCTGCTGGCGCGACGGTAGACGCTCGCAGCCTATATGCGCTTGAGGTTATATAACCGAATGGGTATGGTGGGGTCATGCCCATACCGT
Organism: Streptomyces sp. S4.7; assembly: GCF_010384365.1. NCBI lineage: Bacteria > Bacillati > Actinomycetota > Actinomycetes > Kitasatosporales > Streptomycetaceae > Streptomyces > Streptomyces sp. S4.7. Next base: position 5,966,493 of record NZ_CP048397.1, on the reverse strand, counting down.
TCGACGCGCTCGCGGAGCCGAGCAGACGCAGGATCCTCGATCTGCTCCTGGAGCGTCCGCATCTGGTCGGTGAGCTGACCGACCGGCTCGGCCTCAGCCAGCCAGGCACCTCAAAGCATCTGCGGGTGCTGAGGGACGCAGGGCTGGTACGGGTCCGGCAGGACGCCCAGCGCCGCTGGTACGAACTGACCCCGGAGCCGCTCGCCGAGCTCGACGCCTGGCTCGGGCACTACCGGCATCTGTGGACCGGAAGGCTCGACGCGCTCGAACGGCATCTCGACGCGATGGAGGACGATTCCTCATGACTGCGCACCCCGACGACAGCCGTTCCGACGACCACGGCTTCTCGCCCTCCCTGTCGGCCGAGAGCGGCGGGCGGACCGCTCTGCGCATGGAGCGCCGGCTCGCGCATCCGCCGCAGCGGGTCTGGGAGGCGATCACGCAGCCCGCGCACCTGGCGAAGTGGTTCCCCTCCGAGGTGAGCGTGGATCTGCGGCCGGGTGGCGGGATCGGCTTCCACTTCCCCGGCGAGCCGGGCCCCGGCCCGGCCATGACCGGGCGGGTCACCGACGTCGACGAACCGCGCCTGTTCGCCTTCACCTGGGGCGAGGACCATCTGCGCTGGGAAATCACACCGGACGGGGACGGCTCACGGCTCAGCCTCGTCCACACCTTCGGCGACCGGTTCGGGGCGGCGAGCTTCGCGTCCGGCTGGCAGGTCTGCGTCACCGCACTGGGACGACTGCTGGCGGACCGGCCCGTGGACGTGGACCAGGACACGAGCGGCAGGCTGCACGAGGCGTATCTGGCCCGCTTCCATGAGCTGACGCGGGGGCGTGTCGAGGAGACGGAGGACGGCGGGCGGCGGGTCCGGTTCGAGCGCCAGCTCGTACGGCCCGCGGAGGTTGTCTGGGCGCAACTGACCGGTGGCACGGAGCCGTTGACCGGTTCGCCAGTGCCGTCGGGCTTCATGGCCGGCAAGATCCCGGCGGGGCCGGTCACGGACGTACGCAAGCCGGAGGTCCTGGCGTACGCCTGGCACCCAGAGGGTGAGGTCCGCTGGGAGCTGCGCGCCGGGACGGGGCACGGGCCCCGGCTGGTCCTCACCCAGACGGGCCCGCTCGACTTCGACGCGGAGGCAGCGGAGGCGGCGTGGCGGGCGCGGGTCGGGGACCTGGCGGCGGGGCTGCTGGACATCTAGGACGAGGGGGTGGACCGGGTCCGCCCGGTGGCCGCTTCGCCCTCGATCGCCGGGCGGGCTCGTGGAGCCGTCAGGCGGTTGAGGACGGCCGGAGGCCGGGCGGGCCGCTCCATGCGGCCCGCCCGGCCTTCCGGGTCACGCGACAGCCGTGCCGATCAGTACGGGCCGTTCACGTTGTCGATCGAGCCATAGCGGTCGGCCGCGTAGTTGCACGCCGCCGTGATGTTCGCGACCGGGTCGTACGGGTCGGTCGAGGTGCCGGCCACGTGGTACGCCTCGAAGGTCGGGGCGATGACCTGGAGCAGGCCCTTCGACGGCGTGCCGGCCGCCGCGTTCGAGTCCCAGTTGTTGATGGCCTGCGGGTTGCCGCCGGACTCGCGCATGATGTTGCGGTGGATCCCGTCGTACGAACCGGGGATGCCGTTCTGCGCCATGACGTCCAGCGCCTCGCGGATCCAGCCGTCGAGGTCGTTGGTGTACGACTTCGCGGCGGTCTCGACGGCTTCGGTGGTCTCGCCCGACGCCTTCTCGGTCGACGCGGTCGGGGCCGCGGCCTTCGGCTTGCCCGAGAGCTTCAGCTTCAGGCCGGGGTGTATCACTGACGGGTTCTCGCCGACGGTGGCGCGGTTGGTCTTGTACAGCGCCTTCCAGCCGCCGCTCACGGAACGGGCGTCCGCGATCTTGGCCAACGATTCGCCCTTCGCGACGGTGTGGGTGACCTTCGCGGCGGCCGTGGCGGCCGTCGGGGCCTTGACGGGCTGCTGCGGGGCGGGGGCGGCGCCCGCCGTGGTGGCGGTCACCAGGGGCAGCGCGAGTGCGGCGCCGCCCGTCCCGAGGGCGATGAGGCGGCGGGCGAGCGGACTGGTGCGGGAACGGCGGTGCTTACCCTGTGCGGGCATGACGAAATCCTCTCCGTCGCCTGCGAGGTGAGCTGTCGGGTTCGGGCGGGAGATGCCCGGCCGCGCTGTTGGCGCGGCTTCACCCCGAGCCGGTCCGGCATTGCCGGATCGGCGACTTACCTGGGTCCCCCGCTCCTGCCGTACGTGAATGGGTGGGTGCGGTTTCCGGACAGCGGCAGGATTCGGCGTTCCGCCCGGAATGACGAGAACGTAAGCGAGAACGTCCGGGCGAAACAAGTCCTGAATTCACCACGCCCCGCCATTCGCTGATCCAATGGCGAACAATGCGAATTCCCACCCGGCGGTACGGGCCTCAACTTTCCTTTCCCGCAAGGGAGGTGGGAGCGGGCACGGGAGAAACCGTCCGCCGAATCTGTGACACACATCACGGGGCATTGATGCAACCGGCCGACGACAACACCGCCCAGAAAGGTACAAGTCATCCCCTGGATACACATAACACCCACCCCGCAAAGCGGACAAATTGCAATCTTCCACCTTTTGCGAGCAGTGTCCTGAACGCACGAAAATCGCCTTCCGTACGGCTCGCCTCACAGAGCCGTACGGAAGGCGCGGAGCGGGGCTGTCGCCCTGCCGTCAGTGGCGTGTCATCCGGCCGCCCGCCCCGTGCCGGGGCCGCCCGTGATCACGAAGCTCGATCCCGGCTCGACCAGTACGTCTCCCTCGGCCGAGTTGGTGATGGTCACGTCCGTCAGGGTCGCGTTGCCGCGGGCACCGCCCATCGCGAGGATGCCGGAACCGTTGTTGGACTTGTCGATCGACACGTTGCTGATCTCGACGTCCGGTACGTTGCCGCCACCGTTCTTGAACTGAATGCCGTCATACGTGGAGTCGGAGATCTCGGTGTCCCTGATCTTCACCCCGGTGATGTCGCGGCTCGCCGGGAAAATGGTGATCGCACCGAACTCCTGGTCCTCGTTCCAGAAAGCGCCGCCCGTGCGGTGCAACGCGTTTCCGATGAGCAGCGTCTCACCCGAGAAAGGCAGCGGGTCGTGGTCCGTCGCCAGCATGATTCCGGGGTAGTTGGCCGTATCGGCGATCAGGTTGTTCTGCACCTTGTTGCCGTAACCGCCGTATATCGCGACGCCGTTGGCCCGCCAGGGCAGCTGAATGGTGTTGTTGGTGAACGAGTTGTCGTGCGCGATGTCCACCGCCGGGTCCTTGACGTATCGATTGGCCCAGACGGCGAGCGAATCGTCACCCGTGGTGCGGAAGGATGAATTGTCCACCTGCGAATTGCGCGTGCCGTTACTGAAGTTGATGCCGTCGGCGTAGGTGTTGCGGATCCGCATGCCGCTGAACTCCAGCCCGTCGGCGGGGCCCCAGAGCGACGGGATGTTGTCGTAGTCCCGGCCGACCCAGACACCCACGTTGGCGTGCTCGATCCAGACGTTTGCGATCTTGGTGTTCTGTCCGAACCGGCCGTTGAGACCCACCCCGCCCTCGGTGCCTCCACCGCCGCGGACCCGGCCGGAGCCGAAGATCGCGATGTCGGAGATCTGGGTGTTGTCGTCGATGTCGAAGCCGAAGTTGCCCTCGTGCGGGTGGTTGATCCCGCCCGCGTTCTGCGGCTCGGTGAGCGTGTAGAGCTGTGAGTGCCACATGCCCGCGCCGCGGATCGAGACGTCGCTGATCCCGATCTGGTTGTACTGACCCTGGTTGTCCGGGTCGTCGGTCAGGATCTTCTGCTCCTGACGCCACTGGCCCTGCGGGATCCAGACGCAGTCGATGTCGCCGCTCTGGTCCGCGGTGACCGCGTCCTGGATGGCCTTGGTGTCGTCGTTCCCGTCGTCGGGGACGGCACCGTACTCGGTGACGGAGGTGCACTCGGCCGGCTTGCTCGCCGGGGGCGCCACCTGCTCCAGGTCGATCAGGTCGACGATGTAGAAGGACGCGTCGTCGTCCGCGTCGCGCTGGAGCTTGAACTTCGTGCCCGCCGGATAGCTGTTCTCCAGCAGCGCGTGCGACTCGTCGAAGAGTCTGCGGGCGTCCGTCTGGGGCGTGTTGGTCAGCGACTCGGGGTCGTCGGTGTTGCCGTACAGCCAGCTGTGCTTGGACGACAGGTCCAGTTTCTGCACGAACGCGCCGTCGGCGTAGAGGCTGACGGTGGCGTCGATACCGCCACCGCCGGGCGCGTCGGGGACGGAGTTGCGCACGACGATCGAGTTGGCCTCGTTCGTCGAGGTGAACTCGACGAACTCACCGGTGCTGTCCAGCCGTACCGATTTGCGGCCCGACGACTCGCTGGCGAAGTTGGTGTGCCCGAAGGTGCGCTTCGGGTCCGCCTCCAGCAACGTGCCGTCATAGTCGGCGGCTTCGGCCTCGTACTCGACGTACGGGAGGGCGGCCCCGCGGTCGGCCGCGGTCGGCCGCGCCGACGTGTCACCGGCTCTCGCGGGCGGGCGGGCCGGCCGCCGACGCGGACGAGGCGGGCCGGAGACCGACGACGAGCAGTCCGGTCATGGATATGCCGGAGATCAGGCGCCGTCGGAGGTGCTTCGACTTCATGGTGTCCTCTGTTTCCGTGGGGTCGACAGAGTGAGAGATGCCGGTCCGTGGTGGGGGGAACGGCAGGACCACGATCAAACGGGACAGATCGACTGCCCCGATCTTGCAAGAGAACCGCAAATAATTGAGCGTCACAGTTCAGGTCCTGCGGTCGGACAGTGAGAGTTTTCAAGCGTGTCACGGGTTCGTCAACAGCCCGCGCCAGAAGCGGACTTGGCGCACGGCAGGGGCGGACAGGGCCGGGCGGCGGACGATTCACGCGCCGGGCGCTCACGCGGGGAGCGAACCCTATCAACTGCCTGTTACTTCCATAGAGGCAAAATCGCTCGTTCTCCTGGACCTTTGCACCCGAACGCCACGAACATGATTACTGCGAGTAGTCATTCGCTCCGGGTGCGGCATCGCCGCACCACGCGCTCCATCCATCCCGGAAAGGACCCGGCCCGAGCCTCATGAGAATTCCCCGCTCTCGCACAAGGCTGTCCAGCGCCCTCGCGGCGTGCACTGTCGCCGGCGCCCTCGCGGCCTCAACTCTCGCCGGTGTCGCCCCCGCTGTCGCCCACAGCGACGGGGGCCGCCACGAGCACCCGACCAGGGCGGGTGTGGACCCCGCCGAGGAGGCGGCGCTCGGACGCGAACACGCCGAGGAGCACGCCGCCACCCGCGCGGGAGCCGAGGATCTCGGCACCTACCCGCAGGCGACCCGCACCGCCCGGCTGAAGATGCTCACCGAGACGCAGGCGGAGACCAACAAGGAGTACAAGGCGTCGGAATTCGGCGCCTTCAAGGAGTACTTCGACTCACCCGACTTCGGCGTCCACATCGCCCAACTGCCCACCGGCAAGGTACTCCTCTTCTCCTTCGAGCGGATCGAGACCGACCCCACGAAGGAGACCGCGCCGACCCAGATCGTCGGCGCGGCCAACCGGGGCCGCGCCTATCTCTGGGACCCCGCGAAGGGCACCGGAGAGCGAGCCTTCAAGAAGGTCACCCCGCCCGCCGTCACCATGCCCGACAGCACGGGCATCTCCCGCCCCGCGCCGATCTTCTGCGCCGGACACGCCTTCCTGCCGAACGGGATGCTCGGCGTCTTCGGCGGCAACCTCGGGGGCAACGGCGGCTCGGGGGCCAAGCTGTCCTTCGTCTTCGACCCGTGGAGCGAGACCTGGGCGATGAACGAGGACATGTCCGTCGGCCGCTGGTATCCCAGTGTCGTCACCGGCCCCGACGGCCGGATGCTGATCATGTCCGGCCAGTCCGAACTGGGCTGGGGCACCCCCACCCCGGTCGTGGAGCGCTTCCCCGCGCTGGGCGACCCGGTGCCGTACCGCACGACCGACGTCCCCCGGTTCCGACACGTCGACCGATTCCGCGCGGACGCGCCGTACAAGCTCGACTACCCGCACCTGTTCAGCCTGCGCGACGGGAAGATCTACGGGCTCGGCCGCAGCCACGACCAGCAGTGGCTCTTCGACCCGGTCAAGGAGACCCGGAGCGACCTGGCGCACCGGCCGGACGCCGTGAACCGCAGCTACGGCTCGGCGGTCCCGCTCCCCGGCGGTTTCCGCGGCCCGGACTCCGTCCTGGTCCTCGGCGGCGACCGTACGGACCCGAACACCTACCAGCTCGCCGCGGGCAAGTGGAAGACCAAGGAGGCGCGGGCCTTCGGCCGCACGCAGGACAACACGCTGCTCCTGCCCGACGGGAACCTGCTGACCGTCAACGGCTCCTACGACATCCGCGACTACGGCAACGGCCAGTACAACCCGAACGCGGACCTGAAGTACCGGCACACGGAGCTGCGTGACGAGAACGGCGACTGGCGGCTGGGCCCCGTCCAGCGGCTCGCGCGCGGCTACCACTCGAACGCCGTGGTGCTGCCCGACGGCCGTGTCATGGTCACCGGCGACGAGGCGCAGCAGATCGCCAACGACCGGAACATCAAGGATGATCTCGACGGCACCATCGAGATGTACGAGCCGTCGTACCTCCACAACGGAGCCCGTCCCGAGCTCGACTCGGCGCCGTCCCGCCCGCTCGTCTTCGACCAGCGGTTCACCGTCACCAGCTCCACCACCGACGACGTGAAGCGTGCCGTGCTGCTGGCGCCCACGACCGCCACCCACTCGGTCAACACCAGCCAGCGGCATGTGGAGTTGCGCATCAAGCGGCAGGGCGGCGGCGAGCTGGAGCTACAGGCGCCGCCCACCGCCGAGGCCGCCCCGCCGGGCTGGTACATGCTGTTCCTGCTCAACGAGGAGGGCGTCCCGAGCATCGCCAAGTGGGTCTCCCTGGAGCCGAGCGGGGCGCGGTCATGACCTACGGGGCACAGCCTTCGACGGCGTACGACCCGCCCGGTGGCGGGGAGGCCGATCTGCCGCTGCGCAGGAGCCGGGAGATCCAGGGCGACATCATCGCGGGAGCCAAGAAGGACCATGTCCAGTTACTCCTGCTGCGGTTCGAGGACGACAGCCTCGCCAGGACCTGGCTGCGCAGGCTGCGGCCCCGGATCGCCACGACCCGTCAGGTCGCGGCGTTCAACGCGGAGTTCAGCAGGGCCCGCAAGCAGTCCGGCGGTGACGATCCCAAGGCGCTCAACGCCGTATGGCGGGTCGTCAGCTTCACCTATCCCGGAGTGCGGCTGCTGGCCGGGCGCGATCCCTTCCCGTCCGTCCCGCCGGGCAGTACGCAGGAAGCCTTCAAGCAGGGCGCCGCGGCCCGCGCCGACCTGCTCGGTGACACCGGGCAGTGCGCCCCGGAGCACTGGCTGTTCGGCAACGGCACGGGGCAGCCGATCCACGCGGTGCTCACCGTCGCCGCGGACCGGCCGCAGGATCTGCGCGTCGCGCTGACCGAGGAGCGCGAGGAGGCCGCCCGGCACAAGGTCGTGATCGTCTTCGAGCAGGACGGAGCGACCCTGGAGGGAAGCCGGCGGGGCAAGGAGCACTTCGGCTTCAAGGACGGGATCAGCGAGCCCGCCGTAGAGGGCTTCGACCAGCCCGACCCGGACCGGCCCGAGCACAAGAAGGGCAGCCCCGGCACCCGGATCATCCCGGCCGGCGAGTTCGTCGTCGGCCACGAGCGGGACGGCGGCAGACCGAACGACCTGCCGGGCTGGGCGACGAACGGCTCGTTCCAGGTCCTGCGGCGTCTCGCGCAGGACGTCCCCGGCTGGTGGGCGCAGGTCGCGGCGCGTCTGAAGGAGCTGAAGGAGCAGGGGAAGGTGCCGCCCGAGGCGACGACCGAGTGGCTGGCCGCGCGCCTGGTCGGCCGCTGGCGCTCGGGCACGCCGGTGGCGAAGTGCCCGCACGCGGACAGCCCCAGCGACGCGGAGGCGTGGTCGGACAACGACATCAGCTACCGCGACGACCTGGAGGGCGAGATCACTCCGCTTTTCTCGCATCTGCGCAAGAGCAGCCCGCGCGACGGTCTGCTGCTCAAGTCGAGCGACGAGCAGACCGTCCCGGAGAAGGGCGCGCTCGACGGTCGGCGCATCATGCGCCGCGGCATTCCCTACGGCCGGCCGTTCGACCCCGCCGGCAGCGCGGGCAATGGCCCGGACGCACCGCGCGGCCTGGTCTTCGTCTGCTACCAGTCCGACCTGGTGCGGCAGTTCGAGTTCATCCAGAAGGACTGGATCGAGGAGCCGAACTTCCCGGCGAGGGACCAGCCTCCGGGCCGGGACCCGCTGGTCGGCACGGCGACCGATGTCAGCTTCAAGGGCTGCAAGGTGCACTTCGAGCAGTTCGTCAGGACCGAGGGCGCGGTGTACGCGTTCGCGCCCTCGCTCACCACCATCGAACTGCTCGCCGACGGCAAGCTCGACGGCGGTGGCGGCCCCGACGGCGACCGGATCCTTGAGGCCCCGTTCACCCTGCGCCCCGCCGACGGGCCCGTCGGCACGGCCAAGGCCCGGCTCGTGATGCGGGAGGTCGGCAATCTGGTCGTCCTGGACGAGCGCGACGAGCAGCGCTGGGAGTCGGGCACCGCCGGGACCGGCGGGGTGAAAGCGGTCTTCCAGGAGGACGGTGACCTCGTCGTCCTCGGGGCCGACGACCGGCCGGTGTGGAAGTCCCGTACGACCGGGAATCCGCACGCCAAGCTCATCGTCCTGATGGACGGCAACGTGGTGATCCGCGCCGCCGGCGGGACGGTGGTCTGGCAGACCGACACCGCGCACTGACCGTCCCCGTACGCGGGGTGTGACTCGCGCCCTCCCGACCGCGGTGGACGGCGGCCCCCCAACCGCCGTCCACCGCACCTCGCGCCTCCAAGGGCCATGATGGAGGTATGGCAAATCCGACCATTCTGACCGTCGACGACGATCCGGCCGTCTCCCGGGCCGTCGCCCGCGACATCCGCACCTGGCTCGAGAACAAGCGGCTGATGGTCGAGATCGCGGACACGGGGGTGGGCATCGCGAAGGACGTGCGGCCACGGATCTTCGAGCCGTTCTTCACGACCAAGCAGGTCGGGGAGGGCACGGGGCTGGGGCTGGACATCTCGTACCGCATCGTGGTCAACAAGCACCACGGGGACCTCAAAGTCACCTCGCGGCCGGGGGACACCCGTTTCCAGGTGTGCCTGCCGATCGAGGAGGAGGCGGTCGGCCCGGCGGCCGGAGAGTCGGACGGCCGGGGAGACGGTCAGCCCAGCAGCTGATGCGTGAAGCACCAGCGCCACTCCTCGCCGGGCTCCAGGGAGCGCATGACGGGGTCACCGGTCTGTGTGAAGTGTTCGGTCGCGTGCCGTAGCGGTGAGCTGTCGCAGCATCCGACGTGTCCACAGGACAGGCAGAGACGCAGGTGGACCCAGTCCCGGCGGTCGAGTGCGACGCAGTCGACGCATTCGTCGGTGCTCGAAAGGGGCGCCACGTCAGCAGTCGCGTTGGCGAGATCTGTACATGTACCCATACCGCCACCGTACTGCGGCGGGGCGCCGGGGGCGCGTCGGAGAGCCACGGGTGACGGGCGGGAGGGAGGGGACGCGGGTCCGTAGAGACCGCGGGGACCCAGAAGTCCGCGAAGTCCGTCAAGTCCGGAGACTTCGGATCCGTCGGCGGGCAGACTGGCTGCCGTGACGACACTGAGCAAAGGCGCCAATCTCCCGGTGACGGTCCCCTCCGTGCGGGCCGTCCTCAGCTGGTCGGCGGGACCCGGCATACCGGACGTGGACGGATCCGCCCTCCTGTTGACCGACGCGGGACAGGTCCGCTCCGACGGCGACTTCGTCTTCTACAACCAGCCGCACCACACATCCGGCGCCGTACGCCACATCGGCAAGCAGCCCGGCGCCGACTCCGTGGAGGTGGATCTCGCCCGGCTGGAGCCGGGCATCGAGCGCGTGGCGCTGTGCGCGTCCGCCGACGGCGGGACGTTCGGGCAGGTGCCCGGTCTGCGGCTGCGGCTGCTGGACGCGGCGTCGGGCGCGGAGCTGGCGCGTTTCGACATGGAGGCCGGCTCGGAGACCGCGTATGTGAGCGGTGAGCTGTACCGGCGGGGCGGGGCGTGGAAGTTCCGGGCGGTCGGGCAGGGGTACGTGAGCGGGCTGGCGGGGCTGGCGACGGACTTCGGTATCACGGTCGACGAGGAGCCGCCTCCGGTCGCGGCGCCGGTGCCGCCTCCCGCCCCGGCGCCGGTACCGCCCCGGGCGCCGGTCCTGCCCCCGGCTCCCCCCGTCCCCTCCCCCGCCGCTCCCGCGTCCGGCGGGCCCGGCGCCCGTCTCACCAAGGGTGAGGAGCGGCTTCCCGTCGACATGCGCAAGCGCCTCTCGCTGCGCAAGGAACAGGTCGCAGTCAGCCTGGACAAGCACGGCGTCACCGGTGTGGTCGCGCGCGTCATTCTCGTCCTCGACGCCTCGGGTTCGATGAGCGCGCTCTACACACGCGGCGTGGTGAAGAACGTCGCCGAGCGGATGGCGGCCGTCGCGGCGCAGCTCGACGACGACGGCGAGATGCAGGCGTGGACGTTCGCCACCAACCCGGCCCGGCTGCCCGATCTGGTGATCGGCGAGCTGCCCGAGTGGCTGAGCCTGCATGTGCGGGTGGGGCAGATGAGTCTCTTCGGCCGTAAGAAGCCGCAGAAGGGCCTGGTGGCGGGACAGGTCGACATGCGGGCGGTCGGTTTCCAGAACGAGGAGCAGAAGGCCATCGCCGAGGTGCGGGCGTACGTGCGCGAGAACCCCGTGCCCGCGCCGACCCTGGTCCTGTTCTTCTCCGACGGCGGCGTGTACCGCGACGCCGAGATCGAGCGGGAGCTGCGCGCGGCCGTGGAGGAGTCGGTGTTCTGGCAGTTCGTCGGACTCGGCAGGGCCAACTACGGGGTGCTGCAACGCTTCGACACAATGGCGGGCCGCCGCGTCGACAACGTCGGCTTCTTCGCCGTGGACGACATCGAGCGGGTCTCGGATCCGGAGCTGTACGACCGGCTCCTGTCGGAGTTCCCGTCATGGCTGCGGGAGGCACGGCAGGCGGGGATCCTGCGCTGAGCCGGTCGCACCGAAGGGAATAAACAAACTAGTTTTTTTGACGGTCGGAAGCTTGGGGAGTGCGTTGCCCAATGAGACAACAAACTAGTTAGTTACCTGTGAAAGGGAAGCATCCGCCATGAGGAACGTCACCGGATGGGCCGCCCACCGAGCGGGCGGCCCGCTGGAGCCCTGGGAATTCACCCGCCGCGATCTGCTCGGCGACGACGTCGCCGTGCGGGTGGAGTACCGCGGTGTCTGCGCCACCGACACCTCGACCGTCAGCCACGGCGGCGAGTTCCCGGTCGTACCCGGCCACGAGATGGTCGGCGAGATCATCTCGACCGGCGACGCCGTGACGCGCTTCCGGGTCGGCGACAAGGTCGCGGTGGGCAACATCATCGACTCCTGCGGCGCCTGCCCGCCCTGCCTGGCCGGCCGGGAGAACTGGTGCCTGCGGTATCCGACGCTGACCTACGGCAGCACCGACCCGAAGGACGGCCTCACGACCCGGGGCGGCTACTCGTCGGAGTACGTACTGCCCGAGAAGTTCACCTACCACCTGCCCGAGGGGCTCGACCCGGCCGCCGCCGCGCCGCTGATGTGCGCGGGCATCACCACGTACGCACCGCTGAAGCGGTGGGGAGCGGCGCCCGGCCGGACGGTCGGCATCGTCGGCATGGGCGGACTGGGACATCTCGCGCTGAAGATCGCCCACCACATGGGCGCCGAGGTCGTCCAGTTCACGCGCACGGCCGGAAAGGCGGACGAGGCGCGTGCGCTCGGCGCCGACGATGTCGTCCTGTCGACGGACGAGAAGGAGATGGCCGCGCAGACCGGCCGCTTCGACCTCATCCTCGACACGGTCGGCGCCGCGCATTCGCTGGAGCCGTACATGTCCGCGCTCGCGATGGACGGCACGCTGTGCGTGGTGGGCATCCCGCCGGAGGACCTCACGGTCAGCCCGCTGAGCCTGATCGTGGGAGCGAAGACACTGGCGGGCACGGGGAGCGGCGGGACCACCGAGACGCGGGAGATGCTCGACTTCTGCGCCGAGCACGGCATCGTCGCCGACGTGGAGGTCATGCGCCCGGACCAGGTCAACGAGGCGCTGGACCGGCTCGCACGCAACGATGTCCGATACCGGTTCGTCCTGGACATGGCGGCGGGTGGCGGCGACGGTGCCGGTCCCGGTGCCACTGTCCGCGCCACTGCCGGCGCCGGTGCCACCGGCAGTGCCGACAAAGCGACAAACCAGTTGGTTTAGCCTTTAGCCATGAAGACGGGACAGATCACGAGCGCGGGCCAGGCGTCCCGGCGGCGGCTGCTCGACGCCGCGACGGCGGAGTTCGCCGCGTACGGCATCGCGGGGGCGCGCGTCGACCGGATCTCCGCCGCCGCCCAGGTCAACAAGGCGCAGCTCTACGCGTACTTCGGCAACAAGGACAAGCTGTTCGACGCCGTCTTCGCCGAGCACCTGGACCTGATCGTGGGCACTGTCCCCGCCACGGGCGACGATCTTCCCGGCTACGCGGTCCGGCTGTACGACGCCTACCTCGTCCATCCCGAACTCGTCCGCCTGGCCACCTGGGCCCGCCTCGAACGCACCCCCACCGGTGACCTGTTCCACTTCATGCCGGGGCACGACACCGAGAAACTGCGGTCGATCACCGACGCACAGGCGCAGGGCGTCGTCGACCCGTCGATCCCGGCGACAGAAGTGCTCGCCATGGTCACGGCCATGTCGATGACCTGGTCGCCGGCCAGCGTCATGTACGCCGCGAGCGACGACGAACCGGAGTCGGCCCACGACCGCCGCCGCGCGGCGCTCGCACTCACGGTGCGGCGGGCGTTCACACCGTAGGGCTGTCCGGTGTGTGCCGCCGTACCCGTGCTGTTAGTTTCTACAGTGCTGTAGAAGCAAGCGCTACGGCCGACAGTCGGCGGTGCGGGGGGCGGGGCGTACCCCCCGCACCGCTCCGTCCGTCCGTCCGTCCGACCATCCGTCCGCACAACCGCCCGCCCGCCCGCGCACCACTCCCCCTGCGCCGCTCACAATTTCTACAGTGTTGTAGATTTTACTCAGTCCATACCTTCGAGCACCAGGAGAAGATCGTGGGAGTTTCCCTCTCCAAAGGCGGCAACGTTTCGCTCAGCAAGGAAGCGCCGGGCCTGACGGCGGTGCTCGTCGGCCTGGGCTGGGACGCGCGCAGCACCACCGGCGCCGACTTCGACCTCGACGCGAGCGCGCTGCTGGTCAACGCGGCCGGCAAGGTCCCCTCCGACCAGCACTTCATCTTCTACAACAACCTGAAGAGCCCCGACGGTTCGGTCGAGCACACTGGTGACAACCTCACCGGTGAGGGCGAGGGCGACGACGAGTCGCTGAAGGTCGACCTCGCCGGTGTCCCCGCCGATGTCGACAAGATCGTCTTCCCGGTCTCCATCCACGAGGCCGAGTCGCGCAGCCAGAGCTTCGGCCAGGTCCGCAACGCGTTCATCCGCGTGGTGAACCAGGACGGCGGCGCCGAACTCGCGCGCTACGACCTCACCGAGGACGCCTCGACGGAGACCGCCATGGTCTTCGGCGAGCTGTACCGCAACGGCGCCGAGTGGAAGTTCCGCGCCGTGGGCCAGGGTTACGCCTCCGGCCTCTCCGGCATCGCCACCGACTTCGGCGTCGGCGTCTGAGCCGAACACCGCGCCGCCGGACCCGGAGCAGCCGTCAGGCTTCCGGGTCCGGCGGCGTCGCGCTTTCCGGGTTGCCCGATGGGGCATCGCCGGGTGCCCCGGCCGGGCCGGTGCGCGGCCTGGACCGGGACGGCGTCGGCGGCAAAGGGTGGAGTGTGGGGAACGCCGCGGCGCGGACCCCGGCCCGGCAGCCGAACGACCGGTGCGGTCAGGGGAGATGACGATGAACGCACACGACCTCGATCACGGCCATGAACACCACCACGACCACGACCACGATCACGGCCACGACCGTGAGCAAGTGGCTGATCACGAGGACGGCCGGCATGGCCACGCACGTGATTCCGGACAGGTCTCCGAGCGGGCTCATCACCTCTACCGCGCGGCGGCCGGAGGGCGGGCCGATGTGATCGGCGTCGCCGGGATGGGCGCTCTCCAGCGCGCCGTGGGCAACAGCGCGCTCGGCCCGATGATCCAGCGCTCACGGAGCGGTTCGCCGGACCGGGCCGAGGCCGAGGAGGAGCGGCGTTCGCCGGTCCACGAGGTCGTGTCGTCGGGCGGCTCCCCGCTGGACGCCGACACCCGGGCGGACATGGAGAACCGGATGGGCGCGGACTTCTCCGACGTACGCGTCCACAACGACGCCGCAGCCCACGAGTCGGCGAAGGGCGTCGGCGCGCACGCGTACACCGTGGGCAACAGCGTGGTCTTCCAACGCGACGCCTACGACCCCTCGTCGCCGCAGGGCCGCACCACCCTCGCGCATGAGCTGACACATGTGATCCAGCAGCGGGAAGGACCGGTGGAGGGGACGGAGGCGCCCGGCGGCATCCGTGTCAGCGACCCCTCGGACCGCTTCGAGCGGGAGGCCGTCGCGAACGCGGACCGCGTGCTGGCCGACCCGGTACCGGCCGCCCCCGCGAACGTATCTGACGGCGCGTCAGTCCCGGCTCCGGCGACCGCCGCCGCCTCCGTACAGCGGGAGGCGACGGAGGACGAGGAGGAGCAACCCGCGGACGTACAGGGCTCGTTCGTCCAGCGGGCCGCGACGGGTGGCCCCGAGGAGGAGGAGGAAGCGCCCCCCGCCTGAGCCCGTACGGCGCGAACTCAGGCGTTGGCCGATCTAACTGATGGTCCCTCAACTCGACTGGGCAGGGCGCATGTTGCCACCGAGAAACAGCGACTCCGTGCAGCGCGACGGCGCCGGCGCGCCCACCGGTCTGCCGACCCTGCGGCAGTCGATGGTCATCGTGACCGTGCCTCCCGCAGGCACCAGGATCGGCGTCACGAAGTGGTAGTCGGAGTCGCGGAAGTTCTCCAGCCCGAGGCTGAGCACGCGCGTCTCCGGCCCGGCCGAGACGACGACCGTTCCCGCGTCGCCCTGCGGGTTCTGCACGACGATGTCGGTCAGCTCGAAGGTCTGCCCGGCCGGTACCCGCAGGGCCGTCCCCGTGTTCGCCCCGCCCCCGACGGAGTCACTGACCCGCACCTGCGCGCTGGTCGGGGTGGTCGCCGCGGCGTCCGCCGAGGAACCGGGGCTGGGTGACTCGCTGGATCCCGGCGTACCGTCGCCCGAGCCCGTGGAGTCGCCACCGGCGGAACCGGCACCGGCCGGGCCGCCCCCGTCGGGGTCCTGCCCGTCCGGTGACGCGCTCTTGTCGGCCTCGACGGCCGACCGTACCGCGTCGGGCGTGACCGCCTCCCGGGCCGCCGACTTCACCGCCGGGCGCAGCAGCGCGTACCAGAGGCCGACCAGCGCGATCAGTACCACGGCGGCGACGACGAGCGCCCGTGGCAACCAGCCGGGCAGTATCGTTTCCTGCTGGTAGGAGCCGTCCAACAGGACTGGTTCCAGGGGCTCTTGGTCCTCGGCGGCCTGCGGGGTGGCGAACACCTGGAAGGGGTGCGTCACCGGCGTACCGCGCCACATCCGCTTGGCCGGCCGCACGCGCAGCTTCCCGAACTCGGCGCGGTCCGGCTCGATGCGGAGCTCGGGAACGGCGAAGACGACCCGCGCCAGCTCCGTACCGGGCTGGGCTCCGAGCTTCACGGTGACCGGTGTGTTGCCCCGGTTGTCGACGGCGAGCCGGTGCTGTCCGCTCCGTGACCCGTGCGAGCTGCGCGGGACCAGCTCGGCCGTCGTCTCGGTGAACGGCAGGACGGTCACCCGGCCCTCGGGCACCACCGTCCCGCTCTCTTCGCTCGTCGGCACCACCCGGACGCCGAACGTTGTCTCGCCCGCCGGCACCGTCGAGTCGCGGGGCGGGCGCAGCACGAGCGACACGGTCCCGGAGTCGCCGGGATAGAGGGACAGGACCGAGGGCTCCACCGCCGACCAGGCGGCGCACGCGCCGACCACCTCGAAGCGGTACTCCTCCACGGTCCGGCCGGAGTTCAGGACCTGTAACGGAAGGGCCGTCTCCTCGCCCGGTGCGGCGGCGACGGACGATTCGTCCAGACTGGCGGTGAGACTCATACCCGGGACCGTAAGGTCGGTGACCCGGTGTCACATCGGCCGCGAAGGAACACTTTCGGGCAGATTCGATGCCCGCCACAACGTTTCAGTTTCCTTGTCGGTGAAGGCGGGAATCTTCAGTCCGCCTCACAACGGATGGGGCAATCACATGCAGCTGTGAGGCTTGTGCATTGCTGTGACGCTTCAGGCTGTCGCCCAGGGGGAGCATTCGCATGGAACGCACCACTGTCGCGTTACGAGCCCAAGATCCGATATCGCGGGCCGGGGTCGCCAGTCAATTAAGAGCACGTCCAGAGGTCAGCGTCATGGAATGGGACGCCGAGGACGTCTCGCCCCAGGTCGTGGTCATCGTCGTGGACACGGTCGACGAGGAGGCGCTGCGAACACTGCGCCACATCCAGCGCACGAGCACCTGCCGCACGGTTCTGGTCACCACGGACATCGACGAGCAGAAGCTCGTGAGCGCGGCGGAGTGCGGCGTCGCGGGTGTGGTCAGACGCTCCGAGTCGACGCCGGAGCACCTGGTCCAGGTGATCGGGACGGTGGCGCGGGGCGAGGGACATCTGCCCTCCGACCTGCTCGGCCGTCTCCTCGAAGAGGTCGGCAGACTCCAGGGCCAGGTGCTCGGTCCGCGCGGGCTGCACTTCACCGGGCTGGCGGCGCGAGAAGTCGATGTGCTGCGGCTGGTCGCCGAAGGTTATGACACAGCGGATATCGCGACGAAGCTGGCGTATTCCGAGCGCACGATCAAGAACGTTCTGCATTCCGTGATGACCCGGCTGCAATTGCGCAATCGCTCGCACGCGGTGGCTTACGCGATGCGCCAAGGTCTTATCTGACGTCAGCGAATGCCCTGAGATTGCACCAAAGGGCAATCGTGCTTACCCGTGGCAGTGGCTCGACTTCCGCTGTACGCAACGGAGTTCTACGGGACCGTACAGGCGCTGCGGCATGTCCGGGGCGCAGGGGCATGTCAGGGGACGGGGGAGGAACAGGTGGCGTGGATTCGGCCGGAGCAGGGAGAACATGCGCGTGGGCGGGCCGGGCGCGTACGGCCCCGGCGGGGCGGCGCGCGGCGCGCGGCGGCGCTCGTCCTGCTCCTGCTGGGCGCCGGTCTGACGCCCGCGTCGGCGGTGGCGGACACGGCGCCGGTGACGGATACACCTGCGGCGATACACGTCCCCGTACCGCCGGACCCATGGGTCACGCCGGCCACGCTTGACGAGGCGCTCGACCCGGGCGGTTCGACGGGGGTGGCCAAGCAGGTGCGGACGCCCGCGATCCCGCCGAGCCCGGACGTCGTCCTGCTCGTGGACGGCACGGCCAGCATGCAGGACGTGGACGGCACGGCCAGCATGAAGGATCCGATCGACAGCGTCCGGACCAATCTGCCCGCCATCACCGACAAGATCCTGGCCGCGGAGCCCGAGTCGCGCTTCGCGGTCGCCACGTTCGGCGACCAGGAGGTCGACGAACCGAACGCGGGATTCCGGGTTCTCCAGGGCCTGACGAACGACATGGGCCTGGTCCAGATCGGTGTCAACGGGCTGCGGACGGACCTCGGCGGCTTCAGCATGGGCCCGTCGGAGGACTGGATCAACGGTCTGTGGGAGATCGCCAACGGCGCCGGGGGCCAGACGGAGTTCCGTGAGGGCGCGAGCCCGGTCGTCGTTCTGGTCAGCGATGCCTCCAGTCACGCGCCGAGCAACGGCCACACCATCGACGACACGATCGCCGACCTCCAGGACAAGGGGGTCCGGGTGATCGGCGTCGAGGTGGACAGCGACCGCGGGGACGGCCTGAACGGCAACGGGAACGCCAACAACCCTGATTTCCCCGGCCAGATCGAAGATCCGCCGACCACCCGCGGCCAGGCCACACGGATCATCGACGCCACCGGTGGCCGCCTGCTGGAGGGCATCCAGCCGGACGAGACGGCCGAGGCGATCATCGCCGGCTTCGACAATCTGCCCACCTCTGTCGGTCATCAGCTCGACGACTGCGACCCGCATCTCACCGTCGCCCTGGACCCGCCGACGAGGCGGCTCATCAGCGGCCAGACGGCCCGGTTCACGGAGACCGTCGACGTGTCGGCCGACGCCCCCCAGGGCACGACCCTGACCTGTACGGTCCAGTTCCTCCAGCTCGGCGCCCAGGTACCGGGGACGGACGCGCTCGGCCCCGCCGCCGTTCCCGATCCCGACTTCCAGCAGAAGATCAGCATCACCGTGAACGACGTCAACGACCCGGTCGTCACCGTGGACGACCGCACGGTGAGGGCGGAGGACGACGACGGCGCGCGTATCAGATTCACGCCCACGGCCACGGACGCCCAGGACGGTGAGCTGCCCGTCACCTGCGATCCCGCGTCGGGCGCGCTCTTCCCGGTCGGCACGACGGCCGTCACCTGTTCGGCCACGGACTCGGCGGGCAACACCGGTACGGACACAGCGGAGTTCGAGGTGCTGGAGCCTCCCGTGCCGCCTTCGTCGGACATCGCGGTACGGGTGGACGTCAGCCCGGACCGTACGTACATCGGCCGCCCGGCCCGCGCCGAGTTCACGGTCACCAACGCGGGACCGGACGCGGCGAGGGGTGTGGTCCTCTCGGCGGCCTGGCCGGCGCCGTCCCGCGCGGGTGACCGGACCCTGCCGGCGCTGAACCGCTGCACGGCCGCCCGGCCGTGCACGATCCCCGCCGGGGGCCGTATCGAGGTGGCACAGACGGCGACGTATCGCGCGGCGATCACCGGTGACGTACGGGCCACCGTCCGCGGGACACTGCCCGACCGCCGTGCGGCGAACAACCGCGACACGGACCGGCTGCGCGTCCTCAAGCCCTCGCTCGAAGTGACGCCGCTGGTCGCCAAGCCGGGGCAGCCCGTGCTGGCGCGGGGCAAGGACTACCCGCCGGGCAAGACCGTACGTCTGACCTGGTCCCTCGGCATCACGGCCGACAGGTCGGGCATACGGGTGGGCCGTGACGGCACCTTCGAGGTGCAGATGCTGGTGCTGCGCAAGGACACGCTCGGCCCGCGCGTGCTGCGGGCGGACGCCACCGACCTGCCCCGGCTCCAAAAACCGGTCCTGGTGGTGCAACGCAACCTCCAGCCACCGGACTTCAAGGGTCGCTCGTGACGGGCGAGGTAGCTGAATGATCCACGAGGTGGACGACGTCCTACGGGCTCTGATCCGCGCGGAGGTCCTCGAAGGCGGCCCGATCGCGGTCGTCTTCGACGCGCCGACGAGGGAGTGGGCGGCCAAGGTCAACTCGCCGATGGTCAACCTCTACCTCTACGACATCCGCGAGGACATGCGGCGACGGGAGCGCGGTCTGCACAACGAGTACGACGAGCGCGGCGCCATCGTCGCGCGTCGCCGCCCTCCGCGCTACTTCAAGTTGTCGTATCTGATCACGGCATGGACCAAGCGCCCCGAGGACGAACACCGGCTGCTCTCCTCGCTGTTGGCGTGCCTGTTGCGGTACGAGGCGCTGCCGCCGGAACGGCTGGCGGGATCCCTGGCGGAGATCGGCGCGGCGGTGCCGATGTCGATCGCACTGCCGCCACCGGAGGACCGCTCGTTCGCGGACGTGTGGAGCGCGCTGGGCGGTGAGTTGAAGCCGTCGCTGGACCTGGTGATCAGCGTTCCGGTCACGTCGTCGCCGATCTACGAGGCGGGTCCGCCGGTAGGTGACGAGGGTCTGCGGGCGCGGTTCGGGGACGTGCCGGCGCGGGAGCGGGAGCGGGTTGAGGGCGCGGGACAGCCGGTGTACGGGTCGCGGCCCGGCAGGCCGCAACGGGAACCGGCGCCCCGGCGACCGCCCGGCGCCGTCCGCATCACGGAGACGCGCGGCACGACGCCGGAGGACGTATGAAGGCAGCCTCGAACCTGCGATACCTGCTGGCGCGGGCGGTCGCGGTGGAGCAGCGGGTCCGCCGGGCGGTCGAGGCGAGGCGGGCCACCGATCCGGACCCGGACGACGCGTTCCGGGGCCTGTATCTGACGGAGGAGAACGTCGCGAGGCTGCTGGACGAGGAGGGGGCGCGTTCGTACCCGCCCCCTGACGAAAAGCCGCTCGAAGGCTCCTCGGACTCCCGACTCACTTTCCTGGCAGGGGAGTTCACCCTCACCCCACTCGACACCGAGATCCTGCTCATCGCGCTCGTACCGGATCTGGACGACCGGTTCGAGGCGTTCTACGGCTACTTGAACGACGACGTGACCCGCCGGCGCCCGTCCGTCGGCCTGGCCCTCGGCCTGTGCGGCTCGACGCCGGCGGATCAGGAGGCCCGTGCCCGACTGGCGGCCCGGTCGCCACTGCGGGCCGGTGGACTGCTCCTGGTCGAGGACCTGGACCGCCCGTTCCTGAGCCGCGCGCTGCGCGTACCGGACCGGGTCGCGGCCCATCTCCTGGGCGACGACACCCCCGACCCACGGCTCGCGGATCTGCTGGCACCGTGGCGCGCGGTACGGGGCGTCGGCGACCCGGCGCCGCTCGCCGGGGTCCTGTCCGACGGCGTCCAGCTGGTCTACCTCAGTGAGGACCAGGGCGGCGCGGGTACGGCGCTGGCCGCGTCGGCGCTGACGGCGGCGGGCCTCGGTGTGCTGGGCCTGGACCTGGCACGGCTGGCGGAAGATCCCTCACCGGCGGACGCGGTACGCGCCCTGGTCCGCGAGGCCCGCCTCACGAACGCGGGTCTGGTCTGCGCCCCGTTGGACGCGATCTGCCGTGAACACCCGCACCTGCTCAGGCTCCTGACCGCCACCCCGGTGCCGACGATCCTGGTGGGCCGAGCGCCCTGGGACGCGTCGTGGTCCACCGTTCCCCCGCTGCTCCTGCACGCTCCGCGCGTGGAGCCGTCGGCGCGCGGGGCCCTGTGGACGGACGCGTACAAGCAGTGGTCCCCGGCCCCGCCGCCGCCCGAGGTCGACGCGGACCATCTGCTGGCCCCGTTCCTCCTCACCCCGGAACAGGTCACGGCCGCGGCCCGTAGCGCGGCCCAGACGGCCCATCTGTCGGGCGGCGCACTCACCGCCGACCACGTACGCCGGGGAGCCCGCGCCCAGAACGCGGCGGGCCTGGACCGCCTCGCCCGCCGCATCGAACCCACGGTGACCTGGGACGACCTGGTCCTCCCACCCGACACCCACGCCCAACTCCGCGAACTCACGGCCCGCGCGCGCCACCGTGACCGGGTACTGGGCGAGTGGGGGATGCGGCCGGGGGGTGGCAGGGGCCGAGGCGTATCGGCCCTGTTCGCAGGCGACTCGGGGACCGGCAAGACGATGTCGGCGGAGGTGATCGCGGCGGATCTGGGCCTGGACCTCTACACGGTCGATCTGGCGACGGTGATCGACAAGTACGTGGGCGAGACCGAGAAGAACCTGGAGCGCATCTTCACGGAGGCGGCGGGCGTGAACGGCGTCCTGCTCTTCGACGAGGCGGACGCGATCTTCGGCAAACGCTCGGACGTGAAGGACGCGCACGACCGTTACGCGAACGTGGAGAGCGCGTATCTGCTCCAGCGGATGGAGTCCTTCGACGGCCTGGCCATCCTGGCGACCAACCTCCGCGCCAACCTGGACGACGCCTTCACCCGCCGCCTGGACCTGGTCATCGACTTCCCCCTCCCGGACCCACCCCAACGCCTCCAGCTCTGGGAACGCTGCCTGGGCCCGCTCCTCCCCCGCGGCACGGACCTGGACCTGGACTTCTGCGCGTCCAACTTCGAACTGGCGGGCGGCAACATCCGCTCGATAGCGGTGACTTCGGCGTACCTGGCGGCGGACACGGGGGGCGCGGTGACGATGGAGACGCTGATCCACGCGATCCAACGGGAGTACCAGAAGCTGGGCCGCCTGACCCTGGCGTCGGAGTTCGGGCCGTATCTGGGGCTGGTGCAGGGGTAGGCGGCGAGCGCCCTTGGCAGGGTCGTGCGACAACGTCCGGTGGCAGACACGTTCCTGCTTCACGAGCAGGCGCTCAGCCATGTCGCTCCGTGCCGGCCCGAGTCCCTTGCACATCTACCAATGGGTGGGTTCAGGACTCGGCTGTCATCCGACGGGCTCCGCCGCAGCATTCGCTCGATCGTCGTTTACGGCGGCCGACGCCGACCTTGGAGTGTCGACCGTGGCTGTTCGGGCGAGTGCGTCGTCTCGGCACAGCGAAGCGAGGCGGTACGGCTGAGGGATAGGCGCCAGCAGGTCCGGCGGGTCAGACCTCAACGACGGCTACAGCCGTGCCACACAGCATAAGCATGTCCTCGGTGTCGGAGGTGAGGACGGTTACCGGTCCTGGTTCACGGAGAGCGGTGGCCGCGACCACCGCGTCGATGGCGTACTTATGGCCTGCGAGCCCGCCGGCATCCCGGAGGATCTCAACGGCGCGGGATGCAGTCTCCTTCGTCACAGGCTCGACGACGAGCCGGGAGAGAGCCCAGGACATGCGTGCCTTGTGAGCACCGCTGGGGTCAGCCTCCACCAGAGTGAGCGCGCTGACGATGACCCGCACGTCGCGTTTGGCCGCCACGGCCAAGAGCGCCGTCATCCCCTTGTCGGCACGCAGATAGAGGGACAGGGCCTCGCTGCCAAGTACCCACGTACCGCTCACGCCGCGGCCTCAGCGGTGCCGGTTCCCTTGTCGGTGGGACCGAACAGCTTCTCCTCGGCGGCGTGGATGTCCTCGGGGGTCAGCGGGCCGTGGATCTCCTCGTTCGCGGCGATCAACTCGGCAAGGTCGTCGCGTTCGATCTGGCGCTGTATGGCGGCCTCGACGTATCCGGAGATCCCACGCTTGCCGACGCGGGAGCGCACGGCCTCGATGGTGCCCTCGTGGACGGACACGGAGTCGGATTTGGTGGGCCCCTCACCGGGAGCATAGGAAGAGATCGTCACGAATCAACTCAAACAAAAGTTCTATGACAGCGTGTGGTGGCGGTAGGGAGGCCGTCAGCCCCGCAACACACGCAGTGCGCAACGTCCATATGAAGATGACATGACACGCCGACCAACCCGACCCGGCGACTCAATCAGCCCTCTGTTCGACGTGATCTTCGTGCCGCAGAACGGGAACACCATGGCGGCCGACAGAACGCCGTAGCCAACGGCTCCGCACATCGACCGATGGAAGGGCCACCTGACTGACACATGCGGGGTACATCAGGAGGAAGAGATCTTGATTTCGTTCCAATCGTCAAGGTGTTCCCCGAACGTCGGGGCAGTAAGCGCGCGAACCTCATTTGGATTTCCGATCCCGTTGATCTCCGCTCCCTGCGCGTGACTCCACAACATGGGTGGGGCGGGCTCAAGGATCTCCGGGAAATACTCGGAAATAATTTTTGGCGCTCCGTCGAATTCTGTGACATACAGAAGCTGCCCATAGGAGCCAGTGGTCAGCGGAGTTGGTCCGCTGGCATACCCGGCGAACAGAGGGTGCCATTCCGGATGGTTGTACCGGGCCACCAGGAACAGGCTACGTCTTGCTACGTGGCCCACCGTAAGTGCAGATTTCGCCAACCTGTCAGCAGTCCAGCCCCGACCCCGACTCACTGTGGGAGACATAACGGAACCTGGGGTTGCATGCAAGAAACTTTCAACGACCTCTGTGCGTTCGTCCAGCACACTGTCCACCTCTGTGCGTGCAGCAACAGCGGCATCGTACTCCGCATCCAAGTACGAGTTTAAGAACTCTGCTACCTCACTGATTTCCACCGCTACTTGCCTCTCGTTCGATGAAGAGCCATTTATCGATGCCGATTTCGAAGCTTCCAGGTTCGCTACGCCTGCGTCCGCCCAATGAGACAGTCCACGCGTAGCTGGTTTCGGTTACTCGCTTTACCGGGTCAGAGAAGAGATCGTCCAGCAATTTCGTCAGTTTCCGTTCCGCCTCCGCGTCGTTCCTGGGAAAGTCAGGAATGTTTCTCATCTTTGCCTCGTAGACGTCCCGCAATAGCTCGCCGAAGGTGACCGTAACTGTCAGGTCGAGGGACACCTCGCCCGCAGTCTGTCGACTTCCGGCAAAGGCGACAACGTCCGCTGCGATCACCCGTTCTGCCCTGCTCATCTCGATCTGGTTGTATTCTTTGCTAGTTGTGACGAGATTGCGGGCCTCTTGGTACCCGGAGCCGCCGAACATGTCCCCGATGACGTGGGCGCGATTCAGATTCCTTCCAGTGATGAATCCGGGTGAATCCCTCGTCACACCACGTGGCCCGCCACCCGTTTTGAGCCTCAAGTCCGTCCCGGTTACTTCGAGCGTCGCGCTTCGCTGCGGATCGGTTTCTGTGACGATGAAGCTTTTTCCATCAACCGTAGTATAAGTTGTTATTCGCATTGTTCCATTATCTGTGAAGGATATAGACTCGGGCACCGGCTTGAAATCAGTATGCTCGGGTGTATCCTGTCCCGGGAGTTCAAATCGCCCGTAGGGTGAAGTTTTTATATCATACGAATCAGCCCCCATCTTGGACAGTTCATCACTCAGGCGCTTCTTGCGTTCCTCGCTCAAATTCGGCGGGTTCTCTATATTTCGGAGCCCTGTAGTTTTCAATTCCTGGGGCACGGCTTCGCCGAGTTCTTTGAGGAATTTCAACTTCCCGACACCCCCTTCCTTGATGAACGTGTACTCATAGAATGCTTTGGTGGTTGCCTCCTTCTGAGGATTGGATCTGAAGTAGGCAGCCAGCGGATTCTGGAATTCGGTCGAATTGGAAACAGCCAGCGCCCGCGCCTCGGTTCCAGATACATCACGCCTTTGCCAGAGGGTGGACGTCGAATCACGCCTGTCGTCACGCCGCACTTTGGAGACATATTTCGACCACCAGTGATCGTGCACGGCCATAGCGTATTTTTGGGCATGTTCGGGCATCGCGTTCTCAATTTTTTTCAGAATGTCCGGATCAGTTGGTAGCTCCTGCGGTGCGCTCTCCCTCGAGGGACTGTTCACGGCTCTGAAGTGAACTATGGTCTTTCCTGACACTGTTTCATCGGTGATGAGTTTCAGTGACTTCAATGAATACTTACGCCGCAACTGCGGTAGTGCACTTCCTATACTTTTAGTCGTTGCTCCGGGTTTAACGAGGGCGGTCGCCTCTTGCAGTGCTTCGACTGAACCGTTTTTCTTTCCGGAATCCGCATCATGGCCACCCGTCTCATCCTTTCCTTTTCTTCCGCTCCAGAGGGCCTTGCCCTTCTTGGCTATGAAGTCGACGATTTTGTCGATCGCACGGTTGACCGGGCGCGAGACCGATTGGAAGACCGACTTGACCTTGTTCGCCAGGCCGCCAATACCTAGTAGGGCCGCGAGGAAGCCGATCAGGAGGGGGACGCTGGCGGCGAGGGCGGCTTCTACCAGCTTTGGGACGCCCGCCTGGCCGCCGTTCGCGATTTGGATCACCGCGTCGAGGACCGCGTTGACGAAGTCCGCGATCTGGGCGCCCTGCGTCACGATGAACGTGACGATGTCGATGATTCCCTTGACCGCCCGGACAAAGGCCGACGCCGGGTTCAGCAGGGAGAGGATCCAGGTGATGCCGGCGATGAGGACCGTCGGGATCAGGTAGGTCGTCAGTTTGGAGAGGATCGTGGCCTTCAGGTCGCCCGTCTCCGCCTGGATTTCCTTCACCGCGCCGGCCGGGCCCTCGCGGGCGAGGCTCTGGGCCACCGGGACCGAGGATTCGACCTTGGACATCGCCTCGTCCGGGACGCCCTTGCGGGTCACGCGGGCGCGGATGTTGTCCCAGGTCAGGCCCAGTAGGGAGCCGATGATCTGGATGATGCCCTTGAGGTCGAACCTCGCGGGGAGCTCCAGGCCCGCCTTGACCGCCGTGCCGAGCAGCCAGGACACGACGCCGGTCTTGAGGTGGTCGGCGATGTTCGTAATGAAGAGGTTCAGGCCCGCGCCGACTGCCCTGACCAAATTGCCCAGGAAACCGATCGGGTCCTTGATGATCTTCATAATCGCCGAGGCGGCCTTCGCGAGAATGCCGAGCAGCAGGTTCTTCAGCTCGTTGATCGTCTTGATCGCGCCGACGATCGCGTCCTTCGCCTTGTCGATCAGGCCCTTGTTCGCCTCCTGGAGCTTCTTGATCTCCTCGTCGATCTTGTTCAGCGCCGACGTGTACTTCGTGGCCAGGTCCTGGACCAGTTGTTCGGACTTCTCGTCGACTGTCGCTTCCAGGTCGTCGAACTTCCCCGCGAAGTCCTTCGCCGCCTCCTCGCCGAACGCCTTGAGATCCGCGGGAAGTTTGTCGACCTCCGCCTTCAACTCGGCTCGGCCCTTGGCGATACGCGCCTTGGCCCGGCCCAACTCGATGCCGATGATGTCCGCCACCGACGCGATGACCGTCTGCATCTTCGAGACGTAGAGCTTGCGCGCTTCCTGGTAGAGGTTGTTCGCCTCCTTCGGGAGGCCGGCGAACTTGTCCTTGGCCCAGCGGCCCTTGCCCCTCAGGCCCGAGTACCGCTTGTCCTTGTACTTCTTCATCCGTCGCTTGTGGTCCGCCGTGAACGCGTCCCGCGCCGCCTTCTCGCCCGACGTGAACGCCGTGTCGACCTTCTTGTCGAGGCCGGACAGCGTCTCCTCGACGTCCTTCTTCGTCCCGTCGTAGACCTTCTGGAGCTTCGCCGTGACCTCGGCGCGTTTCTTCTCGTCCTTGCTCTTGGTCTCGCCCTTTCCGCCGTCCACCTCCTTCCCGGCCGCGCCGCGCGTCGCCGTCAGGGCCGACATCGCCTGGGCGCCGGACGCCGCCGCGCCCTCCTTCGCGGCGGCCAGATGCTGGTCCTCCGCCGCCTTCCCCTTCGCCGGGGCCTTCGCCGCATCCGCCTCCGAGGTCTTCTTCGCGGACAGCGCCTCGTTGAACTCGGGCTCGTTGCCCTTCGCCAGCTGCTCCTCGGTGACCTCCGCGTCCGCCATCGCCTGGTCGTTCTGCGCCGGGCCCTCGGAGAAGTCCGTGACGGCAGGGGGTTGTTTCGCCGGGACGGCGTCCGCGGCGGAGGGGGCGCCGGGGTTGCCGGGGGGCTGATCCGGGGCGAGCGGGGTGACCTCTTTGTCCTTGGCCGCCGAGGTGTCCGGCGGAGCCTTGGTCGCGGTGTCGATGTCCTTGGCCGACGACTCCTTGCCGTCCGTGACCTTCCCGTCGACCTCCGCCTTGACCTGGTCCGCCTTGCCTGACTTGGAGAACTTGTCGGCCTCGTCCAGATTCTTCGGCGCCTGCGCGTCGATCGCCTTGTTGACCGCCTCGATGAAGGCCGCCTTGTCGAACTCACCGGGCTTCGCCGCGTCCATCTTCTCGGCGTTCGCGGCCTTGCCCTGGGCTTCCCTGTCGTCCGGCGGAGCCACCGCCGCGTCCTGGGACGCCTTCGCCTCACCCACCGCCGGCGGATGCGCGGCAAGGCGGGTCTTCTTCGCCGCCACGTCCGCCTTGACCTTGCGGAATCCCGCCGCCTGCGCCGGGGAGGGCTTCACCGGGGCCGTATAGCGTTGCGCCACGAGGCGGGAGACCGCCCGGTTTCCCGCCGCACTCTGCAGCAGTTGGAGGTTGCGGCGGTCCGGGCGGCGGTCCGGGCGCGCCTGCGCCGGCTCCGTACGGGCGACGGCGACCGGGCCGGGCCGGGTGGGGCTGTCGCCCTTCTCCGGGACCGCCTTCATCCGCTCGCCCCTCCCCATCGGCCGTCGGCCGCGTTCTCGGACGTGACTTGTCAGCGTGCGCGGCGGCGAAGCGCGGCGCGCAGAGCGCACGCACCAAGTCGAGTGCAGCGCCCGGCGGTTGGGCGGGTGACCGCGTTGCCTGATCGGGCACTCGTCGGTGCACGGCAGGGCGGCCGGGCATCCGTTCCCGAAGATCGGCCCAGTGGCGAGAATGACCGGCGTTCCCCGGTCCGGTTCCTGTCGAGGAGAGCGTCAAGGAGAGGCCCTTATGCCGTCGTACCTGTCCCCGGGCGTCTACGTCGAAGAGGTCGATTCCGGTTCCCGGCCGATCGAAGGGGTGGGCACCTCCGTTGCCGCCTTCGTCGGCTTCGCACACAAGGGGCCGTTCGACGAGCCGACGCTGATCACGAACTGGAGCCAGTACGTCAGCACCTTCGGCGACTTCGTCGACGGTACGTACCTCGCCGCCTCCGTCTACGGATTCTTCTCCAACGGCGGCGGCGTCTGCTACGTCGTACGGATCGGAGACGGCTCCTCCGCGAGCGGCGACGGGGAGACCGGCGAGCCGACTCCGGGCGCGGAGGTGCAGGTCGGGCCCTACGCCGTGAAGCCCCGCCCGGGTGTGGCAGGTGAGATCAGCGTCGAAGTGACCGCGGCCGAGGGCGACGACCCGCCCTCCGACACCTTCCAGCTCATCGTGCGGCGAGACGGGCAGGTCGCGGAGACGTACCCCTCCGTGACGACGAAGCGCAGCAAGGAGAACGTCGCCACCCGCGTCAACGCCAAGTCGGAGCTGATCGAGGTACGCGAACCGGGACGCGGCGCCGCCCCCGCCCGGCCAGAGCCGCAGACGGTCACCCTCGCGCCGGCCGCCCCCGCCGATCCCGCGGCCGGCGGTGCCGGTGCGCTCGCCCCGGAGGTGTACGTCGGTGACGCCGACAGCCGTACGGGCCTTGGCGGGCTGGAGGCGGTCGAGGACATCACGATGATCGCCGTGCCCGACCTGATGAGCGCCTACCAACGCGGACTGCTGGACCTTGAGTCGGTGATCGCCGTCCAGCAAGGGGTCATATCTCACTGCGAGTTGATGGGCGACCGGGTGGCGATCCTGGATCCGCCGCCGGGCCTCTCCGCGCAGCAGGCCAGGAGTTGGCGTACGGACCGGGCGAACTTCGACTCCAAGTACGCCACGCTCTACTACCCGTGGATCAGCGTCGCCGACCCGGCGTCCGGCCGCCCCGGCCTCGTACCGCCGAGTGGGCACGTCGCCGGTGTCTGGGCGCGCAACGACGACACGCGCGGGGTGCACAAGGCGCCCGCGAACGAGGTCGTACGGGGCGCGGTCGCGCTCCAGACCCAGCTCACCAAGGGCGAGCACGATCTGCTCAACCCGATCGGGCTGAACTGCATCCGCGCCTTCCCCGGCCGGGGAATCCGGGTGTGGGGCGCGCGGACGCTCGCGTCGGACCCGGCCTGGCGGTACCTCAATGTCCGGCGGCTCTTCAACTACCTGGAGGAGTCGATCCTCGCGGGCACGCAGTGGGTCGTCTTCGAGCCGAACGACGACGCGCTGTGGGCGCGTGTCCGGCGCACCGTCTCGGCGTTCCTGGTCAACGAGTGGCGAAAGGGGTCGCTGTTCGGGCTGACTCCGGACGAGGCGTTCTACGTGAAGTGCGACCGCGAGACGAATCCGCCCGAGAGCATCGACGCGGGCCAGGTCGTCTGCGAGATCGGGGTCGCACCGGTCAAACCGGCCGAGTTCGTGGTGTTCCGGCTCGCCCAACTGACCGGCGGCAGCGGCGGCATCGACGAATGACCTGCCAGGAAGTAGCGGAGAAGACGGAGTAAGGAGTCAGTTGTGCCACTTCCCGATCTCGACAGTTCCGTCGGGCATTCCTTCGGCCTCGAATTCGACAGCGTCGTCATCAAACAGATCACCGAGGTCAGCGGCCTGAAGATGGAGCAGGACGTCATCGAGCTGAAACAGAACACCGCCGACGGCAAGTACGCCATCAAGAAGCTGCCCGGCCGGCCCAAGGCCGGAGAGGTGACCGTGACCCGCGGCCTCACGGAGGACAACAGCTTCGAACGCTGGATCAAGGACTCGCGGTTCGGGCGCATGACGGACGCCCGGCGCAACGGCGCCGTCATCGTGTACGACTACGAGGGCCTGCCCATCAAGCGCTACACGCTCATCAACGCCTGGCCGAAGTCGCTGGAGATCGGGACGCTCAAGGCCGGTGACACCTCGGTCCTGACGGAGAAGCTGGCGATCACGTACGAGAGCATGGAACTCGGCTGATGCGCCGCACCGTATCGTTCCAGGCCCCCGACCGGACCTCGCAGAGGGGGCATCAACCCGAGCCGCTGCGTACCGAGTTCGGTTTCGAGCTGCCGCGCGGGTACGTGGACGACTCGGGAACCGTGCACCGTACCGGCGTGATGCGGCTCGCGACCGCCAGGGACGAACTGGTGCCGCTGCGGGACGACCGGGTGCGCGAGAACTCCGCCTATCTGTCCGTCGTCCTGATCTCACGCGTCGTGACCAGGATCGGCACCGTCGACGACATCCATCCGGGCGTCATCGAGGACCTGTTCGCCTCCGACCTGGCATTCCTCCAGGACTTCTACCGCCGGATCAACGCGGAGGGCCACACCCGCGCCGCAGTCACCTGTCCGTCCTGCCAGGAGGAGTTCGCGGTGGATCTCGCCGGTGGCCGCCTGGGGGAATCGTGACGTACGCGGCCGACCTGCTGTACGAGGAGGTCGCGTACCTCGCCTATCACTTCCACTGGCCGCTCGACGATCTGCTGGACCTGGAACATCCGGAGCGTCTGAAGTTCGTCGCGCAGGTCGCCCGCCTCAACGGGCACTGACGGCACGGGGAGGGTGGGAGATCAATGGGGCTGATGTCCTGGCTGCGCGGCGATCGTTCGGCGGCGCACGTCGCTGACGCCACGTCAGGGGCCGCACAAGAACGGGGAGATCAGGTCGACGTGCGGCGGCCGGCGCCGATGCAGCGCACCGTCCTCGGGCAGGATCTCGTCATCGACCCCGCCGGGTTCCAAGGCGCGCTGTCCACCAGACAGCAGACCGCGCTCGGTTCACCGCTGGGGCATCTGGTCAGCCCTGACGCGCCCGTGGGAGTGGTGCACGGACTCGCCGCTCCCGCTCCCCCGCACCCCGGGCCGTCGGCCCAGCGGTCGGTGGAGATGCCCATGCGGAGGGCGGCGGAGGGCGGGAAGCGTGTCGACGTGGGCGCCGGGATGCCTGAAGCCGTGGTGGCTTCTGCCGAAGTGCCCGCGTCCGTGCCCGCGCTCGTTTCCGTCCCCGCACCCGTGCCCGTACAGCGCGCGTCCGCCTCCATGACCACCGCCGGTACGTCTGCCGCGGCCGATCTGCCGGTACGTCAACTTATTGGCGAGCAGGCCCACTTACCCGTCTCCGCTCCCCCGAAGGAGTCGGCCGTACAACGCGCGCCCGAGCCCCCTGCCGACCCGCGCCCCCGGAGAGCACCCGGACTCGGCGCGCCACTCCCTGGGTTGCCTCCCACGGCTCAGCGGCAGGCAGCCGCCTCCGTACCGGGGAGGGGCGCACCGGAGACACCGTCGGATCCGGTGGGCCCGCCCGTCGTCGCTCCGTTGCCCGGCGACGATCCGCTCGTGGGTGCCGTGTCCGGGGAGGGGGAGGGCGGGGACGAGGCGCCGTCCCCAAGTGCTGCCGTACAACGCTCTCTTGATGTCTCAGGGCCGGTGCCGGCGATGCCCACCGTCCCCCTGCTCGGCGACCGGCCACTGCCCCTTCGTACGGCAGGCGTTGAGGCAACGTCGAGCGGCGGTCCGGCGGCGTCCGTCCAGCGTGACGTGGAGGGTGAAGGCGGACCTGCGCAGACCGTGCCCGTGCGGTGGACGATGACGTCCCGGCCGGACATCCCTGCCCGTCCGGGCCTGCCACCGCCTCCGCACTCGTCGGCGCCCGTGCCAGTGCCCCTGCAGCGCTCGGCGGTTGTCCCCCTCGCATCGACGCGGCCCGCACCCGCGCCCGCCGCCGTCCCCGTTCAGCGGCGCACGAGCGGCGGCGGACCGCCCGTACCGGGCTCCCTGCCTCGTAACGACGGTGGCGCCAGGCTTCCCACGGCCGGCGCCTTCGCCGCGGCCGCCGGGGTGGCGCAGCGGATGCCCGACGGGAGTGTCGTCTTCGGTTCGGCCGCTGGGCCTCCGTCCGGCACCTCGCGGCCGGTCGTCCAGCGTGATGCCGAACTCACCGAGGAGCCGCCACCACCCGACCCTGACTCCACATCCGCCTCCGACCCTGTACCGAACGCCGAACCGGAGCCCGTCGGCGAGAGCGACGCTCCCGCGCCCCCCGCCGGCGCCGTGCCGGAGAAGGCGGGCACACCCGTGGTGACCGACGAACTCGTCCGCGCGCTGTACGCGCCGCTCAGCCGACTGTTCAAGGCCGACCTCCGACTGGAACGCGAACGCGCCGGATTCCTGATCAACACCCGTCACTGACCGATGCCCCCGCCACTGCCGGCCGCCGCCCCGCCACCGAGAGGTACGTGTCATGGCCACCGCCCAGGACAGCGATCCCGCCGTCAGCGTCTGTTTCGTCGTGACGATCGACGACATCGAACTCGGGTCGTTCAACACATGTGACGGCCTGGGGTGCGAAGTCGTCCTCGAAACAAGGGAAGAGGGCGGCAACAACGGGCATCTGTGGCAGCTGCCGACCCGGCTGAAGTACTCGAACGTGAAACTGTCCCGGCCGCTCACGAGCGAGACGGAGAAGGTGGCGCGCTGGTTCGCCACGATGACGACCGGCTTCAGCCGCAAGACGGCGCACATCGAGGCGCGGACCGGTGACGGGCGGAAGGTCGCCCAGTGGGGGCTGCTGGAGGTCGTGCCCGTGCGCTGGACGGGGCCTTCGTTCACGCCCGAGTCGCCGAAGGTCGCGATGGAGACGATCGAGATCGCCCATCACGGCTATGTGATGGAGGGCTGAGCGCCATGAGCACGGCGGGACCCATCGCCTTCAGCGCCGCCGGTACGTCGGGGGTGGCCTCGGCCGGGAAGGGCGGTTCGGCCCGGCCCAAGCTGGAGCACGCCTATCTGGAGCTTCGGACACCACCGACCGGCGGAGGTCTCACGCCCGGCGGACCGTGCGGCCGGATCGACTTCCAGTTCAACCCGAAGGAGTTGAGCCTCACCAAGGCGGCGTCGTGGAAGCGGACTCCTGCCAAGGGGGCGAAGAGTTCCGGCCCGCCGGAGTATCAGGGGTCGCAGCCGAGCAAGTTGACCGTCGAGATGTTCTTCGACGCGAGCGACACCCAGGACACCCGCGTCGTGAACTCGGTGGAGCAGTTGTTCGCGTGCTGTGTGCCGACGAACGAGACTCGGCAGCAGCAGCGGTCCTCGCCGCCATGGGTGGTCTTCCACTGGGGAGGGTTGACGGGGTTCCCGGGATACGTCAGCCAAGTCGCCGCGAAATACACGCTGTTCACCACCTCCGGGGTGCCGATCCGGGCGGTCTGCCAGGTCACGATGGAGGAGATCAGCGGCGAGACGCCGGGGCAGAACCCGACCTCGGGCGCGCTGACCGCGCGTCGCGTGCACCGGGTCGCCGCCGGGGACTCGCTGCCGTCGCTGGCCCACCGGGAGTACGGCGACGCCGGCGCGTGGCGGGTGATCGCCGAGGCGAACGACATCGACGACCCGATGCGCCTCGCCCCGGGTACGCAGCTCCTGCTGCCGGCCCTGGACGAGCTGAGCCGCCTGCGGGACGGCTCGGACCGGGACCCGGGTGGGTACGACGGTGCCGTGACCGGTGTCGCCGGGAGGCGGGGCCGATGACCGGGCAGGGCGTCGCGACCGCGCTGGTGGTCGAGTTCGGCGGCACGGCGCTGTCGGCGAAGTTCGTGAACACCCTGGTCGAGGGATACGTGGACGACAGCCGTACGCTCCCGGACCTCTTCCTGCTGCGGTTCCGGGACCCCGACCGGGTTTTGCTGGAGCAGACCGGGCTGAAGATCGGCAGCGAGGCGCGGCTGCTGGCCCGCGCGGGTGGCGACACCGCGCCGAAGCCGCTGCTGGACGGCGTGGTCACGGCGCTGGAGGTGGAGCTGGACGAGACGGGCACCTTCACGGTCGTACGGGGTCTGGACGAGTCGCACCGGCTGTTCCGGGGGCGCCGGGTGGCCAGTTACCAGAACATGACGCTCGCCGACATCTGCGGCCAGGTCGCCCAGCGCGCGGGCCTGAAACCCGGCACGGTGGACGTCGCGGGGCCCGTACTGGAGCACATCGCCCAACCCAACATCACCGACTGGGAGTTCGTGCGCGGGCTCGCCGAGGAGGCGGGTGCCCAGGCATACGTGCGGGAGGGGCAGGTGCACATCACCCGGCCGGCGGAGGCGAGTTCGGCGCCGGACGGGTCGGCGCGGGCCGACCGCGATCCGCTCGTGCTGGAGCTCGGCAGCAATCTGCTCCGCTGCCGGGCCGGGGTGTCCGCCGCCGAGCAGGTCTCCGAGGTGGAGGTGCGCGGCTGGGACGTCCAGGCGAAGCAGCCGCTGGTGGGCAAGGCTCCGGCGGGGACGTCGTCGACGCTGGAGCTGGGGGTGACGGCGGCGGAGGTGTCCGCGCCCTTCGGTGAGGCGCGTTTCGTCGTGACCGACGCGGCGTACGGCGCGCAGGCGCAGGTGGACCAGGCGGCCAAGGCCCTGGCGGAACGGATCGCCGGCTCGTTCGCGGAGCTGGAGGCGGTCATCCGGGGGAATCCGGCGGTCCGGGCGGGCAGCGCGGTGGCGCTGAACGCGGTGGGCGCGCCGTTCGAGGGCCGGTACACGGTGACGTCGTCGCGCCATGTCTTCGACGCCGTACGCGGGTACGAGACGTGGATCACGGTCTCCGGGCAGCAGGAGCGTTCGCTGTTCGGTCTGACCGGTGGCGGCGCGGGATCGGGCGGCTCCGGCGGTTCCGGCGGGGGTGGAAGGTGTGCGGGGCTGGTCAGCGGGACGGTGACGGACACCCAGGATCCGGAGGGGTCGGGGCGGGTGAAGGTCCGCTTCCCTTGGCTGTCGGACGAGTACGCGAGCGACTGGGCGCGCACGGCGCAGTCGGGCGGTACGGGCGGCGGCGAGGCGTTCATCCCGGAGGTCGGGGACGAGGTGCTGGTCGGTTTCGAGCACGGGCACCTGGACCGGCCGTTCGTCTTGGCGGGGCTGTACAACGGGCAGGACCGGCCGGGCGGCGGGAACGCGGGCGGCGGCGGAGCGGTGGCCGGTCCGACCGCGGGTGGCTCCGCCGGTGGTGCCGCTGGTGGTGCCGCTGGTGGTGCCGCTGGTGCTGCGGGTGCCGGTGCGGGCGCTCCGGGCGGCGGCACCGGCGCTGAACTCGTCGACCCGACCAGCGGCGCCGTGAACCGCCGCGCCTTCGCGTCCAGGAGCGGGAATCAACTGGAGCTGCTCGACGCGGCGAACGGTCCGCAAGGCGTACGGCTCCGCACGGGCGACGGGAAACTCACCATCGATCTGGACCGCAAGGGCACCGCGATCGTCATCAACAGCGACGGCAGCGTGACGATCGAGGCCAAAGAGCGGGTCTCCATCAAGGCGGCCGACGGGGTGGCGCTGGACGCCGGGAGCGGAGCACTCGAACTCGCCGGTGGCAGCGTCACGTTGACGTCCCGCAGCGGTGTCTCCGTGGACGGCGGGAGCGGCAGAGTCGTGCTCTCCAGCGGCGGTTCGGTGGAGGTGCGCGGCGGCCAGGTCACGGTCGACGGCACACGGCGTACGGACGTCAGGAGCGGAGGCTCGGTGTCGGTCAACGCCCCCATGATCAAGCTCAATTGACACCGAGTCAGCAACTCACGGGAGAAGAGAGCCCGGACAACCACGGACAGGAGTGGACCGCATGTCGGCAGCAGCCGCAGCCGCCCGGGTCGGCGACCCCACAGGGCACCCCGGCACCGTGGGACCGCCCGGTGTGCCGTCCGTGCTGATCGGCGGCAAGCCCGCCGCGACGGTCGGCACCCCGCACCACTGCACCTCCCCCGCCGCCCACCCGCCGTCCGTGATCGCGCCGCCCGGCAGTTCGAGCGTGCTGATCGGCGGCAGTCCGGCCGCCCGCGCCGGCGACCTGGCGGGCTGCGGCTCACCGGTCGTGTCGGGCTGCCCGACCGTACTGATCGGTGGGTGACGGGGGCGCATGGGACAGCAGTTCATCGGCGCGGGCTGGGCGTTCCCACCGCGTACGGACGCGACCGGGTCCATCGCCCTCGTGCGCGGCGAACACGCCCTGGAGGAGTCGATCCGGCTGATCCTCGCGACGTCGCCGGGCGAGCGGCCGATGCGACCGGAGTTCGGCTGCGCCGTCAACGACTACGTGTTCGCCCCGGCCGACGCGGGCACGGCCGGTCAACTCGCCTACGAGGTAAGGCTGGCGCTGGAGCGCTGGGAGCCCCGGATCGAGGTCACCGAGGTCGTCGTCCGGTTCGACGAGGCCGACACCGGGGTGCTCTACATCGACATCGGCTACACGGTGCGCGGCTCCAACGACCCGCGCAACCTCGTCTTCCCCTTCTACGTGATCCCGCAGCACGCCGAGGAATCGGCCGACGACGAGGAGGCGGGCGCGTGACGCTGCCCCGTCCGCGACTGGACGACCGCACCTTCCAGGGCCTGGTGGACGAGGCCAAACGCCGGGTACAGCAGCGCTGTCCGGAGTGGACCGACCACAACGTGTCGGATCCCGGAGTCACCCTGATCGAGGCGTTCGCGAGCATGGTCGACCAGCTCGTCTACCGGGTGAACCGCGTCCCGGAGAAGAGCTATCTCACCTTCCTCGACCTGATCGGCGTACAGCTCCATCCGCCCACGGCCGCGCACACCGATGTGACGTTCCGGCTGTCCGCGCCCCGGCCGGAACCGGTGGTGGTGCGCGCCGGAACAGAGGTCGCCACCATCCGTACGGAGACGGAGGAGGCGGTCGTCTTCACCACCTCCGAGGCCCTGTCGATCGTGCCGTGCGACTTCGCCCATCTCGCCACCCGGCCCTCGGGCGGTGAGGCGGCCGACCGGACGGAGGAGCTGGCGCTCGGCCGGGACGTGCCCTGTTTCGGGGCTGCGCCCGCCGTCGACGACTGTCTGTACGTGGGTCTGTCCGCCCCCGTACCGGCGGGCGTCCTCGCGCTGCGGCTGGACTGCACGGTGGAGGGTGTCGGTGTCGACCCGCTGCGTCCACCGGTCCTCTGGGAGGCGTGGGACGGCGGCGCCTGGACGGTCTGCGAGATCGAGAAGGACGACACCGGCGGCTTCAACCGGTCCGGCGAGCTGATCCTGCATCTGCCGAGGACCCATGCGACCGCGACCGTGGTGCGGCGGACCGGGGGCTGGCTGCGCTGCCGGCTGATCGAGGCGGAGCCGGGCCAGCCGACGTACGTGGCACCGCCGGTGGTCCGCGGGGTCACCGCGTTCACGGTCGGCGCGACCGTCCCGGCCGAGCACGCCGAGACCGTCACCGACGAGGTGCTGGGGCAGGCCGAGGGAGTGCCGGGCCAGGCCTTCGGGCTGGCCCGGCCGCCCGTGGTGCCCGGTGAGTTCGTGGTCGAGGTGACCGGTCCCGGGGCGGGGGCGGACGCCGAACGGTGGACCCGCGTGGACGACTTCGCACACTCCGGGCCCGAGGACCGGCATGTCACGCTGGACGCGAACTCCGGGCGGGTGGAGTTCGGCCCCGCGGTACGGGAACGGGACGGCGGCATCCGCTACTACGGCCGGGTGCCGGTGAAGGGCGCCACCGTCCGCGTGCGGTCGTACCGCACGGGCGGCGGGCTGCGCGGCAATGTCGCGCGGTCCACGCTGCGGGTCCTGCGGGGCGCGATCCCGTACGTGGCGCGGGTGGAGAACCGGCGGCCCGCGCTCGGCGGGGTCGACGGCGAGAGCGTCGACAGCGCCCGGGTGCGCGGGCCGATGACGCTGCGGACGCTGCACCGGGCGGTCGTCCCGCACGACTACGAACTGCTGGCGCGCGAGATCGCCCCGGACGCGGCGCGCGTGCACTGCATCCGGGCGGACGCGAAGGACGACAGGACCGGGGACGGCGCCGCGGCGGCGGCCGGTGGCCGAAGTGCGGGCGAAGGCAAGGCGGGTGGAGGCGGCACGGGCGGCAGTGAGGGGAGCGGGAGCGACGCGGGCGGGGTGCGGCTGCTCATCGTGCCCGCCGGACGCGGCGACGTGCGGGGCCGGATCGAGTTCGGCGAACTCGTCCCGCCCGCGCAGACGCTCGCCCTGATCTCGGAGCATCTGAACGCACGGCGGCCCATCGGTACCCGGCTGGCGGTCGGGCCGCCGTTCTACCAGGGCGTCACCGTCGTCGCGTCGGTGCAGGCGGAGCGCGGAGCCGTGGTCGAGAGGGTGCGGGAGACGGCGCTGTCCGCACTGTACGGGTACTTCAACCCGCTCACCGGCGGCCCGGCCGGTCAGGGGTGGCCGTTCGGTCGGCCGGTCCAGTCGGGTGAGGCGTTCGCCGTGCTGCAACGGGTGCCGGGCGTGGACCTGGTGGAGGACGTACGGCTCTACCGCGCCGATCCGGAGACCGGTGAACGTACCGACGCGACCACGAAGATCCCGCTGGACCGGCACGCGCTGGTCTTCAGCTACGAACACCAACTCCGGGTGAGAGGAGCCTGATCCGATGCGTGCCGCCGTCCCCGGCCTGCCGACGCCGCACCCCCTGATCGACCAACTGCCCGCCGTCTACCTGGAACAGGACTTCCTGCGGCGCTTCCTCGACGCGCTGGACGAAGTCCTGGCCCCGCTCCTGCTGACGATCGACAACGTGCCCGCGTATCTGGACCACCGCACCGCCCCGGACGACTTCCTCGACTGGCTGGCCGGCTGGGTCGCGGTCGAGCCGCACGAGGACAGCCCCACGGACCATCGCAGGACCGCCGTACGCGGGGCCGTGGCCCGGCACGCGCGGCGCGGAACGCTGGGCGGACTGGCCGAAGCGGTCCGGCTGGAGACGGGCACGGAGCCGGAGATCGCCGAGAGCGGCGGCACCGCCTGGTCGACGAGCCCGAACACGCCGCTGCCGGGTCGGCCCGTCCCCTGGGTGACGATCCGGGTCAGGGCCGCCGAAGGCCGACCCCTGGACCGGGTGCGGCTGGAGGAGCTGATCGACACGGAGGTCCCGGCACACGTCGGGTTCTCGCTGGAACTCCTGCCGCCGGACAGGGACGGAGACGGAAACAGGAACGGAAACGGGGACGGGGACACCGGCGTGGGGGGTGCGGAGGGGTGATCTGCGAGACGTGCGGGCACCGGAACGCGCCGGGGCGGGAGTTCTGTGCGTCGTGCGAGGCGTTCCTCGCGTGGGAGCCGGACGAGGGGTCTTCGACTGCGCCCCCGGCTCCGGCGGCGGAGGCCGGGGCCGCGCCCGACCCGGCGCCGCGTGTGGCGGAGCCATCCGCTGCGGCTGGGGGACCGTCCGTACCCCCGCCCCCGACCACACCTCCGGACTCCGCTCCCCCGCCCTCCACGGTCGGCGCGCCCAGACGCCCCGGCGAGAGCGCGGACCGGGCCGCGCCCGGCCCCGACGCGTGGTCGGACCCGGATACCCGCCCCGCTGTCGCGGAGCCGCCGACGCCGCCCGCCGGCGCCGGGACTCCGGTCGTCTGCCCCCACTGCCGTACGGAGAACACCCCCGACCGCACGCTCTGCGTCCGCTGCGCACTCCTCCTGGACCCGGGTCCGCCCCCCGCGATCCGCCCGCCGTGGTGGCGCCGGCTCCTCACTCGCGGCCCCCGGCAGTCCCCCGTGGCGGGGACACGCCCACGACGCGGATGGCAGAGGCCCCGGATCGGTCTGCCGATCGTGCTGATCCTGCTGGCGGTGGGGATCTGGTTCGCGCTCCCCCATCTGGCGGGGCTGTTCGGCGTCGCGAAGGAGGAGACGGGGAAGCCCGAGTCGGTACCGCCCGCCGAGTGCCGCGCCTCCGGCGCCGCGAAAGGCCATCCGGCGGGCGCGGCCGTCGACGGGTTCAACAACCGTTACTGGGCGCCGAAGGAGACCGGGGACGGTATCGGGGAGTTCCTGGAGTGCGACTTCGCGCAGCCGGTGCGGCTGACGAAGCTGATCGTGTTCTCGGGGACCTCCGCACGCAAGGACGAGTTCCTCACACAGGCCCGCCCGGCCGGGATCACCGTGCTGCTGACCTCGCGGGACGGCGAGCTGACCACCCGTACGGTCCGGCTGCGGGACCAGGCGGGTGAGCAGACCTTCGATCTGCGCGGCTCGGAGACCGTACGGGCCAGGTTCACCGTCAACTCGGCGTACGGCACCGGGGAGGGCCGCCGGATCGCCGTGGCGGAGGTCGAGTTCTTCGGCCGCCGACCGTGACGGACCGCCGCCCGGCGGCTGCGGAATCGCGCCGGATCGGCCTACAGCCGAGATCATCACGCGGGGAGGAAAGCTGAGAAATGGGCAAGTCATCCTGTATGCCCTGGATGATCTGTCCGGCAGGCGAGAGAGAAGAAGGAAGGCGCGACATGACCACCACCGTTTCCGGCGGAACCCTCACCCCGGCGGAGGGTCTCACGATCAGCCGGATGGGTTACGGAGCCATGCAACTGGCGGGCCCCTGTGTCTTCGGACCGCCGAAGGACCCCGGACAGGCTGTCGCCGTACTGCGCGAGGCGGTCGCGCTCGGGGTCACGCACATCGACACCAGCGACTTCTACGGTCCCACCGTCGTCAACGAACTGATCAGGGAAGCCCTGCACCCCTACCCCGCCGACCTGCACATCGTCACCAAGGTCGGCGGGCGCCGCAGCGCCGACGGCGGCTGGTTCTCGTCGCTGGAGCCCGCCGACCTGAAGGTCCAGGTCCAGGAGAATCTGCTCCACCTGGGCCTGGACGTCCTCGATGTGGTCAACCTCCGCATGGACGCCGAGGGTGCCTCCACCGACTCCCTCGCCGAGCCGTTCGGCGCGCTGGCCGAGCTGCGCGAGCAGGGCCTGATCCGCCACCTCGGCCTCAGCGGCGTCTCCGACGCCCAGCTGACCGAGGCGGAGTCCATCGCGCCTGTCGTGACCGTCCAGAACCTATACAACCTCGCCAACCGGTCGGACGACGCCCTGGTGGACCGCTGCGCGGCCGAGAACATCGCCTTCGCCGCGTTCTTTCCCCTCGGCGGTTTCAGCCCGTTGCAGTCCGAGACCCTGACGTCGGTCGCCGCGCGCCTGAACGCCTCACCGCAGCAGGTCGCGCTCGCCTGGCTGCTCCGGCGCTCGGCCACCACCGTCCTGATCCCGGGCACCTCTTCCGTCGGCCACCTGCGGGAGAACATCGCCGCGGCCGAGCTGCGCCTGCCGGCCGACGCGGTCGCCGAACTCGACGCCATCGCCGGCTAGGCCGTTTCCGCAGAGTCCCGCCCGGCCGTCCCGACCAGCCCGAAGGAGTACTCGCATGCCCAGAGCCGTCCGCTACGACCGGTACGGCGCGGTCGACGTCCTGTACGTCGCCGACGTAGCCAGACCCGCCCCGGCCGCCGACGAAGTCGTCGTCGAAGTGGTGGCGGCGGGGCTCAACCCCGGCGAGATCGGGGTACGCGAGGGGCTCGCGCACGCCATCTGGCCTGCCACTTTTCCCTCCGGTCAGGGCAGTGACCTCGCGGGCGAGGTCGTCGCCGTGGGCAGCGCCGTGTCCACACCCACGATCGGCGCGCAGGTGATCGGGTTCACCAACCGGCGCGCGGCGCAGGCGGATTACGTCGCCGTCCCCGCGGACCAGGTGACGCCCAAGCCCGCCGCTGTCGGCTGGGACGTGGCGGGGTCCCTGTTCGTGGCGGGCACCACCGCGTACGCCGCCGTCCGGGCGGTCGGGGCCGAGCCCGGCGAGACGGTCGCGCTCAGCGCCGCCGCGGGCGGGGTGGGCTCCCTCGCCGTCCAGCTCCTCCGCCGTCAGGGCGTGCGGGTCCTCGCTGTCGCGGGCGAGGCCAATCACGAGTGGCTCGCCTCCCTCGGCGCGATGCCGATCGGGTACGGCGAGGGCATCGAGGGTGTCGAGGAGCAGCTTCGTGCGGCGGCGCCCGAAGGCGTGGACGCGTTCATCGACACCTACGGAAGCGGCCACGTCGAACTCGCCATGAGGCTGGGCGTCGCCCCCGTACGCATCAACACGATCATCGACTTCCCCGCCGCGAAGAAGTTCGGCACCAAGAGCGACGGGAACATGGCCGCGGCCCGCGCGGACGTCCTGGCCGAGCTCGCGGCGCTGGTCGCCGAGGGCGCGATCAGCGTCGCCGTCAGCGCCACGTACCCCGTCGAGCAGGTCCGGGAGGCGTACGCGGAGCTCGCCCGGCCGCACAGCCGGGGGAAGATCGTCCTACGGATGCGCTGACCGGGCGGCGGGGCGGCTGGTGTCGCCGCGCAGGCCCTGCGTCGGTGCCGCCCGCCGCGCGGGGTCGGAGGTCCGGCGCGCTCCTGCCGGTATCAGCCGCCCTCACCAACCGGTGGGTCAACTCCAGCCAGCGCATCTGGTCAGCCGGTGCGGGGCGTGCGATCAGGAGGCCGGGCCGTCGCGCGGCCGTAGCGACCGGGAAGGTCGTCGGAGACGCACCGCACCTCCCCGCCGCCGCGCCGCCGCCGCCGGCGGTCGCGCACGGCTCGCTCACCACGCGCACCCGCGCCGTACCCGACTCGGCACGTTCGGCCGGGTGCCCGGCGTCGCCGTCCCGCTCGGGCCCCAACACCTCCACCAGCGAAGGGCGTTAGTACGTTCCTGGTACATTCCTCGCCGTCCGCCGGAGGCCCGGATGTGGCAAAGTCGTGCCGTGGATGAGCTGCGACCCCAAGATCCCGCGCGAATAGGCGTATGGCAGATACTCGCCCGGCTCGGCGCGGGCGGCATGGGACAGGTGTATCTCGGCCGTTCGCCGGGCGGCCGGCTGGTGGCGGTGAAGGTGATCCACGACGAGATCAGTGACCATCCGGAGTCACTGGCCCGGTTCCGGCGGGAAGCCGCGACCATGGAGACCGTACGCAGTCCCTACACCGCCCAGTTGATCGAGGCGTCGCTCGACGCCTCCCCGTACTGGCTGGCCACCGAGTACGTGCCGGGACCCACACTGCGCGGCGCCGTCACCGGGAGCGGCCCGTTCCCGCCCGAGAGCGCGCTGCGGCTGTTCGCCGCGCTCGCCGAGGGGCTGGCCACGGTCCATGTCCACGGCGTCACGCACCGGGACCTGAAACCGCAGAACGTCATCCTCGCGCCGCAGGGACCGCAGCTGATCGACTTCGGCATCGCCCGGGGACTTGAGCAGACGCTCCTCACCCAGGTCGGGATGGCACCGGGAACCCCCGGGTACGCAGCGCCCGAGGTTCTCCTCCGTAACGAGGTCGGCCCGGCGGCGGACGTCTTCGCTCTGGGAGCGACGATCGCCTTCGCCGCGACCGGACGGCCTCCCTACGGTGGCGGAGAGGCCTCGGCGGTGAGCTACCGGACCGTTCACGAGGACATCAACCTGGCGGGCGTACGGGACGACCTGGCCGCGCTGATCCGGTGCTGCGTCGCCAAGGACCCCGCTGAACGGCCCGGGTTGGCCGCCGTGATCGCGGGATGCGCGGTGGACTCCGCGCTGGCGGCGGACGCGCACTACCGGTCGGTGGCCCGCGACGCCGAAGCCGTACCCAAGGGCGTACCCGAGGACGCGCCGGAGCCCGGAACCGCGGTTGAGCCCGAAGCGGAGCCAACTCCCGGTCACGGGCCCGAAGCCGAGCCCGCGCCGGCGCGCTGGGGATACGACGAGACCACCCCGCACCCCTCGCCGGACCGTCAGCCGCCCCCCGCCACCCGGCCGAGACGTCGCAAGGGCTGGCTCGCGGTGTGCGCGCTGGGGCTCGTCGTGCCGTTGGGGCTCTGGCTGTTCCCCCGGGAGGACGACGGCAAGGACACCGAGGCGGGCAGCACGACCGTCGCCACCACATCCGGGCCGACCGCCAAGAACGACACAGAGAAGGGTACGAAGACCGACGCGAAGGATGACGCGAAGGACGATCCGGCGCAGGGCCCACCGGACCACATCGTGAACGACCGTGTCTCGCAGGACCGTTGGGCCCTGTCGGACGATCCGCAACAGGCGTCCCAGGGCATCGGCTTCTGCGACCTGGGCAGTACCGCCGACTCCTCACCGCCGACGGACATGCAGTCCTCCGTCTCGCACACCACCGGCTCGGGCACCGCCACGGCGGCCTTCCGCCGCAAGAACGCCGGAAAGGGAAAGCGCCCCGCGCCGTACTA
The DNA here is from genome assembly GCF_010384365.1 of Streptomyces sp. S4.7. Taxonomy (NCBI): domain Bacteria; kingdom Bacillati; phylum Actinomycetota; class Actinomycetes; order Kitasatosporales; family Streptomycetaceae; genus Streptomyces; species Streptomyces sp. S4.7. The sequence continues at coordinate 5,922,286 of NZ_CP048397.1, read as the reverse complement.
CGTCTCCGTCGGGATACGTCCTCCGCACGAGACCGACCGCGCCACCGGGCGTCCCCTCAAGTCGGTGGGGAAGGGTGTCGGCTTCACCACCAAACCCGTCGATCTCTACTCCAAGTGGTCCTCGGGCGGCACGATCAAGTTCCAGTACCCCGACGACTTCCAGGCCCACTTCGGCGCGCGGACCGTCGACGCGATCCCGGTGAGTGACGATCCGGGCGACTGGACCGTGGTGCTTTACCACGTCGAGGGCGGACCCACGAAGTACACGTCCATCGTGTGCAACGGCTTCCACGCGTAGCTCTCACGTCCACGCGCCGGCCGGTGTCCTCATGTCGAACAGCACCTCCGTGCACGTTGCGTGGTGTCATGCGCGATCGTGCAGCAGGGCGCTGTGGTGGCGGAGGAGTCGTTCGTGTGCGGGAGTGAACAACTCACGCCCGATGCCCACCGCGAGATCGTCGACAGCGCCCTCCGTACGGGGCGGGGGGATGCCCGCCGCCACGGAGGGGGCGGGACCGCCTGTGGCGCGCAGCAGCCGGGTGAGGGCCCCTTCCCTGGCCTCGGTGGTGCCGCCGAGAGCGGGACCTGCGAGTTCCTCGTGGATGATCACGCAGACCGCCGGGTGGTGGAGCAGCCAGTGGCCGTGACGGGCTTCTCGTATGCCGGGGAAGCCGCGGTCGGTCAGCGCGAGCGTGATCTTGGCGTCCAGGGTGGGCAGGGTGGCGAGGATGTCGCGGTAGACGAGGTGTTCGGGAAGGGAGCCGACGCGGTCCGCGGGCTGGGAGAGGGCGCGGATCTGGCTGATGATCCGGTCCCGGATGTCACGGTGGTGGTAGACGATCGGCGGCTGGGACCGGGTGTGCCAGGTGCGGAGGAGGTCCGCGTCGGCGTTGTGGAGATCCAGGCCGGTGACGTACCAGCAGCTGATCCAGCAGCGGCAACGCCCGCCCGCTGAGGGCCAGCAGCTCCGTGACCGCCTGTGCCTCGACCCCGGCCACCGGGGCCGGTCCGCTCACCACCATCCTGCTGAACTCCCGCCGCCCGCACCGCCCTTCGGACTTTCGGATCAGACGGACGCCCTGAACAGGGCGGTGCATACGATGCCGCTGGTGCCGCAGTGGTTGCGCGGCAGGCTCAGCGGCGGTCCGGCCTGGTTGCCGCCCCCGAGTCCGCTGCCGGCCACCGTGGCGCCCTCGGACCGCGCGCCCACCCCGTCCTGGACGCAGGTGTTGCCGAACACCGCGTTCCCGATCCCGACGACGTTCGCCTGCGCGGCACCCGCCGGAAGGAGCGCCGCCCCGGCCACCGCACCCACCACGGCGACCCGCACGCCCGCCTTGCCCACACCGCCGCCGACGCCGCCGCTCACCGCCCGCAACTCCACGCCCATCGCTCCTCCTTCGTCCCGGCATCACCAGGGGACACACGGTCCCGGTCACCTGCCACAGAGCGTGCCGGACTCGATTCGTCCGGCCGCACCCGGTCAACTGCGCGGCGACGGCTCCGACACGCTCGTGCGCACTCCGTACCCGCTGCCACGATGGGTCGCATGGATCCCGACAACCTCGATGAACCCCGGGTGAGACGCGCGACCGCCTCGGACTGGCCGGCGCTGGCCGGGATCGACTCCCTCGCGGCGACGGGCGACGGCGCACGGCGGGACAGCATCCGGCGCTGGTGCGAACGCGGCGCGGTCCTGATGGCCCAGGCCCCGTCCGCGCCGCACGGCCCGTCGAGCCCTCTGGGCTACGCGGTGCTGGAGTACACCTTCTTCGAGCAGGGCTTCCTCACCCTCCTGATGGCCGCGCCGAACGCCCGCCGGCGAGGCGTGGGAACCCAACTCCTCCGGGCCGCCGAGACCACGTGCGCAACCCCGAAGCTGTTCACCTCGACGAACGCCTCGAACCACGCCATGCGCCGGCTACTGAGCCACGCGGGCTGGCAACGGACGGGGATTCTCCACGGTCTCGACGAAGGAGACCCCGAACTCTTCTACCTCTGCCCGCGCACTCGTCCGTTCAACGACCTTTCGCAGACGGGCACTTCGACGGCATTCCCGGCGTAGAGCCCGCCCCTGCCGCTCGTACCCCTCCTTGCGACGATGGCTGTCGCTCTCCGGCTACCTGTGGCCGGCGGTCAGACCTTGTCCGCCGCGATCAGCAGATACTGGAAGCTGCCGTCCTTGTAGGCGTCCAGGAAGGCCTGCTCGATACCGGTGGCCAGGGGGGACTCGGCGCGCAGTTCCCAGTACGGGATGGTCGCCGCGGTCAGGTCGACGACGCTGACGGGGACGAGGCGGTTGGCGGCCATCTCCTTGAAGTACTTGCTGCGCGGATGAATGCTGCAGATGTAGTGGGCGTTGATCTCGCTGACGGCGCGGGACGGCAGTCCGTACGCGTCGTTGTAGCAGCCGGTGATGGTGACGTAGCGGCCACCGTGCTTGAGGAGCCTGGCGTACTCGGGGAACAGGAGGGCCAGGTCCACGTACATGGTGCTCTCGTTGTTCCAGATGGCCTGGAAGGTGTCGCTCTCGAAGCCGGTGTGCAGCATGTTCTTGAGGTGGAAGCGGACATTGTCGTCGACGCCGCGTTCCTCGGCCTGGCCGTTGGCGAAGGCGACCTGGGTCTCGGAGATGGAAACGCCGTCGACCTGGCAGCCGAAGCGGCTGTGGGCGACGAAACTGCTGCCGCCGCGCCCCGAGCCGGAGTCCATGAGGCGGTCGGCCGGGGTGATGTCGCCGAGGTGGCTCATCAGCAGATCGGCCTGCGCGCATTCGAGGCGGTGGAGTTCGGCCGTGAGGCGCTCCTGCCGGGTCTCCTCGGGGCCGTCGAGGGCGGACCGGTCCACGTCACCGATGCCGTAGTGGTGGTGGTAGATGCCGTCGACCTCGCCGAGGCGGAGGTTGACGGGGTTCCGCTCCTGGTTCCAGTAATTGGCCACGGACTTCTGGTAGAGGCTGCGCAGGGGGTGGGCGGTGGTGTTCTGAATGGTCATGGACATCTCTTTCATAAGGGGTTAAGGGAATGCGGGTTCACGGCTTCGCGGGTCTGCCCGGCTACGGGTCATCGGGCGCCGTCACGAAGCTGTCCGATACCGGGGGCTGGTCGCGTGCCACTGTTTGCTGCCGCCCATCCACGCCCACAGGCCCGCCAGATACCGGCGCAGTTGGGGGGAGCCTGCCGCCGCCAGAACGGCGCAGTCCGCCTCGACGGTGTGCATGAGTTCGTCGTGGATGGCCGCCGTGCGGTCGACGGCTTCTTGCAGCGAGCAGTTGTCCTCGGTGGCGATGAGGTTGGGCAGGTTGGTGTCTCCGGGATCTTCCTTGGCCATCGAATAGACGTCGTTGAGCAGGACGTTTGCCATGCCCGCGTAGAGGTAGGTGCGCCGCACGGTGGGATCGGCGAACTCCCGGGCGGGCAGTTCGTAACCACCGACCGGGTCGATCAGCACCATGCAGGGGTAGAAGGCGTTCTCGTAGCGGTGCAGCAGGTACTCCCACACCGCGGGCCTGCGACCGCTGTTGCGCCATTCGGCTTCCTGTCCGTATCCGACGAACATGACGGCCAACTCGTGTCGCAGGCGCGCCATTTGAGTGGTGCTGGCGATCCCGGAGAGATGGGCGAGGCTGGACCGGAAGGCGCGCAGGACGGGTTGTTGACTCACGACCTCCTCGAACTGCGCGAGATAGCGGGCGGGGAGGCGGACGGGGTCGACCACCGCGTGGGTCATCGCCAGGCGGGAACCGAGGAGTTCGGGCTCCGTGTCGTCGCCTTCGTCGACCCAGTGGTCGTCCACGGACCACTCAGCGAGTCCGCAGCGGGCGGCGGCCATCAGGCGGTCGGGGTCGTCGCAGTCGGGATGGGCGAGCATGAACAGGCGCCCGAACTGGTGTGAGCGCAGGCGTTCGAGGCGCCCGGTGAAGATCCCGATCTCCTCGGCCCAGTCGACCAGGCGGTTGTTGACCTCCTCCCCGAGGGCGGGGTCGTCCCGCAGGGCGTCGGGGCAGTACAGGGGCGGGATGCGCACCGCCGTGTCGCCACTGGTGTCGCTACCCGAGTCGGTGCCCGTACCCGCGTCCGTGCGTCCGGCCGTGTCCCGGTCGGTCGGCTGATCCTTCTCCTCCGACGGGCCGAGGGGGTGAAAGGCACGGGCCGCGGCCGTGCCCAGCCCGGCGGGGCCGGCCAGCAGTCTTTCGAGCGCCGGGGAAGGGGGCGGAGCCGGCAGGGCCTGGGCCGTGGGGAGGACCGGTGGACGTGCGGGCGGTGGTCCATGCCACGCCGACTGAGGGCCGTCGGCCCCGCTGGTTCGGGTCATGCGTGAGGAACCTTTCGGACGGGGGCAGGTTGACGCGCCCGCTGACGGCCCGGGGGTTCGCGGGCCGGGCCGACGCGGGGCAGGATGGGGCGCAGGGGGCAGGTGTCAGTGCCGGCGGCCGACTTCGACGTTCTCCAGGATGCCGAGAGCGTCGGGAACGAGAACCGCCGCGGAGTAGTGGGCGGTGACGAGGTAGGAGATGATCGCCTGCTCGTCGATGCCGGTGAACCGCACCGACAGGCTCGGCTCGATCTCGTCCGGGATGCCCGTCTGCCGCAGCCCGATCACACCCTGGTCGTCCTCCCCCGTACGCATACACATGATCGAGGTCGTACGGGCCTCGCTGACGGGGATCTTCCCGCACGGATAGATCGGCACGCCGCGCCAGGAGGGCACGTGATGGCCGTTGACGTCCACCGGCTCCATGAGCAGGCCGCGTCTGCTGCACTCACGGCCGAACGCGGCGATGGCACGCGGGTGGGCGAGGAAGAACTTGCTGCCGCGCCGACGCGAGAGGAGTTCGTCCATGTCGTCGGGGGTGGGAGCCCCGTCGTGGGGCTGGAGGCGCTGCGCGTGGTCGCAGTTGCTGAGCAGCCCGAACTCCTTGTTGTTGACGAGTTCGTACTCCTGGCGCTCGCGCAACGCCTCAAGGGTGAGCCGGAGTTGCTGCTCGGTCTGGTTCATCGGATCGTTGAAGAGGTCCGCGACACGGCTGTGGACCTTCAGGACCGTCTGCGCGATGGAGAGCCCGTACTCGCGCGGCCTCAGCTCGTAGTCCACGTAGGTGTGCGGGACCTGTGGCTCACCCACATGTCCGGCCGAGAGGTCGATCGCGGCCTCGCCGTACGCGTTGGTGCGCTGCCTCGGGAGCGCCGCGCCGAGATGGCCGCGCAGGGAGTCGTCGCGTGCGGCGACGTTGTCGACGTCCCTGCGGGAGAGCACCAGCACCGTGCAGGCGGTGGTGGCTCGGAAGGTGCAGTCCCAGACCGCGTCCGCGACGGTGAGGGACTCGTCGCCGAAGTAGGCGCCGTCGGCCAGGACGTCCAGACCGGTGTCCTCGCCGTAGGGCCCGGTGCCGACCTTGTCGACGCGGCCGTGCGCCAGCAGGAAGACACGGTCCCGCACGTCACCGGCCCGGGCCAGCACCGCGCCCGGTGCGAACTCGACCTGCTCACAGCGGCCGGCCAGCTCGTCCAGCACCGCCTCGTCGCCGTACTCCCTGAGCGCGGGCAGCTCCCGCAGCCCGGCGGGGACGACCGCGACCCGCCCGCCGGTCTGCACGAACGGCACACGCCCGTCGCCCACCGTGTGACTCAACCGCCGGTTCACCCGGTAGGTGCCACCCCGCACATCCACCCACGGCAGCATCCTCATCAGCCACCGCGACGAGGTCTCCTGCATCTGCGGAACGGACTTCGCGATCGTCGCCAGATTCCGCGCGGCTGCCGTCGCCAGACTCTGCTGCCCGGACGCCCGCGCCAGTACGGATTCCCGGTCGGCTTCAACGGTCATAGGTGATCCTCGGCCCTCCTGTAGGTACGCCGAATCACCCTCCCTCGTGCCTACTTCACCTGTCATCACACGAAAGGACGTGAATGCGCTGACGGCGAGTGGGGTACCCGGCCAGCAGTGACGTTTCCCCGCACAAATGTCCACAGCGGCAACGCCCCGGGACGGCCCGAACGCCCGGTCAGCTGTTCTGGGCCTTGTCGTGGACCTTCCTGGCCGTGGTCCCCGGCACCTCGCCGTACGTCTTTGTCGGGGTCGGCGCGTCCAGCAAGGCGTTGACCGGGACCAGGACGCCCTTGCTCCGTCTCCCAGGTGCGCGGGGTCGCGACGCTGCGAACGGCGAATGACGCCGGGCGTCGTCGCCCTCGTGGCCGGGGCGGTCGTCGGTCGACGGTGGTGGCGGTGTCGACGTGTTCGCCGTCGACGAGGGAGCCATCACCGACAAGGGTGACGGCGGCCGGCAGAACCGGGGCTTCACCGGCGCGTTCGAGCGTGCCGAGGACTCGAACGAAGTGACCTTCGAACCACACCGAGGACGGGAGTACGGGCCGAGCCCGCGCGTCCGCGGCGGTCCGCGTGACCAACGCGGCCGGCCCGGGGGATTCACCCCCGGGCCGCTCCCCCGTACTTGGCACACCATCGGCGGGTCAGCCGCCACCGGGGCGGCGCGCACCGAGTCGGTCAGGCGCGCAGGGTCGGACAGGCGTCAGCCGCAGGTGCGGTATTTGTAGCCCGCGACCCGCCACTTGTTGTCTCCGTCCCGGAAGGAGTACTTGCCTTCCGGGACGGCCGAGAAGCTGTACCTGTTGCCGTCGTAGGCGACGCTCAAGCAGTACCTGTCCCAGCAGCGTGCGCTTCAGCAGCAGCGGGCGCGGGCCGGCGAGCAGTTGACGGCGCTCCAGGAGACCCGTAAGGAGCTGGGGAGCAAGAAGAAGGAGATCCAGGGCAAGCTGGCGAAGGCCCAGTCGCTCCTCAACTCGCTGAGCGCCGAGGAGCGTGACGAGCGGGCGGCGAAGGAGGAGCGGGTGAACCGCGACAGCGACCGTGTCGACCTCGGCAACGAGGCCAGCGCGTCACAGCGCGGCGCGGCGGCCTTCGCGGCGGCGAAGAGCCGGGTCGGCATGCGTACGTATGGGGAGCCACCGGCCCGAACTCGTTCGACTGCTCCGGACTGACGTCCTGGGCGTTCCAGCAGGCCGGCGTCTCCATACCCCGTACGTCCCAGGCCCAGGCGAATGTCGGCACCCGGATCAACTCCCGGAGCGCGCTCAAGCCGGGCGACCTCGTCATCATGCGCAGCGATCTGAGCCATGTCGGCTTCTACCCGGGAACGGCCAGATCCTCCACTCCCCGAAGCCCGGCGCCCAGGTGCGCTACGAGTCGATCGCGCGCAGCGGCACGCCGTTCATGTGGGGCGTACGCCTCTAGGGTGTGTCGGGCCGCGAAGATCCGCCGGGCAGGGCCCAGGGATCCGGCCGATGGCTTCGGGTCAGGTCCGCTTGCGGCTCGCGATCTCGTCAGAGAGCTGCTGCACGTGGGCGGGGTCCGCGTCCCGGGCAAGGGCGACGCAGTGGTCCATGACGGCCGGCCGGCAGCGCACGGGCAACGTCTGTCCTGGGGCGAGTCGGGTGAGCTCGGTGATCGTGAGGTCTTCGTCTGCGATACCGCGGAACGAGATGCCGCCGGCGGTCTCCACGTCGAACATCAGGACCACGCGTGGATTGCCCTTGACCTCCCGCCAGTCGACGAGAACGCCGAGCGCAAGCGCCCCCGTACGCAGTTCCGCATTGCGCTTGCGTGCATCACTGCTCAGGAGCGGGTTCGGGGCGACGCCCGGGAAGTCGGGCCCGACGCCGAGCGATTCCCGACTCAGGTCGGGCCTGAGCTGCGCCATCAGATCGTTCAGATCGTTGGGCTTCTTCTTCCGACCGAACATCCGGACCCCTCCCTCACACCGGTGCCGGAATCTCGGCCTGGCGCTTCGCCCTCACCGCGATTGTACGGCGCGGCCATTCCCGACCACCGTCGCATCGCCCCGTCCCGATGGGGTCGCCGTCTGCGGTCGCGGACGGACTTGTCGAGAGCTGAAAACGCGACACGGGACCAGAGTTCCAGCCAGAACGCTCAACCTTCGCCAGACACGTCCTAAGCCGCCGGTTCCGGCGGGCAGGCGACCAGCAGGGGCAGCAGCGGCAACAGCGCGGCAACCCCGGCCACCGTGATCCGGAACGCCGGGTGCGTACGGCGTGCGGGCGCCAGTATCCGGCGCAGCCGTACGTGCACCGTGTGCCCCCCAGCCGAGAGCGCGCCCTTCGGGACCGCGCCCGCCGAGGCCATCTCGAACATCGCGGTGGCCAGGGTCCGTTGGGGATGGAGGTGCAGGGCGCCGTCGTCGGCCGCCATCTCCAGCAGCAGGGGAATCTGCTGCCCCGCGTGCCGGGCCAGCGGCACTCCCGGGAACACGACGGCGAAGGACCGTGCCGCCGCGAGCAGAAGATGGTGACGGCCGGCGATGTGGACCCGTTCGTGCGCCACGACGGCTGCGATCTCGGCGTCGGAGAGCAGTTCGACGGCGCCGCTGCTCACCACGATCCTAAAACGGCGGCCCGGCAGGCAGTAGGCGGCCGGGGGCGCGTGCTCCAGCACCGTGGCGCCCAGCCGCGCCGACGGCCGGCCCACCCTGTCGAGATCTCGCGGTGCCGGGCACGAGCCGCGCGGGCGCGCAGTACGTGATACGTGAAGGCGGCCACCTGAGCCGCCGGCACGGCCACCGAGACGGCGACGTCCAGGCTCCGCACCGCGCCGGCGTCGGGCGGCCCGACCCCCAGTGCCGCGCCGCACGAATAGAGGATGCCGTGCAGATGAGCGCCGGGCGTCGCGAGGTGCAGTGCGCCGAGGGCGGCACACACGGAGAAGGAGAGGGCGAGCGCGAACCACACGGTGGCGGCCGGCACCGGCGCCCGGTGCGGCCACGCGGAACGCAGCATCACGCGCGGCGCGAGTACGCCCACGGCAGCGGCGTATCCGAGCAGCGCCGGAGCCGCGTTCACGGTTCGACGTCGCGGCCGACGGCCCGCAACGCCTGGCGCAGCGCGGCCACTTCGTCGTCCGACATGCGTTCCACGAAGTGCGCCAGGGCGGCCGGGCGGTCCTGGCTCGCTCCCAGCGCGTCCTCCATCAGTGCGGCCGAGTACGCCTCCCGGCTGCGCACCGGGGTGTAGAGCCATGCCTGGCCCTGCTTCTGCCTGGTCAGCCACCCCTTGCCGTGGAGAATCGAAGCCACCGTCATGACAGTCGTGTAGGCGGCGGGGCGGCGTGTGTTGATGTCGTCGACCACCTCACGAACGGTGGCGGGCCTTCCCCACTTCCACAGACAGTCCATGATCTCGGCCTCCAGGTCCCCCAACCGCCGCACTTCCGCAGTTCCTTCCGCCGTCTGCCGCGCCCGTCTTCCGCGCCGTGGCCCGCCGGACCATCGTAGGCGTGCCCCGGTGCGCAACCGGCACGACCGATGGCTCGCGGCCGGCCCCGTCCACGAGGAAGGTCGGAGCGCCCTGGACGCGGAGGCCCAGACCGTCGCACGGGTCCACTCATTGTCCATGGTTTCATGAATTCAGGATTCCATGTACCGTCGTCACCGTGCTGAATCTCGCGTCCGAAATCGAGGTGCTGGCCCGGTTCGGCCGCGCCCTCGCCGATCCGATCCGGTGCCAGTTGCTGCTCGCCCTGCGGGCGGCTCCCGCGTACCCGTCCGACCTGGCCGACGCCATCGGCGTCTCCCGGACACGCCTGTCGAACCATCTGGCGTGCCTGCGCGACTGCGGGCTGGTGGTGGCGGTGCCCGAGGGGCGCCGTACCCGGTACGAACTCGCGGACCCCCGCCTGGGGCACGCGCTCGACGACCTGCGTACGGCCGTGGTGGCCGTCGCCGAGGACGTCACGTGCGCGGACGCCGAGGAGAAGGGCTGCTGCTGATGGCCGGGGAGATATCGCTCGGCCCGGCGCCTTCGCGCCGTGAGGCGCTGGCCCGGCGCGTACGGCTGCTGGTCGGGGCAACCATCGGCTACAACGTGATCGAGGCGATCGTCGCCCTCACGGCGGGGTCGATGGCATCGTCCTCCGCACTGGTGGGATTCGGCCTGGACTCCATCGTCGAGGTCTCCTCGGCGGCGGCGGTGGCCTGGCAGTTCTCGGCCCGTGAGCACGCCGTGCGCGAAGCGCGCGAGAAGAAGGCGCTGCGGGTCATCGCGGTGTCGTTCTTCGCGCTCGCGACGTTCGTGACGGCGGACGCGGTCCGGGCACTGGCGGGCGGCGGCGAGGCGGAGTCGTCCGTCCCGGGCATCGTGCTGGCGGCGCTGTCGCTGGCGATCATGCCGTTCCTGTCCGCCGCGCAGAGGCGGGCCGGCCGGGAGTTGGGGTCGGCGTCCGCGGTCGCGGACTCGAAGCAGACGCTGCTGTGCACCTATCTGTCGGCCGTACTCCTGGCGGGCCTGGTGGCCAACGCCGCCCTCGGCTGGTCCTGGGCCGACCCCGTCGCCGCACTCGTCATAGCCGCGATCGCGGTCAAGGAGGGCCGCGAGGCGTGGCGCGGCGACAACTGCTGCGCACCGGCCGGTCCGAGCAGCCCGAAGGCGGACGGCAACCCACCTGCGCGGTCCGAGGACGCCTGCGGCTGCGCGCAGGGGTGCGCCTGCTGAACCTCCGCCAGCGAGGCGGGAGTGCGCGACACCCGACAGGCGGGAGTTCGCGACGCCCGGCAGGCGGTGTCGACGGTCGGCCCTCCCGCTCCCGGTCCGCCGGTCCCGGGGGGGCAGCCACTCCCGCCCGTACCTATCCCCGGCAGGGAGAGGCGGGGGTTTTCGGGGCGGCACATACTCGGGCCCATGAACGGAAAATCGCGGCTCGGGGAGTTTCTCCGGACACGGCGCTCCCAACTGAGCCCCGACGAGGCGGAGGTGCCCACCTACGGGGAGCGCCGCCGGGTGCCGGGGTTGCGGCGGGAGGAACTGGCGCTGCTGGCGGGGGTGAGTGCTTCGTACTACGCCCGGCTCGAACAGGGGCATTCGATGAACGCCTCGCCGGAGGTGCTGGACGCGATCGCGCGGGCTCTGCGGCTCGACGAGTCCGAGCGTCTGCATCTGCTCGACCTGGCCCGGTCCGCCAAGCCCCGTGGCAGGGGCCGGCGGCCCGCGCCGGAGCGGGTGACGGAGGCGACCGGTCAGCTGCTGGACGCGCTGGCCGACGTTCCCGCGATCGTGGTCGGCAGGCGCTCGGACGTACTGGCGTGGAACCGGCTCGGCCACGCGCTGTTCGCCGGACATCTGGACCCCGGGGCCCCGGACCTGCCGGACCAACGCCCCAACATGGCAAGGCTGGTGTTCCTCGATGCCCACACCCGCGAGCTGTACACGCACTGGCCGAGCAAGGCCAGGGCGGTGGTGGGGAACCTGCGGATGGTGGCGGGGCAGTACCCGGAGGACTCCGCACTGCACGCGCTGGTGGGTGAACTGAGCGCGAAGAGCGAGGACTTCGCCTCGCTGTGGGCCGACCACCGCGTCAAGGCGTGCACCGTCGCCGACTACGAGATGCGGCACCCGCTCGTCGGAGCGCTGACCGTCACCCAGCAGACCCTGAACGTCGGGCCGGGCCCCACCGTCGTGGTCGCCACCACCAGGGCCGGCTCCCCTTCCCGTACGACCCTGGCCCTGCTCGCCGAGGTCGCCACCGAGGCCGGCGCTACGGCCGCCACGGCCGCCCCGGCCACCGCAGCCGCCCCGGCCGCCTCGTCGCGACCGGGGAACCGCGTCAGCGACAGCTGACCTCCTACCCGAAGCACCGGTCCCAACCCCGGCCACGCCCCGCCCACTCCCGGGCGGGAGCCGCCCAACACCCCTCACGCGTCTGCGTACCGCTGCCGCATGCCCGAAAACAGCGAAGGCATCATGTTGAAGAAGCTCTCCACGGCCGCCGTCACCACCGCGGTCACCCTCACGGTGTCGGTGGCCGGCCTCGCTCCCGCGACAGCCACTTCCACCACGTCCGAGACAGGCACGTCCGCGAGAGCGGCCCAGTCCGCGGGGGCCGCGTCCGCAGGAACCACGTCCGCGACAGGCACCGTGGACAACGCCCGGACCGTCGCGCACTTCGACCTCGCCAAGGGGCAGTTGCCGGAGAACGTCGCGCTGTCCCCCGGTGGCACCGCGTACGTCACCTTCGCCGCCGCCCGTCAGATCGCCCGGGTCACCCCCAGCGGCACCACCCGGATCCTGGCCACACTGCCCGAGCCGGCCGACGGCGGAATCCACACCCCGGTCCTGGGCTTCGCCCTGACCACCGGCATCGTCCGGGCCCACGACGGCACGCTTTACGTGCTGTACGCCACCGGCACCGACGTCCTCACGGGTCTGTGGCGCCTGCGCCCCGGCGGCGAACCGCGCCGCATCGCGCCGCTGCCCGCAGGCGGCCTCCCCAACGGCCTGGCCCTCGACCCCCGTACCCGCACCCTCTACATCACGGACTCCGTCCTCGGCGTCATCTGGACCGTCCCCACCACGGGCGGCACCCCCAGCGCCTGGTCCACCGGCCCCGAACTGGCCTCCACCGGATCCCTCGGCGCCAACGGCCTGAAGATCCACCGGGGCGCGGTGTGGGCCACCAACCTCGACAAGGGCACCCTCCTGCGCATCCCCGTCCTCCCCGGCGGACGCGCCGGCCGCGTGCAGACCCGGGCCACCGGCCTGGCCGGCATCGACGACTTCGACTTCACCGGCCGCGGCGACCATGTCCTGGCCACCCTCAACGGCCCGAGCGAGGTGGCGCTCGTACGACGCGACGGCACCCACTCCACGGTCCTGACCGCCGCCGACGGGCTCCGGAGCCCCACCTCGGTGGCGCTGCGCGGCGACAGGGTCTACGTCCTGAGCGCCGCCTACACCACTGCCGAAGACCCCAACCTCGTCCTCGCCCATCTGAAGGACTGAGACCGCACGGTCCGACCGTCCATCCGTACATACGTACGTCCGCGTCAGCAACCCCGGAACGGAACAACCATGCCGCACACCCAGCCCACTCGGCACGCGCAGCAGACGCAGCACACTCAGCAGACTCAAGAGATCACCTTGGGCGATGTCACCATCACCCGCGTCGAAGAGACGCACGGCCCGATCATGCCGGCGGACCAATTCTTCCCGGACCTGCCCGAGCAGGCGTGGAAGGACCACCGCGAGACACTCGTTCCCGACCATCTGGGCGCCGAGGACACCATGGTCCACGCCGCGATGCAGACCTGGGTGCTGCGCAGCGAGGGCAGGATCATCCTCGTCGACACCGGCGTCGGCAACGACAAGTCCCGCCCCGCCGTGGCCTCCTGGGACCGGCTGAGCCTCGACTACCTCGGCAATCTCGCCCGTGCCGGTGTACGGCCCGAGGATGTCGACCTCGTGATCAACACCCATCTGCACGTCGACCACGTCGGCTGGAACACCCGGCTGAGCGACGGCACATGGATACCCACGTTCCCCAACGCCGACTACCTGATGCCCCGGGCCGACCTCGAGTTCTGGAACCCGGCGAACAATCCGAACATCACCGGTGGTGTCAACGAGAACGTCTTCGAGGACAGCGTCGCCCCCGTCCACGCCGCGGGTCTGACCCTGTTGTGGGAAGGCAGCCACCGTATCGACGCCAATCTGCGTCTGGACGCGGCGCCCGGACACACGCCCGGTTCCAGCGTGATCACCCTGACCTCAGGGGCGGACCGCGCGGTGTTCGCCGGCGACCTGCTGCACACCCCGCTCCAGATCATGGAGCCCGAGCACAACAGCTGCTTCTGCGAGGACCCCGTCGGCTCCCGCGTGACCCGCCGCAGGATTCTGGGCTGGGCGGCCGACAACAACGCGCTGCTGATCCCCGCGCACCTGAGTGGCCACGGTGCGGCCGAAGTGCGGCGCGAGGGACGGAAGTTCGCCATCGAGGGCTGGGCCCCGTTCACGCCGTACACCCACGCCTGACACTCACGCCTGACACCCGCGAACCCCCACTCACGGACCGCCACGACAGAGAGGCCGAGGCAGTGCCCCATCACCCCACCACCCCCGCGAACCGTCGGGCCGATCCCGTCGCCACCACGGCGCAGGGCGCTGTCCGCGGCCGTCGTCGGGACGGAGTCCTCTCCTTCCTGAACATCCCGTACGCCGCTCCTCCCACCGGGGCCGGCCGGTTCGAGGCGCCCCGGCCGCACGACTCGTGGCACGAGGTGAGGGACGCGACCGTGCCGGGGCCGAACGCCCCTCAGTCCGGACGCCGACTCGGCGGTGTGGACATGTCCCCCTACTTCGGGGCCGGTTGGAGCCGTGGGGAGGACTTCCTCACGGTGAGCCTCTGGACACCGGAGGAGGCGGGCGGCGGCCTGCCGGTGATGGTTTTCGTGCACGGTGGCGGCTTCGTCGCGGGCTCGACGCGTTCGGCGCTGTACGACGGTACGGGCTTCGCCCGCGACGGCGTCGTCCTCGTGACCCTCAACTACCGGCTCGGCATCGGGGGTTTCCTGGACATCCCCGGGGCGCCCGCCAACCGTGGACTGCTCGATGTCGTGGCCGCGCTGCGCTGGGTCCGCGCGAACATCGCCGCCTTCGGGGGTGACCCGGACAGCGTGACCCTCTTCGGCCAGTCGGCCGGGGCCACCGTCGTCGGCGGCGTACTCGCGAGCCCCGAGGCCACCGGCCTGTTCCGGCGGGCGATCGTCCAAAGCGGCAGTGGACTCGGCGCGTTCACGACCGAGCAGGCGGCCAGGGTCACGAAGGCCGCCGCCGGGGCTCTCGGTATCGAGCCCCGGGCCGACGCCTTCGCCGCGGTCCCCGACGAACTCCTGGTCCAGGTCGCCTCCCGGCTCACGGGCATCGACCTGCGGACCGAGACTCATTTCGACCCGCTGGTCGGGATCAGCCCCTTCAGCCTCGTCCTGGACACCCAGCCCGCCCAGGCCGTCGCCAGGGGTCAGGGAGCCGATGTCGACCTGCTCATCGGCACCAACTCCGAGGAGGGCAACCTCTATCTGGTCCCCACCGGTGAGTACGCGCGCTCGACCGCGGCCGACGTCGACGCGCTCGCCGCCCGCTCGCATCCGGACCCGAAGCAGCTCGTGGCGGCGTACCGGACCGCCCGGCCGGGCGCGGACTTCGGCGCGCTGCGTTCGGCCGTCATGGGCGACTCGTTGTTCGGAGCGGGCAGTTGGGCCCTGGCCACCGCGCACGCCGCCCAAGCGGCCCCGTCGGCCCTGTCGGCCACCTTCTGCTACGAGTTCGCCTGGCGCTCGCAGGCCCTGGACGGACAACTCGGCGCCACCCACACCACGGAGCTGCCCTTCGTCTTCGACCTCACCCACCTGCCCCGCCTGCACGGTCCCAACGCCCTGCTCGGCCCCGGCGGACCCCCGGCTGACCTGGCCGTCCGGGTCCACGAGACCTGGGTCCGGTTCGCCAGGACCGGCGCCCCGGGCTGGGACCCGTACGACACCGAACGCCGGGCCACGATGCGGATCGACAACGAGTGGAGCCAACTCGACGACCCTCGCGCCCAAGAGCGCCGAGCCTGGAACTGACCGCCCCACCACGGCCCCGCCCCGCCCGTACCGCTGCCGGCAACCGCTTGGCCGAGTTGGTCGTCTCTTCGGGAAGTACCTGATCACCAGAGGAGACAGAAGTGACGACACCCCCGGGACCAGACCAACGAAGGCCGCGCCCAAGGGTGGTGGAGACCGCCTTCCTGCTGCTCCTGGCCGCCATCGCCGTGGACGCCGTGGTCTGGACGCTGGACACATTCGTCATCGCTCCCTCCGGGCTCGACGAAATGCGCACCGAGACGAGCGGGAGCGGAGCGATCCAGCAGGTCGCCGTGTCCGCCGGATTCCTGATCCTGACCAGCGGCCTGTTCCTGTTCTTCGTCTTCCAGATGCGCCAGGGCCGGAACTGGGCACGCAACACACTTGCCGCCGTCGCGGCTCTCGTCGCGTTCTTCCTGATGAACAGCGTGAGCATGAACGAATTCGACGGGGCGAGCACGGCTGACGTCATCTACGACGTCTTCGTCAGCGTCAGCCCGGTCTTCCTGGTGGCCGGCGCCGTCCTGCTGATGTTCCTCCCAACGGCGAACACGTACTTCTCCCCCACGAAACACACGGATCAGCAGGCCGCCTGAGGATCTCCCCCGGCGGGCGCCCTCGTCGCCTTGGCCGTTGGGCGCCCCGCGAGGGCCCGTCAGGTGAGGCGGTCGGCCTCGTCGAGCAGGTAGCGGCGCTCGACCTGGTTGTCGGTCAGGGCGGCCGCCTCGCGATACAGCGTCGTGGCGCCCGCCGTGTCGCCGGTCATCTGGACCAGGTGGGCGCGCACCGCGCGTTCGCGTTGCCGGGTGAGAGGGGCCCGGTCCAGTCCGTGGCGGCGGTTGAGGTCGTCGAGCAGCGTCAACCCCCGGGCCGGTCCGAAGGCTTGGGCCACGGCGACCACCCGGCTCAGCCGTACCGGCGGGGTCGGGGTGAGGCGTTCGAGCCACAGGTACAGCATGGCGATCTGCGGCCAGTCCGTGTGCTGAGGAGTCGTGGCGGCGGCGTGCAACGCCGCGATCGCCGCCTGGAGTTGGTAGGGGCCCGTCCCGCTCCCGTTCCAGACCCTGTCGATCAACTCGGTTCCCTCGCGGATGAGATGGCCGTTCCATCGCGTGCGGTCCTGCTCGTCCAGTGGCAGCAGACCGCCGTCGTCACCGGTGCGGGCCGCGCGCCGCGACTCGGTGAGCAGCATCAGCGCCAGCAGGCCGGTCACCTCTCCGTCGTCCGGCATGGTGTCGGCGAGAGTCCGGGTCAGCCGGATCGCCTCACCGGTCAGGTCGACACGGGCGAGTTCGTCGCCGGTGGTGGCCGTATAGCCCTCGTTGAAGATCAGATACAGCACCCGCATGGCGGCCGTCATCCGGCCGGGCCGGTCGGCGGCGGTGGGCGCGGTGAAGTGGGCGCCGGCGCGGATGAGTTGCTGTTTGGCGCGGCTGATCCGCGTGCCCATGGTGGTTTCGGACGTTCCGTAGGCGTGCGCGATCTCGGCTGTCGTCAGACCGCCGACCGCGCGCAGTGTGAGCGCCACTTGTGAGGCGTGGCTCAGCGCCGGGTGGCAGCACAGGAGCAGCAGGGTGAGGCTGTCGTCGGTCTCCTGCGGGGGTCCGGCCCGGCGATCCGTTTCCCCCATGGCCAGTTCGGTCATTCCGACCTCCCGCTCACGCCGGCGCCGGGCCCGGTCGGAGCGGAGCAGGTCGACCATCCGCCGGTAGCCGATCCGGATGAGCCAGCTGCGTGGGTCCTCCGGTATGCCCTCGGCCTGCCATGTCCTGCTCGCCACCAGCAGCGCTTCTTGTACCGCGTCCTCGGCGGTGTCGAAGCGGCCGAAGCGCCGCACCAACGCGCCGAGCACCTGCGGTGCTTCGGCACGCAGCAGATTCTCGATGTCCGTGGCCGTGGCCGTGGCCGTGTCGATGTCCGCGTCCGGCCCGCCGTTCACCGGCCCGTCCCGCACCGAAGCGCGTGGCGCGCCGCGCACACCGGGCCTCGTGGGGGTCCGCCGGTCATGCGGTGAAGTCCTCGCTCATGATCGGCCGGATCTCGATCGGCTCCCCGAGCACCTCCACGATCCGCGAGGCGATCTCCACCGCCCGCTCCCGGTCGGCCACGTCGATCACGGCGAAGCTCGCCAGAACCTCCTTCAGTTCGGCGAACGGTCCGTCGGTCGCCATCATGCCGTCCGGTGTCCGGTGGACCGTGGTGCTGACCGCCGGGTGGCCCAGGCCCTCGGTGGTGACGAGCTCACCGGTGTCGATCAGCTCCCGCTCGAACCTCTGGTAGACGGCGAACGCGGCCAGCGCCTCCGGGGACGGGGAATCGGCGGTCGCGGCGTCCCAGGCGGCGGCCGATGTGTAGCCGAGCAGCAGATACTTCATCGCGGTTTCCCCTTGGATCCTGTTCGGGTGATGGTAGGGCGGTTCAGCGGGTGCGCCGCAGTGACATCGCGACGACGGTCGTCCAGGTGAAGGCGACCAGACCGTTCACGGCGATCTGGATACTCATGTGGTCCGGCGCCATGGGCAGGACCAGGACGAGCGCGGCGGCGCCGTTCAGTACGGCCGGGAGCACCGCGTGGCGGCGCACACACCGTACGGTCAGGACGATGGCGGCGACGGCCAGTGCCGTGAAGGCGATGGCGGCCGACGCGGAGTGCGCGACGCCGTGCCAGGACATCTCGGCGACCGGCCGGTCGGGGGTGCCGACCGGGAAGCCGTTCTCCGGATCCATGGGGAACAGACCGGCGGCGATCAGCCCGACGCCGAAGATCCCGACACAGACCGGCAGCACCCGCCGTCCGTATCCCTCGCGGAGAGTGCGCCCGATACCGGCGGCCAGTGCGAGTGCGCCGAGACCCGCGAGCACGAATGTCGTGATCTGGATCCAGCCGAGGCCGCCGGTGGAGAGCTGGCTGATCGGGTGCCGGGCGATGTCGAAGCCCGTACGGGTGAACATCTGGATGACGGCCGAAGCGGCGAAGACCGGTCCGGCGAGGGCCCCGGCGGCCAGCAGGCGGCCCGAGGAGCGGGCCGTGGAGCGGGCCGTGGAAACGACGCCGGTGGTGGAAACAGCGGGGGCGGCGGGAACGGCGGGAACGGTCATTTCTTCCTCCTTGAGGGGTTCTCGCGGCTACCTCGTTGCCGGGTCCGGGATCTCGACGCGTCGGCAATGTGACCCACACCACATGAGACGGGTGTCAAGAACGGGCGGACAGCTCCGAGGTAGCCGCGAGAACCCTTCAAGGAGGAAGAAATGTCCGAGACCAACCTGCCGAGCGCCGAACTGAGAGCCCTGGACCGCCTGGTCGGCACCTGGGCGGTGACCGGAGGAGCCG
The DNA here is from genome assembly GCF_010384365.1 of Streptomyces sp. S4.7. Taxonomy (NCBI): domain Bacteria; kingdom Bacillati; phylum Actinomycetota; class Actinomycetes; order Kitasatosporales; family Streptomycetaceae; genus Streptomyces; species Streptomyces sp. S4.7. The sequence goes on along the minus strand of NZ_CP048397.1, from coordinate 5,903,534 downwards.
AGGGAACCGTGCGGTACGAGTGGATGCCCGGCCGGTTCTTCCTGATCCAGCACGTCGAACTCACCCAGTCCGGCGAGCCGGTCACCGGCATGGAACTGATCGGGAATCTCCGCCCGTTCGGCGAGCCGGTCGGCACGGACGTGGTGTCGCGGTACTACGACTCGAACGGCAACACCTTCGACTACGTCTACGAACTGGCCGGCGACAAGCTGACGATCTGGGCCGGCGCGAAGGGCAGCCCGGCCTACTACGAAGGCACGTTCAGCGCCGACGGCACCACGGCGACCGGCGACTGGGTCTACCCCGGCGGAGGGGGTTACACCTCGACCATGACCCGGATCTGAGACTCGGCCCGCGGTGCGGTCTGCGCCCTGTCCGGATCCGTGCGCCGACCGGACGGGGCGGGGGCCGCCGGGATCGAGCGGGCACGGCCGACCCGACCGGCCCTCCACCCGGGCCACCCGACCCGGATGCCCGGCCGCCCGCCGTCACCCGGCGTTCGCCCCGGAGGTGGTGAGCGGCGGGGCCGGCGGCATGGCCCAGCGAATGGTGCGGGTGAGCAGGCGACCGGCCGGTTCCACACAACCCTCCGGCAGCAGCGGCGGAGGCCGCACCCGCAGTGCGGTACGGGCCCACGGGGGAAGCGTGACGATCGCGTTCGCGGCGAGGACCGCGTAGGGCGGCCGGGCCACGAGGGGCAGGGGCGGGTGGTGGAGGATGAAGTGGGCGGCCTCAAGCGCCTCGCGGGTGGGGCGCAGTTCGGGGCGGTACGCCGTGAGCACCGCGGTCAACTCCTCGCGGGTACGCGGAGGGTCCACGACTCCGAGCGCCTCCGCGACGTGAGCGGTGTCGGCGACGTAGCCGTCGAGGCCCGCCCCGTCCAGGGGATCCGCTCCGTACCGCTGGTGGGCCATGAGGAAGCTGTCCACCTCCGCGGCGTGGACCCAGCCCAGCAGATGGGGGTCGGCCGCGTGGTAGGCCTCCCCCGAGGCGGTCCGTCCCCGTATGCCCTCGTGCACGGCCCGCACCCGGTCGACGGCCGCCTGTGCGTCGTCGGCGGTTCCGTACGTCGTCATGGCCAGGAACGTACTCGTGCGCTGGAGTCTGCCCCACGGGTCGCCGCGGTAGCCGGAGTGAGCGGCCACCGCCGCCATCGCCAGCGGGTGGAGGGACTGCAGGAGCAGCGCTCTGAGGCCGCCGATGAACATCGAGGCGTCGCCGTGGACGGTTCGGACCGGCCTGTCGGCCTCGAACCACCGCGGCCCCGGAGTGTCATGGATACGCGCCCGGTTCTCTTGTCCCGCCGGGCCCGCGACCCGGGCGAAGAGAGCGCCGCCGACCCGGCCGCGCAAATCCGGAGCAGATTTCCCGAAAGGGCTCATATGACTATTCTCGCGCCTGTCGGCCCGTGGCGGGACGGGCGCCGTTCGGGCCCCCCACTCGGGGCAGGGGGCGCGGCCCTGGGCAGGGCGTCAGCGCGTGGCCTGCCGGGGGATGCGTGCGGCGGCCCACCGCGAGAGGTCCGGTTCGGCGAGCGAGCTGACCCACAGGTCGACCATCGCCGTGGTCCGCTCTCCGGGCCAGGGGCCGACCCCGAGCACCCGCATACCGGCCCGTGACGCGGCTTCGACACCGCACAGGGAGTCCTCCACGGCGAGCGTGTCGGCCGGGTCCGTCCCGCAGTGGCGTGCCGCGGCCAGGTAGACGTCCGGCTGCGGCTTGGGCCGGATTCCGGTGTCGGGGACCACGATGTGGCCGAAGTAGTCACGCAGGCCCGCCGTGTCCAGGCAGGACTCGACGACCTCGCGCGGGCAGTTGCTCGCCACGGCCAGCGGGGCGAACGTGGCCGCGGACACGACCAGTTCACGGGCTCCGGGCATGGTCAGGGGGTTCTCGGCGACCAGGTCGCGGAAGATCCGGAGCAGGCTGCCGGTCATGTCCGCCGCGAGGTCGGGCCGTCCGGCCTCCTCGGCCATGAGCAGGCCGCACTGGGTGTAGTGCAGTCCCTTGGCACGGTCCGCGAAGCCCGGAGCCGGGGCGAGGCCGAACTCGCCGAGCGCGTGTTCTCGAGCGTTCTGCCAGTGTCTTTCGGTGTCCATGAGGGTGCCGTCACAGTCGAAGACGATGGCCGAGGGGGTCCAGGAGAGGACTCGTTCAGAGGTCATGCGAGTTGTTCCGTTCCGCAGTGCCCGCGGAGGACAGAACGCCGAGCACGGTGCCGTCAGGGCACGGTCGACGCGTAGGCCGCCGGATCCGGGGGCGGGATCGGTTCCGGGTGGACGCACATGACGAAGGAAGGTTTCTCCGGGCTTGTCCACCCAAGAACATAACGATCACTACGTTATGAAGCATTACGAAAAGTAGTCAAGGAGGGACACATAGGTATGAAAATGTGCCTACCGGTACTCCAGGGCCCCATAGGCGACATACCGGCCCCCTTGCAGAACACGGAAACCGCAGGTCCGGTGGTGCGGCACAGCCAGCACGCGGGCGGCCGGCGCGAACTCGGCGAAGCTCAGGGCTTTCAGCCGACCGGCGGTAGGGCGCACACACCGGCCCTCGCTCGCGAGCGCGCCGGCCTGCCGCGCCGCTTCCAGCAGGACCATGCCCGGCACATGGTCCGAGGGGTGGTCGAAGAAGAAGGGGTGCCGCGGATCGGCCGGCCGCAGTCGTACGGCGCCGTCGTCGAGCGCGATCATCACATCGCGCGGGTCGGCCACCGCGATCCGTCCGATGTCCGGCCGGTCACGGGGGCCGGTGGGCGCGGGCGGAAGCGCGGTCGCCCCGGCGCCGCGTACGGCGGCGTACTGCTCCGGGCCCAGGAAACGCGCCCCGCCGCCGGCCCGTGCGAATATCCCGGAGCCGGTTCGGACGGAGATCTCCATCCGCAGTCCGGCGACATGGCCGTCCGCCCCGTTGCGTATGTCGGTCACTCGCGCGCGGCAGGTCACGTCCGTGGAATTCGAGGTGGCGCGGGGTTCGCGTTCCGGATCGATCCGGAAGAACAGGTCGGTGATCAGCAGCCGGGATTCGGGCGGCACCGCGTAATGACGCAGCGGCAGATAGATACCGAGCTGGCGCATCGTCTCGATGACGATCAGCGGACTGTGCAGGTCGGCACCGTCCCGGGGAAACGTGGGATGTGATCTCGACCAGGAGGCCGCCGCGTCGAACACGCCCCTCTGCCTGCCGGGACGTACGTCGGTGAGCAGCACCTCCGCCGCCGACCTGCGGTGCACCAGTTCACGAGGCACGGTCCGTGACCAGCTCAGCCGGGATTCACCGGTGAATACACCCACCGAATTCTCCATATGAACAGAAGAACTCATCCCCTTCAGGTCCGCACTCCGTCCTTTCGATCACGACGGCTTCATGGACTAGATTTCCGTGCTGAAACGGGAAGGCGCGGCATCGGGGTGCATGTGCAGGGACGGGCGAAGGCAACACGGCGTTCTCTTCTGGAGGCGGCCGCGCAACTGTTCGAGGAGCGGGGCTACGCGGGCACGAGTATCAGTGACATCAGCGCGCTCTCCGGCCGGACGAGCGGTGCGATCTACTTCCATTACGCGTGCAAGGAGAATCTCGCCCTCGCGGTGATGGAGGAGGTGTTCGACACCTGGCCCACGCTGGTCAGACGCCACCGTGAGGCGGACATCCCGGCCCTGGAGAAGCTCGTCGCGCTGAGTTTCTCGGTCGCCCGCGCCTTCCGGGACGATGTCGTGGTACGAGGCGGCTCACGGCTCTGGGCCGAACGCAAGTCCGTCGACACGTCCCTTCCCTCTCCGTTCGAGGGCTGGATCGAGACGGTGGTCGGCCTGCTGGAGGAGGCCGGTCGCGAGGGCGTACTCACCCCGTCCGTGATCCCCCGGAAGGCGGGGAACGCCGTGGTGTCCGCGTTCTTCGGCCTGCACACCGTCTCCGACGCGCTGGACGGCCGGGAACACATCGAGGAGAGGCTGCACGACCTGTGGCTCCTCCTGCTGCCCGCGCTCCAGGCGCGTCCCGGGGCCACCTCACTGCTCGACCGGGCGTACGCCCACCTCACCGAAGCCTCGGGGACGCCGGCCCCGGCCGGCCCGCAGGTGCGGAAGGGAACCGGGACGGCGCGCCGCTGAGCGCCGACGGTGATGCGCGGGCCCGGCCCCCCTCCACGTACAGGCGGTCGGCCGACGAAGCGCCGGTCCCCGCTCGCGGGACTCCGAAACCCTGTGTTCCTCTGGGAACGGTATCGAGAGCCCCGGTGAAGGAGGCGAGGGTGGTGGAGAAGCGCACATCATCGGACGGAGCGGCCGGGGGCGGGCCCGGGGCGCCGGAGAACGTGGCCGACCGGGTGGAACTGCGCCGGATCCAGTTGGGGCTCTCGCCGGACGAGTTGGCGCACCGCGCCCAGATGTCCCTGTCCTACCTGCGGGAGCTGGCTTCGCTGCACGGCGACTTCGATCCCGAGGGGCTGACCCGACTGGCCAACGCCCTGGACATGACATCCGTCGAACTGCTCCACGGACGCGCCGACCCGCCGCCGGGCCAGCCAGGCGCCGCGGCCCATCCGCGTCTGAGGCGGCTCACGGAGCACGAGTGCTGGGACCGGCTGGACACCCATGGGGTCGGGCGCCTGGGGCTACGCGGAGACACCGCGCCCGTGGTCGTACCGGTCAACTATCTCGTGGACGGGCTGAGCGTCGTGTACCGGAGCGAGCCCGGCAGCGTCCCCGCCGTCGACGCGGGCACGTCACTCTCCTTCGAGGCCGACCACCTCGACGAAGCGCGGATGAGCGGCTGGAGCGTGCTGCTGACAGGGACGGCCGAGCACATCACGGATCCCGGGGCAACGGGCGCACTCGCGGACCGGGCGGGCTCACGTCCCTGGGCGGGCGGGTCGCGGCCCCTGTGGATCCGGCTGCTGCCGGAGCAGATCAGCGGCCGGGTGATCGACACACACTGATGTGGCTCTCAGGGCATCAGTGGAGCACCTTGGTCTTCGCCTTCTGGAATTCGTGATCGCTGATGGCACCCCTGTCGTGCATCTCGACCAGCTTCGCCAGTTGTTCCGCCTGACTGGTGCCGGCTCCGGCGGTCGCGCGGATGTAGGAGTCGAAATCCTGCTGCCGGGCCCGCGTTTGGCGCTGTTCACGTTCTCCCATGCCGCGGCCTCGGACGGCGACATAGACGAAGACCCCGAGGAAGGGGAGGAGGATCACGAACAGCAGCCAGCCGGCCTTGACTCCTCCGGCCATGTCGTCCCTGAGTATGTCCGCGATGATTCGGAAAAGCAGAATCAGCCACAGCACGCTCAGGACGAAGAAGAGGACCGTCCAGAACGCGCCCAGGATCGGATAGTCGTTCGCCAGGTTCATCTCTCCGGTCATGGTTCCTTCTCCGCTCGTAGGGGGTGGTGGATACGTCCTCGCCCTCCGGTCCCGCGCTACGCGTCTTCCGGAGTCGGCGGCCGCACGATGCCGCGGATGCGGGAACCTCACCGTCATGGTGCGGCTTCGAGCCACCACCTGCCACCCGGCTACGGCTCGCCCGGCGCCACGCAACGCCGCGGGGACCGCCTGCAACGTCTGCTCGGCCCCTGGGCGGTCTGGCCTCCCCGCCCCTGCCCACCCTCGACCCGACACCCCGCCCCCGCTCGCCGCGCCGGACGATCGAGGGCGAGAGCGGCGGCTAGTTAGTACCTCCCGGTCGACGACCCTGCCTCCGCCGCCCACCCCGACAACTGCGTCCGTCAAGTGGTCCGGGACGCAGGGCGAGTTCTGCCGCCCCTCGCAGGCCGCCTCAAGCCCATGATGCGGCCACGGGCCAGCAAGGCGACCGGGTGGCGCTCAACGAGCTGCTCCACGCGATGGCCTCGATGAGCAGTCCCTGCCCCGCCCGCACACCTTCGGCCCCAGCCCTCACCGCGACCGGGACCAGGACGGCGCCGACCGTCAGGTCAGTCGTCCTTCTTCACCGGCTCCAGGATCGCGACACACTCCACATGATGCGCCATCGGAAGGATGTCAGCCTGCGCACGTCATGGACAACCCCAGGTCAGAGCGGTTGCTTCAACTCGCCGTCCTGCGTGTGAGCTCCTGGAGCGTCAAACGAGCGTCACGGTTGACGAGCGGCAGGACGTCCCCGTGGCTGGGGCGGACGGGGGTGTGTTCGGTGACGAAGTCAGCGTCCGTAAAGGCCGGAGAATCCGCGGCGCCGAGGTGCATCAACTCCAGCCACATCCTCTCGTCGATGGCCGTGCCGGCAAACGCACCGACTCCAACCAGTGCGCCAACCAGGCAGGTCGGAGGAAGTCTGGGTGCACCAGCGCAAGTACGAGCAGAGCAGGCGCCGGTACTTGGTCGAGGACGTCCTCAAAAACACCGGCAGCGCCGTGGTCTGGACCTAGCCCTGCTCGCTCAGCTCACTTCGGCGGCCAATGACACCGACATTCCCGAACGGCTTCAGGATCTGATCTCTCAGCAGGCCGCCGAGCCGACGACGTCGGACTTTCCCAGGGAGGAGCCTCCCTCAGCGCCACAGGGACGGGAGACGGCCACGATGCATCTGTCCAGCTTCCTGAACAGCATCGGTTTCACCGACGGAGATGTACGCCGCCCGATGCTCGCCGCACAGATCGCCGGCCTCATCAAAGAGCAGAACCGCCACGAGACCGCCGACGAGATCCAGCACCACTTCGATCCGCCGGCGTCCCTCGCCCCGGACGACGACGAGGCACCTGCCTCCGGCTCCCCCCTCGCCTAGGAGAAGAAGCATGGACAGCGAATTGGCCGTACTCGTGGCATCGGGCGCCACCACGCTGGTCTCTCTCATGGTCACCGACTCCTGGACACACGCCCGGGAACTCGTCGGGCGGTACCTGACCCGCACAGGCGCGGACCCCGGCACGTTCGACGACCTGCAGGACGCGAGGGCCCTGCTCCTGGCCGCCGATGCCACGGAACGTGAACGGACCGCCCGCGAGATCAGCCGACGATACGGTGCCCGTCTACGCCGACTCGCGGAAGCCGACGGCAGCGACGAAGCCCTGCGCGCTCTGCTGACCTCGTTACTGCAACTCTCGGCGTCCGCGACAGACAGCTGGCGCATGGTGGACAACCGCATCAGCGGCGGAGTCCAGCACGGTCCTGTCATCCAGTCGGGCACCGTTGCCGGGCTGACCTTCCACGTGGATCACGTCGATCGCCAGTAGCGCCAGTGCGGGGAGAGCACCGCGCACTCCTGTGCTCTGTCAACCCGTTCCCACCCCGGCGCGGATGATACGGGTGTCGTGGGCAATGCGAGTCGGGCGCCCGAGGGCAGCCGCGCCGCATAGCTCCGCGCGCCCGATGGTCACGGCACCCTGGAATCCATTCGGCGAGGTCGCCGTCATCGTCGACATCGCGTCGAGCGACGGGGCGGGGACCGGCAAGAGGTGTGCGTCGACTCAGGTGTCCCCCGTCGCCGCGTTGGCGCAGGGGGCATCGATCGCATCGGCGCCGGGTACGTGACGCCGGGGTAAGGAACCCAGCGTCACCCGGTGACCCGAGCCAAGAACTCGAGCGGAAAGCCTGCGGCCGCTGTCCGGTATGCCGCGTCCAAAGGGAGCCATGCCTTCCAGCACACAGCGTCCCATTCCGGCGTGACCTGGGCAGGGCCGGACCGCGTGTGAGGGCAGGGCACGCGCGTGCCCTGCCCTCACGTCGTCGAACGTCAGGAAACGGGGAACCAGGCCGAGAGGCGCTTGGCAATGGCCGGTACATCGATGTTGTCCTGTGCGACTTCCTCGACGAACGGGCCGGCAACGGAGACGTGTGGCGGGACGGTACTGGCGCTGAGGCCGTTCAGCCGCAGGAAGGCGCGCATCGCGAGCCAGGCGGTGCGTTTGTTGCCGTCGATCAGCGCGTGATTGCGGGCAACAGAGTGCAGCGATGCCGCCGCTTTCTCGTGCAGCGTGGGATACAGCTCGGCCCCGAACACGTTCGTCCGGGGCCGTTCGATCGCGGACACCAAGAGTCCCATGTCCCGCACGCTGTGCTCGGTACCATTGACCGCGCGAGCGATGGCCAGAATCTCGTCGATCTGGATATAGCGCACTTCGGTCACTTCAGATAGTCCAGGATCTCCGCATCGCTGTCCATGAGCTCCGCCAGGACGTCATCGACCTTCAGCTCGGCCCGATCCTGCGCGTCACGGATGGCCTCAATGGCAAGCTCCTGCTTGCTGCGGCGCTCCCGACGAGCCCGCTCGGTGAGCTTCGCGTCAAGGTCGTCGGGAAGTCGGAGTGTCATCGCCATACAGCGATGATACCGGACTGGTATCTAGGCGGCGAGGTGATACCAGCCACTCAAGGACCGCGGACCACGGTGCCGTCCTTTGTGGCCCGATCGGCCACGAGGTATCGGCACGCCCGCCGCTGGCGAGGTGCAGTCGACCCTCGAACCCGGAATCCTTGCTCTGCGTTCCGCATCGCCACGTCGCCCGCGAGACCCGCGCCAGCCCTTGAAGCCGCAGCTCGGAACGTTCCGCACAAGCGAACCTCAGCCGACGCATTCCGCGAGCGCGAATAAGCCGAAGTGACCGCCTGCAACAAAGCAGCGGGTCAGCGGCCCTTCTCGGCAGGCTCCAGGATCGCCACGCACTCCACGTGGTGCGTCATCGGGAACAGGTCGAACGCCCGCAGCGTCCGTGGCTTGTAGCCCGCCGTGCGGAAGTAGGCCAGGTCGCGGGCCAGTGCCGCCGGGTCGCAGGCCACGTAGGCGATGCGGCGGGCGCCCAGGCCCGCGAGGTGGTTGACGACCTGTTTGCCGGCGCCCGCGCGAGGGGGGTCGAGGACGATCAGGTCCGTCTCGGTGATCTGGGTGCGGGGCAGCACCGTGTCGACCTTGCCGTGTTCGATGCGGACCCTGGGAAGGTCCTGGAGGTTGTACTGGGCGTCCTCCGCCGCGCGCCTGCCGGATTCGATGCCGAGCACCGCGCCCGTCTCGCCCACGCGTTGGGCGATCGCCCCGGCGAACAGGCCCACCCCGCAGTAGAGATCGAGGGCCGTCTCGCCCTTGCGCGGCATCAGGCCCTGCATCACGGCCTCCACCAGGACCTCGGGGGCCTTCGGGTGGACCTGCCAGAAGCCGCCCATGCCGATGCGCCAGGTGCGGTCGTCGGCGCGTTCGCGGACGAACGCGCGACCGTGGACCCGGTGCACTCCCCCGTCGTGCTCCTCGATCCGCAGGACCGACACCGGCCTGTCCAGCTCGACCAGCGGGAGCCGGCCGCCCTTGAGCGGGGCGAGGATCACCTGGCGGTCGCCGGAGCCGGAGGCCGCGATCGCCTCGACCGAGGCCATCTGCGGCCACTCGCGCTTCTCGACGCCGAGTTCGCTGACGCCCTCGGAGGCGATCATGCAGTGGTCGACGGGCTGTACGTCGTGCGAGCGGTGCTTGCGCAGTCCGGCGCGGCCGTCGGCGTCGACGGCGTACTGCACGCGGGTACGCCACTGGGGCACCTCGCCCGCGGGGAGTTTGTCGCCGGGCGCGGGCATGACCGTGCCGTCCCAGCCCGCCTCCTCCGGGGTGAGGCCGGCCAGTCGCTGAAGCTGCTCGGTGATGACGTCGCCCTTGAGGCGGCGCTGCGCGCCCGGCTTGGCGTGCTGCCAGTCGCAGCCGCCGCACATGCCGGGGCCCGCGTACGGGCAGGGGGCCTCGACGCGTTCCTTGGAGGCCTCCAGGACGGTGACCGCGTCGGCCCGCAGATAGCGCGAGCCCTCGTCGCCGTCCGTCACACGGGCGACGATCCTCTCGCCGGGCAGCGCGTGCCGTACGAACAGCACCCGGCCCCCGTCGGTGCGGGCGACGCAGTGGCCGCCGTGCGCGACGGGACCGACCTCGACCTCGTACTCCTCCCCGACCAGCGAAGCCTGCTCAGGAGCCTGCTCTGAAGGCTGCGGTTCTGTCTGCATGAGGGGCTGGGCTCCAAAAGGTCAAAGACGAGGTCAAAGGCGGGAAGGTGGGGCGGCGGAAGCCAATCAGTCTACGTGCGGGCGGCAGCGCCCACCGCCACCCGCGGTCCCTCAGGACTTCCCCGTGGGCTCCTTCTTCGGCCGTGTGTCCACCGGCCCCCGCCGCACCGAGCCGGGCGCGCTCCACTCCGCACGCCGTCTGGCCCTCTTCTTCGCGACCTCGGAGGACTCCAGCTGGTACGGCACGGAGGTCACCATCACGCCCGGGGAGAAGAGCAGCCGCCCCTTGAGCCGGAGCGCGCTCTGGTTGTGCAGCACCTGCTCGTACCAGCGGCCGACCACGTACTCGGGAATGAAGATGCTGACGACGTCGCGCGGACTCTCGGTGCGCAGGCCCTTCACGTACTCGATCACGGGCCGGGTGATCTCGCGGTAGGGGGAGTCGAGGATCTTCAGCGGGACATTGATGCCGCGCCGCTCCCACTCCTCCCTCAACTGCTTCGTCTCGGCGGGGTCGACGTTGATGGAGAGCGCCTCCAGCCGGTCGGAGCGTGTCAGCTTCGCGAAGGCGAGCGCGCGCAGCGTCGGCTTGTGGACCTTGGAGACGAGCACGATGGTGTGGACGCGGGAGGGCCGTACGCTGTCGGGGCCGGGGGCCTCGGCGGCGGCGATCTCCTCGGCCACGCGGTCGTAGTGCCGGCGGATCGCGCTCATCGTCCCGTAGAAGATCACCATGCCCAGCAGGGCGACCCATGCCCCGTGCGTGAACTTGGTGGCCAGCACGACGATCAGGACGAGCCCGGTGAAGGTGGCGCCGAAGGCGTTGATCGCGCGTGAGCGGATCATGCGGCGGCGCTTGGCCTTGTCGCGTTCGGTCCGCAGATGGCGGTTCCAGTGCCGGACCATGCCCGTCTGGCTGAGGGTGAACGAGACGAAGACACCGACGATGTAGAGCTGGATCAGCTTGGTCGAGTCGGCCCCGTAGAGCCACACCAGCAGGATGGCGGCGCCGGCCAGCAGCACGATGCCGTTGGAGAAGGCGAGGCGGTCGCCGCGGGTGTGGAGCTGGCGCGGCAGATAGCGGTCCTGCGCGAGGATCGAGCCGAGCAGCGGGAAGCCGTTGTACGCGGTGTTGGCGGCCAGGAACAGCACGAGCGCGGTGGCGCCGGCGAGCAGGACGAAGAAGAAGGTGTCCGCCCCGAAGACGGCGGCGGCGACCTGGGTGATGACCGGGTTCTGGACGTAGCCGTCACCGACCGGCACACCGTCGCGCAGCAGGTCCTTGCCGGGGAACTCGGCCATCTTCACATCGGTGGCCATGGCCAGGCCGATGATGCCGCAGAACATGGTGACGGCGAGGGTGCCCATCATCGCCAGCGTGGTGGCCGCGTTCCTGCTCTTGGGCTTGCGGAAGGCGGGGACGCCGTTGCTGATGGCCTCGACGCCGGTGAGGGCCGCACAGCCGGAGGAGAACGCGCGCAGCAGGAGGAAGACCAGCGCGAACCCGGCCAGTCCGCTCTCCTCCGCCTTGATCTCGAAGTGGGCGGTGGGCGCGCTCATGGTGTCGTCGAGTACGAGCCCTCGGTAGGCGCCCCACAGGATCATGATGAAGACGCCGGTGACGAAGATGTACGTCGGGATGGCGAAGAGCTTGCCCGACTCCCGTACGCCGCGCAGATTCATCAGCGTCAGGATGACGATTATCCCGATCGCGCACGGGACTTTGTTCTCGATGACGAAGGGGACCGCCGAGCCGAGGTTCTCGACGCCGGAGGCGATCGAGACGGCCACGGTCAGGACGTAGTCGACGAGCAGGGCGCTCGCGACGGTCAGACCGGCCTTGGGCCCGAGGTTGGTGGTGGCGACCTCGTAGTCGCCGCCGCCGCTCGGATAGGCGTGCACGTTCTGACGGTAGGAGGCGACGACGGTGAACATCAGGACCACCACGGCCAGTGCGATCCACGGGCTGAAGTGGTACGCCGAAGCGCCCGCGATGGAGAGCACCAGGAGGACTTCCCCCGGCGCGTAGGCCACCGAGGAGAGCGGGTCGGAGGCGAAGACGGGCAGTGCGATGCGTTTGGGAAGGAGCGTTTCTCCCAACCTGTCGCTACGCAGCGCCCTCCCGATCAGGATCCGTTTGGGCACGTCGGTCAGTTTCGGCACGATGAGGATCGTAAGCCGTACGGGCTCGGCCCTCGCAAGCACCACCCCGCCCGGACGGGGCCGGAGCCCCACCGCCCCGCGCGGCGGGCGTTGGGGCTCCGGCGAGCGGGGCGGCGCGGCCCGAGCGAACGGCGTCAGACGTGCTCGGGCGAGCGCTCCCCCGCCGGCCGCTCGGACGGCCCCGCCGGACCGTCGTGGGCGCCCCGGGCGAAGAGCAGCCCCGGCCACCAGAACCGGCGCCCCAGGTCCAGCGCGAGGGCGGGCACCAGCACCGTACGGACCAGGAAGGTGTCAAGCAGGACTCCGATCCCGACGATCACCCCCATCTGCGCCATCGTCACCAGCGGCAGCGCCGCGAAGACGGCGAAGGTCGCGGCGAGCACCACGCCCGCCGAGGTGATCACACCTCCGGTGCTGGTCAGGCCCTCCAGTACGCCGCGCCTGTGGCCGATCCGCAGCGCCTCCTCGCGGACCCGGTGCATCAGGAAGATGTTGTAGTCGATGCCGAGCGCGACCAGGAACACGAAGCCCATCAGCGGGATCGACCAGTCGACACCGGCGAAGCCGAAGACGTGCTCGAACAGGAGGTTCGACGCGCCGAGCGCGGCGAAGTACGACAGGACGACCGTCGCGAGCAGCAGCACCGGTGCGACCAGGGCGCGCAGCAGCAGGATCAGTACGACCAGCACCACCACCAGCACCACGGGGATGACCGTGCGCAGATCGCGGTCGGCGGCCCGCTGGGTGTCGAGGGTCTGCGCGGTCGCCCCGCCGACGAGGGCGTCGGCGCCGTCCACCGTCCGTACGGCGTCCCTGAGCCGGTCGACGGTGGCCTTGGCCGCAGCGCTGTCCGGGGTGTCGGTCAGCACCACCGACAGCGTGGCGAGGCGTCCGTCGGGCGTACGGTCGCCGTCCTCCACGCGTGCGACGCCCTCGACGTCCCGCAGGGCCGCCCCGACGTCGGCGGCGCGGTCGGCGCGGGTGACGACCTTCGCCGGATCGGAGGCGCCCGACGGGTAGTGCGCGGAGATCAGTTCCTGCGCCACGACCGATTCGGGCTTCTCCTGGAACATCTCCGACTGCCGCAGCCCCATGTCGATGCCGACCGCGCTGAGCGCGAGGACTCCGGTGACGCCCACCGACATCAGCCAGGACCAGCGCGGGCGCCGGGCGACCAGGGCGCCGATCCGGGACCACACGGTGGCCTCCTTGCGGACGGGGGTGCCGAAGCGCGGGACGAACGGCCAGAAGACCCAGCGGCCGGCGATCACCAGCAGCGCGGGCAGCACCGTGACCATCGCGAGGAACGCGCAGACCACCCCGACGGCGCCGACCAGCCCCATGGAGCGTGAGGAGTTGATGTCGGCGAACGCCAGAGTGACCAGCCCGATCGCGACGGTGCCCGCCGAGGCGAGGATCGCCGGGCCGGAGCGGCGCAGCGCGGTCCGCATCGCCTCGTGCCGGTCCTCCAGGCGGTGCAGTTCCTCGCGGTAGCGGGCGATGAGCAGCAGTGCGTAGTCCGTGCCGACGCCGAAGACGAGCACCATCAGGATGCCCGCGCTCTGCGGATCGACCGGCAGATGGCCGTACTTGGCGAGCAGATACGTACCGACCTGGGTGAGTACGGCGGCGAAGCCGACGGACAGCAACGGGAACAGCCACAGCAGGGGGCTGCGGTAGGTGATCAGCAGCAGGACGGCGACGACGAGCCCGGTCGCGATCATCAGGGTCGCGTCGAGGGTGCCGAAGACGGCGACGGAGTCGGTCAGGGAGGCGGCGGGGCCGCCGACCTCGGCCTCGACACCGGGTGGGGCGTTGGCGCCGGCGATGTCGCGGAGCCTGTCGACCGTGTCGGTGATCTCGTCCTCGTACGACAGGGGCACGACGGCCATCAGGGCCTCGCCGTCCTCGGACCGTACGGCGGGCGGCAGTTGCTCGCCCTCGGCGACGTACGGCGCGAAGCGCTCGCGGTCCGCGCCGGCCTTCGCCGCGGCCCCCTCGCCGGTGTAGACGACGACCGCCGGCATCAGCGTGTCGGTGCGGAACCTCTCCAGCTCGGTGTTGACCCGGGCCGATTCCGCGCCACGGGGCAGGAACGCGTTCGGCCCCGTCTCCTCGACCTCGCCGAGCTTGCCCGCGAGCGGGCCGAGCGCGACGACGAGGATGAGCCAGGCGACCAGGACGAACCACTTCCCGCGGCTGCCGCCGGGTGCCCCGGCGAGCCGCTTCGGCAACGTGGTCATGAGTAATCTCCTCGTATGGAGTGAGTGAGGGGCACACTCCTCCCGCACCGCGGCGTGATGGTTTGCCGACCTGCCGCGGCGCGTGGGGGTGGTGCCCCGGGTGACGGATCTCCATCAGTACGGCCGGGAGCTGGAACTCCCGGCCGTACGACTTCACTTGGCGCCGGTCCTACTCGATCTCGCGCATCATCTTCTCCATCGACGCGATCGAGCCGCGGGCCTGCGTCAGCTCGTCGAGCGTGCGACGGTGCAGTTCGACGTTGTCCTCCAACAGTTGCGCGTACTTCATGGCGAGCTGCTTGTACTGCTCCTCACGCGCGGCCAGCATGCGCGCGCGCCAGGTCGCCGCGACCTGCCAGACGACCACGATGAGGAACAGGAAGACGCCGCCGGCGCCGATGGCCCCGGCCAGGTCCGTCCATCCCGAATCGTTCATTTCGCGGACTCCTTCATGGTCGTTCCCTCTTCCTGGGTGAGCGTCTGCGCCGCCGTGGCGACGGACTGGGGGGTCAGGGCGAAACAGAACGGCGTCAGCTCGAAGTACTTCATCGCCTTGCCGCTCTCGGACAGCTCCAGCGTCCCGACGACCAGACCGGCCGCCTCCAGCCGCTGGAGGTGCATGTGCAGCAGCGGACGGCCGATGCCGAGTTCGCGGGCGAGCCTGCTGACGTAGTTCCGGCCCTCCAGGAGCGCGCCGACGATCCGCATCCGGTGTGGATTGCCGAGCGCGCCGAGCACTTTCAGCAGCTCGTCGCCGGTCGGGACCTGTTGCATCGCAGCGCCCTTCATCAGCACCTGTCAGAGAAGACTGACAGTAGCTCCCGGACCTGTCAAAGAAACCTGACACATATCAGGGTGGACTGAGGGGAAGTCGGGGTCGTCTCAGGGTCCCCCCGACGCCTCCCCGACACGGGTGACGGCACGGCGGACACGGACGCATAAGCTCATCACCGGGCGGCGCCCCGTACGGTTGTCCCCGTCCGTGGCCCGGCGCACGGAGAAGGAAGAGTGAACCAGGTGTTTACGCAGGTCAGCTCGGCGAACAGGACTGCGGGGTAAAGAGGACGTGCACATCGTCATCATGGGCTGCGGCCGAGTGGGAGCCGCGCTCGCGACCAGCCTGGAGCGGCAGGGGCACACGGTCGCGGTCATCGACCAGGACCCCACGGCGTTCCGCAGGCTCGGCTCCGGCTTCGGCGGGCGGCGTGTCAACGGCGTCGGCTTCGACCAGGACACCTTGCGCGACGCGGGCATCGAGGACGCGGGCGCGTTCGCCGCGGTCAGCAGCGGCGACAACTCGAACATCATCGCCGCCCGGGTGGCCCGCGAGATGTTCGGCATCGAGAACGTGGCCGCGCGCATCTACGACCCCCGGCGCGCGGAGGTCTACCAGCGGCTCGGCATCCCGACCGTGGCGACCGTCCGCTGGACCGCCGACCAGATGCTCCGGCGGCTGCTGCCGTCCGGCGCGGAGACGCTGTGGCGCGACCCGAGCGGCGGCGTACAGCTCGCCGAGGTCCACACGTCGGCCGGCTGGATCGGCCACAAGATCAGCACCCTCCAGGAGGAGACGGGCGTCCGGGTCGCGTTCCTCACCCGGCTCGGCGAGGCCATACTGCCCACGTCGCAGACCGTGCTCCAGGAGGGCGACCTCGTCCACGTGATGATGCGTACGGACGACATCCAGAAGGTCGAGGCGGCTTTCGCCGAGGGCCCCGAGGAGGGCGGTCACTGATGCGCGTCGCGATTGCCGGAGCAGGCGCGGTGGGTCGTTCCATCGCGGGCGAACTGCTGGAGAACGGCCACGAGATCCTGCTGATCGACAAGGCGCCCACCGCCATCTCGGTCGAACGGGTCCCGATGGCGGAGTGGCTGCTGGCCGACGCTTGCGAGATCACCTCGCTGGACGAGGCGGCGCTCCAGCGCTGCAACGTCGTGATCGCGGCGACCGGCGACGACAAGGTCAACCTGGTCGTCTCGCTGCTGGCCAAGACGGAGTACGGCGTACCGAGGGTGGTCGCCCGCGTCAACAACCCCAAGAACGAGTGGCTGTTCAACGAGTCCTGGGGCGTGGACGTCGCGGTGTCGACGCCGCGGCTGATGTCGGCGCTGGTGGAGGAGGCGGTGAGCGTCGGCGATCTCGTACGGCTGCTGCGCTTCAGCCACGGCGACGCGAACCTCGTGGAGCTGACGCTGCCGCCGGAGTCGGCGGTGACGGGGACCCAGGTCGGGGACGTGAACTGGCCGGAGGACACGTCGCTGGTGACGATCATCCGGGGCTCGCGGGTGCTGACGCCGCACGCGGAGGAGACGCTGGAGGCGGGGGACGAGCTGCTGTTCGTGGCGGCGCAGGCGCGGGAGGAGCAGTTGGAGGACCTGCTGTCGGTGCGCCGGGAAGACGCGTAGCGCTGCGGGGTCGCCGTCCCCGGCGGGGGGCGGCCCTGCGGGCCGGGCTCGGTTGCCGGGTCCGCGCCGTGCGGGCCGTGCGGGCCGGTTCTGGCCTCAATCGCCGGCCGGGCTCGGGGTGGTCGCGGTGGTGGCCGGGCGCCGCTCCGAGGTCATGCCCGGACGGCGTGATTTACGGCGCGTGCAAGGCTCGTTGGTGTATCGGGAACCGGGCTTCTCACGCGCCACAAATCAGCCCGAGTGTCCGGACACGACCCCTGCGCGTCCCCCTTCCAACCCGCGGGAGGGGGACGGTGGATCGGTGACCGTTGAGGTCGCCGGTGTGAGGGGGGCGGGGGCGCAGGAGGGGGTGTGTTCGGACACTCAGGCTGATTTGTGGCGCGTGAACACGATGGGTCAGCGGGTCCAACGAGCCCTGCACGCGCCGTAAATCACGCCGTCCGGACATGCCCCTCCGGAGACCCCGAACCCCGCCCACGACCGACAACCGCAACCGCCCCACCCCCGGAAGGGCCCCCACCCCCGGCAACGAAACAGCAACCACCTACCGCTGCTCCCGCGAAGCTTCCTCCGCCTCCATCTCGGCGAAGACGTCAATCGGCGCCGGCGCCTTCGCCAGGAACACCCACGTCAGATACACCGCCAGCAGGAACGGCGGGATCTTCAGCGACACCAGTACCCAGCCCAGCTGCGTCGTGTCCGCCCACCAGTACAGCGGGAAGAGGATCGCGCACTTCGCGAGGAGGATGAACCCCCACGCGTAACTCGCCTTCGTGTACGCCGCTTTGCGCCCCGGGTTCCGCGTGCGCCAGGACAGGTTCTCCTTGAAGACCGGCCCCAGGATCAACCCGATCAGCGGCACCCCCGCGACGCTGGTCCCGATGTAGGCGACGGCCAGCCCCAGCGTGTAGAGCATGCCCGGCAGATAGAAGTCCTTCGCGTTGCCGGTCATCATCGCGAAGACCACACCGAAGGCGACCCCGAAGACGCCGCTGAAGGCGTGCTTCACCGTGTCGCGGCGGATCAGCCGGACGGCGACCAGCAGCAGCGACACCGCGAGCGCGGCGATCGCCGAGACGTGCAGGTCCTTGTTGATCGTGAAGATCGTGACGAAGAGCAGTCCGGGGACGACCGTCTCCACCATGCCGCGCACGCCGCCGAACGCCTCGAAGAGCGCGGCCTCGGTGACGGCCTTGGCATCGGCGTCGGTCTGCGGGTCGGCGCCCTGGGGGGCGCCCGAGGTACTGGGGTCTGTCGTCGCGGGCTTGTCGGTTGACGTCACCGGCTACTCCTGTCCGAGCGGTCGGAGTTCGTATTTGGGGTTGAACAGCACCCTACGGCCGTGGCTCATGGAGATCCGGCCGGATGCGATGAGCTTGCGGCCCGGCTCTATGCCCGCGATGGAGCGCCGTCCCAGCCACACCACGTCCAGCGGCGCGGTGCCGTCGAACAGCTCCGCCTCCAGCGCGGGCACACCGGCCCGTGGACGCAGGGTGACCGTCCGCAACGTACCAGTCACCGTGACTATCTGGCGGTCGCCGCAGTCGCTGATGCGTGTGCAGCCCGAGGCCTGCGTGTCCTCACGCAGCTCCTCGGATTCCAGGTCCCCTTGGGAGCTGGACAGCCGGTCGAGCATCCGGCGGAAGCGGCCGGTCGGCTTCTCAGCACTCATGGCAGAAGCGTACCGGGGTCCGCGGGCACCGGATCATCGGTCGAACCGGTAGCCCATACCGGGCTCGGTGACGAAGTGCCTGGGGTGCGAGGGGTCCGCCTCCAGCTTGCGGCGGAGCTGGGCCATGTAGACCCGCAGATAGTTGGTCTCCGTGCCGTAGGAGGGCCCCCAGACCTCCTGGAGGAGCTGTTTCTGGCTGACGAGGCGGCCGGTGTTGCGCACGAGCACCTCCAGGAGGTGCCACTCGGTCGGGGTGAGCCGTACGTCGCGGCCCTCCCGGTGCACCTTCTTGGCCACCAGGTCGACGGTGAAGCCCTCCGTCTCGACCATCGCGACCCCGCCGTCGTCGCCGGAGCCGACGGGCTCGGCGCGGCGGACGGCGGCGCGCAGCCGGGCGAGGAGTTCGTCCATGCCGAAGGGCTTGGTGACGTAGTCGTCGGCGCCCGCGTCCAGCGCCTCGACCTTCTCGTCGGAGGTCTGGCGCGCGGAGAGCACCAGGATCGGTACGCGGGTCCAGCCGCGCAGGCCCTTGATGATCTCCACGCCGTCCATGTCGGGCAGGCCGAGGTCGAGCACGACGACGTCGGGGTGGCGGGCGGCGGCGAGTTCCAGGGCGCTCGCGCCGTCGGCGGCGGCGTCGACCTCGTACTTGCGGGCCTTCAGGTTGATCACGAGAGCGCGCACGATCTGCGGCTCGTCGTCGACCACGAGCACCCTCACGGGCCCTCGGGGGTCTCCCCCGGCGGGAGGCGCCATGGTGGCCTGCCTTTCTGCTGGGGCCTGTCGTTCGGATCAGGCCGGATCAAGGAGCGCCCGCCGCGGTAGCGGCTGATGTCACGTTGGTGCGTGCGCTCTCAGGGCGGAGGAGAGAGGCATGGCGGAGCCATGCCGACCGACGACAACGCCGGGAGGGCGCGTGCCAGGGACCGCGAGCCCGGCCTGATCCGAACGGCGGGCCCCGGGCCGCCGGTCATGACACGACCTGTGCGGGTAGTTCGGGGCCGGCCGGCGCGAGGCCCGGTACGGCCGTGAGATCGAGGACCATGGTGAGTCCGCCGCCGGGGGTGTCCTCGGCGGTGAGGGTGCCCTCCATCGCGTCCACGAAGCCGCGGGCGACGGCGAGGCCCAGGCCGACGCCCGCCCCGCGCGGGGCGTCCCCGTGGCGCTGGAAGGGCTCGAAGATGCGTTCCTTGGCCTCGTCGGGGACGCCGGGACCGCGGTCCACGACCCGTACCTGTACGCGGGCGCCGAGCGAGCTGGCCGCGACGGTGACGCGGGTGCCGTCGGGGCTGTACTTGACGGCGTTCTCGACGATGTTGGCCACCGCGCGCTCCAGCAGGCCGGGGTCGACGGCCACCATCGGCAGCGACTCCGGGATGTCCAGGTCGACGCTGTCCTCGGGGACGCCGCCGAGCGCCATGGGGACGACCTCGTCCAGGTCGATCTCGCGGATCAGCGGGGTGACGGTGCCGGTCTGGAGCCGCGACATGTCGAGGAGGTTGCCCACGAGATGGTCGAGGCGGTCGGCGCCGTTCTCGATGCCTTCGAGGAGTTCGGCGTGGTCCTCGTCGGACCATTCGACGTCGTCGGAGCGGAGCGAGGTGACGGCGGCCTTGATGGCGGCGAGGGGGGTGCGCAGGTCGTGGCTGACGGCGGCGAGCAGGGCCGTGCGTATCCGGTTGCCCTCCGCGAGCCTGCGGGCGCCCTCGGCCTCGCCCACCAGGCGCTGGCGGTCCAGTACGACGGCGGCCTGGGCGGCGAAGGCGGAGAGCACGCGGCGGTCCTCGGCGGGCAGTACCCGGCCGGACAGCGCGAGCGCCATGTGGTCGCCGACGGGCATGTCGACGTCGGCGGCCTCGGGGCGGTCGACGGGCCGGGGTCCGACGCTGCCCGCGCGGGTCCACGGGTCGACGTCGCCGGCGCGTTCCAGCAGTGCCACGGACTCCATGGAGAACGTCTCGCGCACGCGCTCCAGCAGCGCGTCCAGGGTGGTCTCGCCGCGCAGCACGCTGCCGGCCAGGAAGGACAGGATCTCGGACTCGGCGCGGAGTCTGGCGGCCTGGTGGGTACGCCGGGCCGCGAGGTCGACCACGGACGCCACGGCGACGGCGACCGCGAAGAAGATCACGATGGCGACGAGGTTCCTGGGGTCCTGGATGGTGAGGTTGTGGGTCGGTGGGGTGAAGTAGAAGTTCAGCAGGATCGAGCCGACGGCGGCCGACGCCAGGGCCGGTCGCAGTCCGCCGAGCAGTGCGGCGAGGACGGTCAGGAAGAGAAAGAGCAGGACGTCGTTGGCCAGGCCGAGGGTGTCGTGCAGCGCGGTGAGCAGCAGCGTCAGCAGGACGGGTGCGACGACGCCGGCCAGCCAGCCGGAGATGATCCGGGAGCGGCCGAGGCGGGCGCCGTGCGCGACGGGCAGGCCCCGGCCCTTGGCGACCTCCTCGTGGGTGACGATGTGGACGTCCAGGTCGGGTCCGGACTCGCGGGCGACGGTGGCGCCGACGCCGGGCCCGAACATGTACTGCCAGGCCTTGCGGCGGCTGGAGCCGAGGACGATCTGGGTGGCGTTGACGCCGCGGGCGAATTCCAGCAGGGCTGAGGGCACGTCGTCCCCGATGACGTGGTGGAAGGTGCCGCCGAGATCCTCGACCAGGGTGCGCTGGACGGTCAGTTCCTTGGGCGAAGCGGAGGTGAGGCCGTCGCTGCGGGCGATGTAGACGGCGAGGATCTCGCTGCCGGATCCCTTGGCGGCCATGCGGGCGGCGCGGCGGATGAGCGTACGGCCCTCG
Source organism: Streptomyces sp. S4.7 (assembly GCF_010384365.1). Classification (NCBI taxonomy): domain Bacteria; kingdom Bacillati; phylum Actinomycetota; class Actinomycetes; order Kitasatosporales; family Streptomycetaceae; genus Streptomyces; species Streptomyces sp. S4.7. The sequence goes on along the minus strand of NZ_CP048397.1, from coordinate 5,882,330 downwards.
GGCCCGCCGGTGAGGCCGACGGCGATGCGCTCGCGGGCCTGCCAGGTGGTGCGGATGTTGTGCTCGCCGCGGTACTGCTGGAGGTACTCGTCGACGCGGTCGGCGGTCCAGAGGAGGGCGAGTTCGCGCAGCGCGGTGAGGTTGCCGGGGCGGAAGTAGTGCGAGAGCGCGGCGTTGACCTTGTCGGGCTGGTAGATGTTGCCGTGCGCCATGCGGCGGCGCAGCGCCTGGGGCGACATGTCGACGAGTTCGATCTGGTCGGCCCGTCTGACCATCTCGTCGGGTACGGTCTCGCGCTGCCGTACGCCCGTTATCGACTCGACGACATCACCGAGTGACTCCAGGTGCTGGATGTTGACGGTGGAGACGACGTCGATCCCGGCCTGGAGCAGTTCCTCGACGTCCTGCCAGCGTTTGGGGTTGCGGGAGCCCGGCACGTTGGTGTGGGCCAGCTCGTCGACCAGGGCGACGGCGGGGCGGCGCTCGATGACCGCGTCGACGTCCATCTCGGTGAAGACGGTGCCCCGGTGCGGCAGCTCCCGGCGGTGGATCTGTTCGAGGCCCTGGAGCATGACCTCGGTGCGCGGCCGGTTGTGGTGCTCGACGAAGGCCACGACACAGTCGGTGCCGCGCTCGACGCGCCGGTGCGCCTCGGAGAGCATCGCGTACGTCTTGCCGACGCCCGGTGCCGCGCCCAGATAGATCCTCAGCTTGCCGCGTCCCATGGCCCCATTGTCTTCCCACCGAGCCGCCGCGTCCCGTCACGGCCTCGCGCTCGAAGCTACAGCCCAGGATGGCCCCGAAACGGACATTTGGCGGGGTGGGGGTCCGTCTTGACACGATTCTGATGATCCTGCGGCTACGGCCGCGGGGTCGGCTCGTGCTCCACGAGATGGCCGTCGGCGAGTTCGAGCACGCGGTCGGCGAGGCCGAGGAGCTGGGCGTCGTGGGTGGCCACCAGCGCGGTGACGCCCTCGCTGCGTACGACCGCGCGCAGCAGTTCCATCACGGCGAGGCCGGTCTCCGCGTCGAGCTGTCCGGTGGGTTCGTCGGCGATCAGCAGGGCGGGCCGGTTCGCGAGGGCGCGGGCGATGGCCACGCGCTGCTGCTGGCCGCCGGAGAGTTCGCCGGGCCGCTGCGCCGCGTGGTCGCCGAGGCCGACGAGGGCGAGCAGCAGCGCCACGCGCTCCTCGCGCTCGCGCGGGTCGGCCCGGCGCAGCCGCAGGGGTACGCCGACGTTCTCGGCGGCGGTGAGGATGGGGATCAGCCCGAAGGACTGGAAGATGAAGCCGATGCGGTCGCGGCGCATTTCGAGCAGGCCGCTCTCGCCGAGCGTGGCGAGGTCCGTGCCGTCGACGGTGATCTGTCCGTCGTCCGGGGTGTCGAGGCCGCCGACGAGGTTGAGCAGGGTCGTCTTGCCGGATCCGGAGCGGCCCTTGAGCGCGATCAGCTCACCGCGCGGCACGGTGAACGACACTCCGCGCAGCGCGTGGACGGCGGCGGCGCCGGTGCCGTACGAGCGGTGCAGGCCGGTCACCCGCACCATGGGGCCGGCCGTCCCGTCGACGACGGCCGTGCCGCTGCTGCTGGTCTCGGTCATGAGTGCTCCCCCGTGCGGTGCCGGATGCCGGGCGTCAGTATGTGCGGGACGTGTGCGGCCGGGCAATGGTGGCGGTCGCACGTACCGGTGGGCCGCGCCCCCGTCACGGGAGCGCGGCCCACCGGTGCGGGTCGAGCGTGTCCGGGCGTCCCCGGCGTGGGCCCCGGGAAGTCCCGGGGTCTCGGGCCCCTCGGGTCAGCGCACCTCGGTGATCTCGGGGCCGCGCTGAAGCTGCCCCATGCCACCGGCGAAGCGCGAGCCTTCCTGCTCCTCGGCCTGCTGGACGCCCTCGGCAACCATCTGTGCGTCGTCCGGCAGCTTCAGGACGATCGGGTCGCGGGGGGCCATCGGGCCCTCGCCGCGCACGACGACCGTGTCCTTGAAGATCTGCTCCAGCAGTCCGGCGGCCTCGGGCTGCACCGCGCCCTGTCCGGAGATCACTCCGCGCAGGAACCAGCGCGGGCCGTCGACGCCGATGAAGCGCACGAGCTGTACGCCACCGGTTCCGTCCGGGAGCTGCACCGGCACCTGGGCCCGGAGCTCCCAGCCGAGCGGGCCCTCGACCTCGTCGATGATGCCGCCCTGCTGCGTGATGCCCGAGGCGATCTCCTCGCGCACCTCGCTCCAGATGCCCTCCTTCTTGGGAGCGGCGAAGGCCTGGAGCTGTACGGCGCTGTCGCGTACGACCACGGTCGCCGCGACGATCGCGTCACCCGCGACCTCTACACGAAGCTCCATTCCGTCGACCCCGGGGACGTAGATGCCGCCCAGGTCGACCCGGCCCTCGTCGGGCTTGGAGACCTCGGAGATGTCCCACGGCCCGTCGGGCCTGGGAGCCGGGGGAAGGTTCACCCTGCGGGGCTGCTCGGCCCCGTCCTCCGTGTCATCGGCGTCGATGTCGTCGACGACCTGCTCGGCCTCGCCCGCCGTGTCATCGGCGGCACCGCTCTTCTTGCGACGTCCGAACACGTCACTGTCCTTCCCGGTCGGATACGACCGATGCGTATCGATTCCCGCCCTGTGAAGCGCCCACCGCGGCATGACCTCCGGTGGACCCGAAGCCCCCCTCGGCCCTTGCCGAGCCGGGAAGCTCCGCCACCTCGTGGAAGCGCACCCTCTCGACCTGCTGGACGACCAGTTGGGCAATCCGGTCGAACCGCTCGAACCGCACCGTCTCGCACGGATCGAGATTGACCACGATCACCTTGACCTCCCCACGGTACCCGGCATCCACCGTCCCCGGGGCATTCACCAAGGCCACCCCACAACGAGCGGCCAGCCCGGATCGCGGGTGCACGAAGGCGGCGTACCCGTCGGGCAGCGCGATGGAAACCCCGGTGGGCAGCACGGCGCGTTCGCCCGGAGCGAGATCGGCGGCCTCGGTGGTGACCAGATCGACGCCGGCGTCGCCCGGGTGCGCGTACGAGGGGAGCGGCACCTGCGGGTCGGTCCGGCGGATCAACACGTCGACAGGAGTGCCGGGGGCAGGACTCATGGGTTCACCTCGAAGGCGCGGGCGCGCCTGACCTGGTCGGGATCGGCCATGGCCACCCGGATCTCCTCCTGGCGGCCGTTGTCGATGAAATGGTCGACCTTGACCTCGACGAAGAGGGCGTCGGCGCGCAGCGCGACGGGTCCCTCGGGGCTGCCGAGCCGGCCGGTCGCGGAGCAGAAGATCTTGCGGCCGCTCACGGCGGTGGCCTCGGCCGCCAGGAACAGCACCGAGCCCACGGGTACGGGGCGGACGAAGTCGGTCTCCAGTTTCCCGGTCACCGCGACCACGCGCAGCAGCCAGCTGAGCGCGCCGAGCGACTCGTCGAGCGCGGTGGCGAGGACGCCGCCGTGTGCGAGGCCGGGGGCGCCCTGGTGGGCGGGGCGTACGGTGAACTCGGCCGTGATCGTGACGCCTTCGCCGGCCCTGGCCTGGAGGTGGAGGCCGTGGGGCTGCTCGTCGCCGCAGCCGAAGCAGTGCGCGTAGTGCGAGCCGAGCGGTTCACCGGGGGCGGGGGCGTCCGGGTGCCGTACCGGCGCTATGGCGTCGGCCGGCGGCGTCAGGGCCGGGGACCGGGCGGCGGAACGGGGGGTGTTCCCCCCGGAGGGCACAGTACTCACAGGCGCAGACCTTACCCGCGCGGCTACCCGCCGGTCGCACCGTGCCAAGCTTGGCTTCATGGAGCATTCAGCGGCGCCCTACGACGAACGTCTCACCGCACCGGGTTCCTGGTGGGTGATCACCGCGCTCGTCGCGCTCTCGGGCGGTCTGATCCTGCTGCCGCTGGGCACGGTGCCGATGCTCGGGGCGGTGGTGGTGACGGGTCTGCTGGCCGCGGTGGCCGTCAGCTCGTACGGCTCCGCGCGGATCCGGGTGGTGGCCGGTTCGCTGGTCGTGGGCGATGCCCGGATCCCGGTGGCGGCGCTCGGCGACGCCGAGGCGCTGGCCGGTGAGGAGGCGCGCGCCTGGCGTATGCACAAGGCCGATCCCCGCGCTTTCATGCTGCTGCGCAGCTACATCCCGACGGCGCTGCGGGTGGAGATCACGGACCCGGCCGACCCGACACCGTACGTCTATGTGTCGACGCGGAGCCCGAGGGCGCTCGCGGCGGCGCTGGACGCGGCGCGGCGGAGCGGGAGCGAGAAGAAGGAAGCGTCCGGCCCCGCTTGAGGGTCCGCCGGTCCAGGTCCTGCCTTCGAACTGGCGTCGTCCGCCCGCAGGGCGGGGCTCACGACCTCTGGTGCGTGCGATCGCAAGACGGAGGATCGCATCCGTACCGGGCGTACTCGGACAAGTACGACAACGCGGCGGGCGTGCGTGCCAGGGACCGCGAGCCCGGCAAGATCCAGACGACAGACCCTAGCGGCCCAGTTCCTTCGGGAGCTCGGGGGGCAGCATCTTCGGCTGCTCCAGCGGCGGCAGCGCGGGCAGGGCGTCCCAGGAGACCTGGCGTGCGCGAAGGTCCTTGCGGATGCGCTCGGCGACCTTCTGGGTGTCACGCCGGTTCATCATCGCGCCGACGGCCGCTCCGATCATGAACGGCACCAGGTTGGGCAGGCTGCGGACCGTGCGCTTCATGATCTGCTGGCGCAGTTCGCGCTTCATCCGGCCGGAGAGCGCCGAGTTGATCGTCGTCGGTTTCGTGATGTCGACGCCGCGTTCCTCGGTCCACGAGGTCAGATACGCGGTGCTGCGCTCCTTCAGATTGCCGGGCGGACGCAGGCCGTAGACCTCGTGCAGCTCGGCGATGAGTTTCAGTTCGATCGCGGCGACCGCCGTGATCTCCGCGGCCAGTTCGGCCGGCATCGCGGGCGGTACGGGCATCATCGCGACGGCGCCGATCCCGGCGCCCACGGTGGAGCTGCTGTTCGCCGCGCCCGCGACGAGTTTGTCGGCGAGCTCTTCGGGCCCGAGACCCGGGAACTGCCTTCGGAGCGTGGCCAGATCACGGACGGGAACGCGCGGTGCGTTGTCGATGATCCGGTCGGCGAGATGCGCGAGTCCCGCCCTGGCGCTCGCGCCGCCCTTCTGGATGCCCCGCCTGACCCTGCCCGGGCGCCGGGCGCCGCTCGCGGGCCCGTCCTGGCCGCCCTGTGCCGCTTCGAGCGAGGCCGGGAGGCCTCGCTCGTCGTCGTCGGATACGCCGGGGTGGGGCAGGAGAGCGGAGTGCTCGGCAGCGGGCGTGGTGCCTTCTGCCGGGCCCGGACCGCTCTGGGACGCCTCCGGCGCCTTCTCGCGCCGGAAACGCCGTTTCCTGGACGGTGTGTCACCTGCCACGGCCGACCGCTCCTCAGTCGCAGTCGCGGCAGATCGGCTGACCGTTCTTCTCCCGGGACAGCTGGCTGCGGTGGTGCACGAGGAAGCAGCTCATGCAGGTGAACTCGTCGGCCTGCCTGGGCAGTACACGAACCGACAGCTCCTCGTTGGAGAGGTCGGCCCCGGGCAGCTCAAGTCCCTCGGCCTGCTCGAACTCGTCCACGTCGACCGCGGATGTCGACTTGTCGTTCCGGCGAGCCTTCAGTTCCTCAAGACTGTCGGAATCGACGTCGTCGTCGGTCTTGCGTGGGGTGTCGTAATCCGTTGCCATGTCGCTTCTCCCCCTCTGGGTGTCATCGGTGTCTCAGCGCACGTAACGCGTGAGAGGCCGGACTTGTGCCCGACCTGAGGCGGAGATTTTGCCTCACATCAAGGTCTGTTACTCAATCGACACCCAACCGGACTCTTTCCGAGTGATCGGCTTTGGGTGCGAACCGGACCGTACACGGTCCGAATGTCGTACTTCACGGGCGCCACCCCGTGTACTTCCCGTGATCCCGACCCCCGGAAACCCGGATTTTCCCGGCTTTCCGTCAGGGGCTTGATCACAGAGAGTGCGAGGCTTGAATTCGCCTCTGTGATCGATCACACACGACCCAACCGGGAACGGGTCCCGAAAATTCCGCGCAAAGCGAACTTCGCTCCGATCCGGAGCGAAAGTTCAGACAGGCAGAGTGACACGCATCACGAGCCCGCCTCCCTCGCGGGGCTCCGCGATGATACGGCCCCCGTGGGCCCGCGCGACCGAGCGGGCGATCGACAGGCCGAGGCCCACGCCCTTGTCGCTGCCGGTGCGCTCCGTACGGAGGCGGCGGAACGGTTCGAAGATGTTGTCGATCTCGTACGCGGGAACCACCGGCCCGGTGTTCGACACCAGCAGCACCGCCTGACCGTGCTCCACCGCTGTCGTGACCTCGACCCAGCCCTCCTCCTTCACGTTGTAACGCACGGCGTTCTGTACGAGGTTGAGCGCGATCCGCTCCAGCAGGACGCCGTTGCCCTGCACGACCGCCGGCGCACGCTCACCACGGATCTCGACGCCCTTCGCCTCGGCCTCGCCGCGCGTCTGGTCGACGGCGCGGGTGGCGACCTCGGCGAGATCGACGGGCTTGCGCTCGACGAGCTGGTTGTCACTGCGGGCCAGCAGCAGCAGGCCCTCCACCAGCTGTTCGCTGCGTTCGTTGGTCGCCAGGAGCGTCCGGCCGAGCTGCTGGAGCTCCACGGGCGCCGCGGGGTCGGAGAGCTGGACCTCCAGCAGTGTCCGGTTGATCGCGAGGGGTGTGCGCAGTTCGTGGGAGGCGTTGGCGACGAAGCGCTGCTGCGCGGTGAAGGCCCGCTCCAGGCGCTCCAGCATCTCGTCGAAGGTGTCGGCCAGTTCCTTCAGTTCGTCGTCCGGGCCGTCCAGCTCGATCCGGCGGGCCAGGTCGGAGCCGACCACGCGGCGCGCGGTGCGGGTGATCCGGCCCAGCGGCGACAGGACCCGTCCGGCCATCGCGTAACCGAACGCGAAGGCGATGATGGACAGGCCCGTCAGGGCGAACAGCGAGCGGGTGAGCAGGTCGTCGAGCGCCTGCTGGCGCTGGGCGGACATGCACGCCTTGAGTGAAGCGTTCAGCTGGTCGTTGTTGACGGCCTCGTTCAGACCCGGACAAGTGGGGCTTGTCAGCTGGACATTGACCCCGGTCACCTTCAGGGCCAGTTCACTGCCCTCGTTGATGGCCTGCGCGGCCAGCAGATAGATGATCGACAGCAGCAGGATGCCGGCGATGAGGAACATCCCGCCGTACAGCAGCGTCAGACGTATCCGGATCGTCGGCCGGACCCACGGCAGGGCCTGGTCGGGCCGCCGGGGGTCCCAGGTCGGTTTCGGGGGCGCCGACGGCGGCGCCGGGGTCGTCGCCACGGGCATCAGATCCGGTAACCGGAGCCGGGCACGGTGACGATCACGGGCGGCTCGCCGAGCTTGCGGCGCAGCGTCATGACCGTGACGCGCACGACATTGGTGAACGGGTCGGTGTTCTCGTCCCACGCCTTCTCAAGAAGCTGCTCGGCGGAGACCACGGCGCCCTCGCTGCGCATCAGCACTTCGAGGACGGCGAACTCCTTGGGCGCGAGCTGGATCTCCTTGCCGTCCCGGAAGACCTCGCGGCGGTTCGGGTCGAGCTTGATGCCCGACCGCTCCAGGACCGGCGGCAGCGGGACGGTCGTACGGCGGCCGAGCGCGCGCACGCGGGCGGTCAGCTCGGTGAAGGCGAACGGCTTCGGAAGGTAGTCGTCGGCGCCCAGCTCCAGGCCCTCGACCCGGTCGCTGACGTCGCCGGACGCCGTGAGCATCAGCACACGGGTGGGCATGCCCAGTTCGACGATCTTGCGGCAGACGTCGTCGCCGTGGATCAGTGGGAGGTCCCGGTCGAGCACGACGACGTCGTAGTCGTTGACCCCGATCCGCTCCAGTGCCGCGGCGCCGTCGTACACGACGTCGACGGCCATGGCCTCCCGGCGCAGCCCGGTGGCCACCGCATCGGCGAGCAGCTGCTCGTCCTCGACGACGAGTACGCGCACGTCGAAGTCCTTCCTGTGGGGCCCATCGCCGGGGATCCGGGGAACCGGGCAGGTCGTAGCACTGGTTGTGCGGGCCCATCCTGCCCGCTACGCGCATAAACCGGCGGTAAGACAATGCCGTCCGTCCGGCATACGGAAGGAATACGCAAGATTCTTGAATGAGGAGAGGTTTCTCCCGGACACGCCCTGGGGATGACGAGTGCACACCAGAGATCACGCCCTTTACGTGGCATGCCACTACCCGCTCTGTCCCCCAGAGGGAGTGGTGCGTGATCGACCGCCGTCGGCACTTCCAGGTGCCACGTGACCACGACGTCGGCACACCCCCGTGCCATCGACCCACGCCGAGGGGGCGCAATGGACGCATTCACCGCAGGGCTTCTGCAGCGTATAAGGGCCACGGAATCCGATCTCACACGAGCTCGTGAGACGGGCGACGACTTCCTCGCGGAGGTCGAGCAGGAGGAGCTGGAGGACCTGCACCGCCTCGCCGCCGAGCACGGCGTTCAGTTCGGCGCCGCGAACGTGTGACCCGCACGGGAAGGACCCCGGTGCCATGGGACGGCGCCGGGGTCCTTCCATGTCCGGGTGGGGTCGCTCGGCGCCGGGTGGCCGCCGCGGGGCCGGTCGGTGCCGGATCTGCCGGTGCGAGGTCGCGGCGGATCAGTCGTGCCAGGCGCCGTACTCCTCCAGCAGCGCCTGGAGCGGTTCGAAGACGCCGGGGGTGGCCGCCACCGTGAGATCGCCGTCGGCCGGGGCGCCGGGACGGCCGCCCGTCAGCGCGCCCGCCTCGCGTGCCACGAGATCGCCGGCCGCGAGGTCCCACGGATACAGCCCGCGCTCGTAGTAGCCGTCCAGCCGGCCGGCGGCGACGTCGCAGAGGTCCACGGCGGCCGAGCCGCCGCGCCGGATGTCCCGCAACTGCGGGATCAGCCGCGCCGCCACGGACGCCTGGTGGGCGCGGACGGTGGTGACGTAGTTGAAGCCCGTCGAGACCAGCGCCTGCTCCAGCGACGGTGCGGGGCGGCAGCGCACCGGCCGGTCGTTGAGGTACGCGCCGCCGCCGAGCACGGCCCGGAAGGTCTCGCGGCGCATCGGGGCCTCGACGACGCCGACGAGCGTGACGCCGTCGCGTTCGGCGGCGATGGAGACGGCCCAGGTCGGCAGCCCGTACAGGTAGTTGACGGTGCCGTCCAGCGGGTCGATCACCCAGCGGACACCGCTGCTGCCCGCCGAACTGGCGCCCTCCTCACCGAGGAAGCCGTCGTCGGGGCGGTTCTCGGCGAGGAATCCGGTGATCAGCTTCTCGGCCGCGATGTCCATCTCCGTGACGACGTCGATGGGGCTGGACTTCGTCGCGGCCACGCCCAGGTCGGCGGGGCGTCCGTCGCGCAGCAGCGCCCCGGCCCGGCTCGCGGCCTCCAGGGCGAGGGCGAGCAGTTCGCAGGTGAGGGCGTCGTTGTCGACGTCCGGGCGGGACTCGGTCACGGGCAGGTCACTCCTCGGGAGGGCACCGGGCGGTGGGACGGGTGGCGGGCGTACGGGACGTGGGAGACGCCGGCGTACGGGACGCCGGGCGCGGGACGTCAGGCGTACGGGCTGTCGGCGCCCGCGGCGGCCGGCCGGGGCGCCCTCGCGGGGCAGCAGCCGACCGGGCAGACGTCGTGGCTGGGACCGAGCGCCCCGAGCGCGCACCGCTCCACCGGACGCCCGCGCTCGGTCGCCGCACGCTCCAGGAGCAGATCGCGTACGGCCCCGACGAACCGCTCGTCGGCGCCGACCGTCGCCGAGCGCCGGACCGGCAGGCCGAGTTCGGCGGCCTTCGCCGCGGCCTCGGTGTCGAGGTCGTACAGCACCTCCATGTGGTCCGAGACGAACCCGATGGGCACCATCACGACCGCCGGGGCCCCCGCGCCGTGCAGGGCCTCCAGGTGGTCGCAGATGTCGGGCTCCAGCCACGGGATGTGCGGGGCGCCGCTGCGGGACTGGTAGACGAGCCGCCAGGGGTGCTCGACACCGGTCTCCTCACGCACCGTGTCGGCGATCAGTCGTGCCACGTCGAGGTGCTGGGCGACGTACGCGCCGCCGTCGCCGTGGTCCTCGGCGCGGCCCGAGGTGTCGGCCGCGGCCACCGGCACGGAGTGCGTGGTGAAGGCGAGGTGGGCGCCCGCGCGCACCTCCTCGGGAAGGTCCGCGAGGGACGCGAGCACGCTCTCGGCCATGGGCCGTACGAAGCCGGGGTGGTTGAAGTAGTGCCGCAGTTTGTCGACGCGGGGCGGCTCCAGGCCCTCGTCCACGAGCGTGGCGAGCGCGTCCGCGAGGTTCTCGCGGTACTGGCGGCAGCCGGAGTAGGAGGCATAGGCGCTGGTGGCCAGGACGGCGACGCGGCGCCTGCCGTCCCGGGTCATCTCCCGCAGGGTGTCGGTCAGATAGGGCGCCCAGTTGCGGTTGCCCCAGTAGACGGGCAGTTCCAGGCCGTTCTCGGCGAAGTCCGTGCGCAGGGCCTCCAGCAGGACGCGGTTCTGCTCGTTGATCGGACTGACCCCGCCGAACAGGAAGTAGTGCTGCCCGACCTCCTTGAGCCGCTCCTCGGGGATGCCCCGGCCACACGTCACGTTCTGCAGGAACGGAACCACGTCGTCCGGGCCTTCGGGGCCGCCGAAGGACAGCAGGAGAAGGGCGTCGTAGGGTGAAGTCGCACGCTGTTCGGGCATGTCCCGATCCTGCCATCCGCCGCTGGGCGGGGGTAAATCGCGGCGCGCTGGGGCGCCGCCGGGCCGTAAGCTGTCTGCGCCTGTTCATTCCTTACCGCCCGTGGTCAGCGGCCGTACGCGCCGTCACTCGCGACAGTGCCCTCCGGAGCGCCCCGTGGCCAGTCCCTACCGCGCGATCTTCGCCGCGCCCGGAACTCTGGAATTCAGCGCGGCCGGCCTCGTCGGCCGGATGCCGCTGTCCATGATGGGCATCGGCGTCGTGACGATGGTCTCCCAGCTCACCGGGCGATACGGGCTGGCCGGCGCGCTGTCGGCGACGCTGGCGCTGTCCGCCGCGGGGATGGGTCCGCTGATCTCACGGCTGGTGGACCGGCACGGCCAGCGGCGGGTGCTGCGGCCGGCCGCGCTGACCGCCGTGACGGCCGTCGCCGGACTGCTGGTGTGCGCCCAGCGCTCGGCGCCCGAGTGGACGCTCTTCGTCTTCGCCGCCGGCGCGGGCTGTGTGCCGAGCGTGGGGTCGATGGTCCGGGCGCGCTGGGCGGAGATCCACCGGGGGTCACCGCGTGAGCTGCACGCCGCGTACGCCTGGGAGTCGATCGTCGACGAGGTGTGCTTCATCTTCGGCCCGATCATCGCGATCGGTCTGTCCACGGCCTGGTTCCCCGAGTCGGGGCCGCTGCTGGCCGCGCTCTTCCTGCTGGTGGGCGTCTTCTGGCTGACGGCGCAGCGCGCCACCGAGCCGGTGCCGCAGTCGCGTGAGCACCGCACCGGGGGCACCGCGCTGCACTCCCCCGGTCTCCAGGTGCTGGTGGTCACGTTCGTGGCGACCGGTGCGATCTTCGGGGCCGTCGACGTGGTGACCGTGGCGTTCGCGGAGGAGCGGGGGAACAAGACCGCGGCGAGCCTCGTGCTCGCCGTGTACGCGCTCGGCTCCTGCCTCGCCGGCGCCGTCTTCGGACTGCTGCACCCCCGGGGCAGCGCGTCCAGGAGGTGGCTGGTGGGAGTCTGCGCGATGGCCGTGAGTATGATCCCCCTCCAACTGGCCGGGAGTCTGCAGATCCTGGCCGTGGCGCTCTTCGTCGCCGGCCTCTCGATCGCACCGACGATGGTGACGACGATGGCACTCGTCGAAGCGCACGTACCTCGTACGAAGCTCACCGAGGGCATGACCTGGACCAGTACCGGACTCGCCGTCGGAGTGGCGCTCGGCTCGTCCGCGGGGGGATGGGTGGTCGACGCGTCGGGAGCCCGGACGGGGTTCGCTGTGCCCGTCGTGGCGGGAGCCGTCGCGGCCCTGGTGGCGCTGCCGGGTCACCGCAGACTGCTGGAGCGGTCAACGGATGGGGAGGGGCGCGGGGCTGATGACCAACACCGGTACGGGCGCGGCGGTGACGAGGAACGCGACAAGCACCTGGCGTAACTGGGCGGGGAACGTGAGCGCGCGGCCCACCCGCGTCGCCTGCCCGGCCTCCGTGGCGGAGCTGGCCGAGGCGGTCGTCAAGGCCGCCGAGGACGGTCTGCGGGTCAAGGCGGTCGGCACGGGGCACTCGTTCACCTCCGCGGCGGCCACCGACGGTCTGCTGATACGGCCCGACCTGCTCACCGGCATCCGTGCGATCGACCGGAAGGCCGGCACCGTCACCGTGGAGGCGGGCACCCCGCTGAAGCGGCTGAACGAGGCCCTGGCCAGGGAGGGCCTGTCGCTCACCAACATGGGCGACATCATGGACCAGACCGTCGCCGGCGCGACGAGCACGGGCACGCACGGCACCGGCCGCGAGTCCGCCTCGATCGCCGCACAGATCCGGGCGCTCGAACTCGTCACGGCGGACGGGTCCGTGCTGACGTGCTCCGCGGACGAGAATCCGGACATCTTCGCGAGCGCCAGGATCGGACTGGGCGCGCTGGGTGTCGTCTCCGCGATCACCTTCGCCGTCGAGCCGGTCTTTCTGCTGACGGCCCGCGAGGAGCCGATGTCCTTCGACCGGGTGACGTCGGAGTTCGACGCGCTCGTCACCGAGAACGAGCACTTCGAGTTCTACTGGTTTCCGCACACCGGCAACTGCAACACCAAGCGCAACAACCGCAGCGCCGGCCCCGCGGCCCCCGCCGGCCCGGTCCGCGGCTGGATCGAGGACGAACTCCTCTCCAACGGGCTGTTCCAGGTGGCGTGTTCGCTCGGCCGCGCGGTGCCCGGGACCATCCCCGCGATCGCCCGGGTCTCCAGCCGCGCCCTCTCCGCCAGGATGTACACGGACATTCCTTACAAGGTCTTCACGAGCCCGCGCCGCGTTCGGTTCGTGGAGATGGAGTACGCCCTGCCGCGCGAGTCGGCGGTGGGCGCGCTGCGCGAGGTCAAGGCCATGATCGAGCGGTCCCCCCTGCGGGTGAGTTTCCCGGTGGAGGTGCGGACCGCGCCCGCCGACGACATCCCGCTGTCGACGGCGTCGGGCCGCGAGACCGCCTACATCGCGGTGCATCTGTACCGGGGCACGCCCTACCGCTCGTACTTCACGGCGGTGGAACGGATCATGACCGCGCACGGCGGCCGGCCGCACTGGGGCAAGGTGCACACGCGGGACGCGGCGTATCTGGCCGGGGTCTATCCGCGCTTCGAGGAGTTCACGGCGGTGCGCGACCGGCTGGACCCGGAGCGGCTGTTCGGGAATCCGTATCTGCGGCGGGTCATCGGCGCGTAGTGGCCGGTCTGTCCGCGATCGAGGACAGGCCCTACGGCGACGGGACCGTGGACTCGTGCGTCGGTGGCGAGATGCCCTCGCCCGACGAGTCGCCGGATCCGCCGTCCGGCCGCGAGGGCTCCGGCGTCGGCGCGGTCGAAGGACCGCCGCTCTCGGGCGGGTCCGGGTTCGGATTCGGGCTCTGCCCGGTGCCGGGTGCGGAGGGGGCCGGGGTCGGGGTCGGCGACTCGACGGTCCCGGTGCCCTTGTCCTTGTCCGTCCCCGTGCCGTCGCCGGAGGGGGTCGGTCCACCGTCCCGCGGCCCGGCCGGTCCGTCGGGCGCGGAGTCCCCGCCGCTGTCCCCGCCCCGTACGACGGAGCTGAACGTCGTCCCCTTGCCGCCGCTCAGATCCTGTCCGGCGGCCAGTTCGTAGCCGGTGATGCCGAGCATCGCCACGGCGAAGACGACCGCGGCCGCGACGACGGGCCGCTTCCAGCCGCGTCCGCGTGTGCCGTACGTGGTGGCTCCCCCGAACGCGTCCCGGGCGGCGGCCTCCTGAGGAGACCGCTCGGCGGGGGCCGGGGTCGGGGCGGGGGCCGGCTCGGAGTCGTACACCTGGCGTGCCTTCGGCTTCACCTGGACCGAGACCTCGCGTATCTGGTCGCCGGTGCGCCGGAACAGGTGCTGGAAGACCGTGCCGCCGCAGGTGGCGATCACGCTCACCACTCCGGCGCCGATGATCGTGCCGTACACCCCCAGCTTGGAGGCGAACACCGCCGCCGCGATCGCGGCGAGCGCGCTCCCCGCGACCTGCGGCACGCTCAGTTCGAGCCGCTGCGTCGCCACCCCGCCACCGGTCCGAATGTCCGGGTTCTGCCTCTGATCCATCTCCAACCTCTGCTCGCCCATCTGTGCCACCGTGCACCAGGAAGAGACATTTGAGCGAATCGGATAGTTCCGCTTCTGGAGATTGTGTGAATTGGGACACGCGTGGGGGGTACGAACACCCTCTCAACTCCCCTGCCCCCGGAGAACTTCGGTGGCGTGGCAGTCCACCCCGATGGCCCGAATGGAGTACTGTGGCGAGCCCTGGGGCCGGACTCCCTCACAGGTGTCCGGGTCTACGGGAGGGGGCCGAAGTGGCACTCGATCCGGCGGCGCGATGGCACCGAACGGGCGCCTGCTACACAGTGTGACCAGGTCTGTCACTCTGAGTCGCAAACAGGCAACCGTGTCATGACGGCGTTCCAGGGCCCATGCCCGACACGCCGGGCAACTCGGCAAGGTTGTGGCAGGCTGCACCCGGGCAAGTCACACTCGACTAGCGGAAGCAGCGACGCACGTGACGTCGGCAGGCACCACCCGGGAGGTCCCCATGCCCGAACTGCGTGTCGTGGCCGTCTCCAACGACGGCACACGACTGGTGCTCAAGGCTGCCGACAGCACGGAGTACACGCTCCCCATCGACGAGCGGCTGCGCGCGGCCGTGCGCAACGACCGCGCCCGCCTCGGCCAGATCGAGATCGAGGTGGAGAGCCACCTCAGGCCCCGTGACATCCAGGCGCGGATAAGGTCCGGAGCCTCCGCCGAGGAGGTCGCCCAGATGGCCGGGATCCCGGTCGACCGGGTCCGGCGCTTCGAGGGTCCCGTGCTGGCCGAGCGCGCCTTCATGGCCGAGCGCGCCAGGAAGACGGCGGTGCGCCGCCCCGGCGAGAACACCGGTCCCCAGCTGGGCGAGGCGGTGAACGAGCGGCTGCTGATGCGCGGCGCCGAGAAGGAGACCGCGCAGTGGGACTCGTGGCGCCGCGACGACGGCACCTGGGAGGTCCTGCTCGTCTACCGGGTCGCGGGCGAACCGCACTCGGCGAGCTGGACGTACGACCCGCCCCGGCGGCTCGTCCAGGCGGTCGACGACGAGGCGCGCTCGCTGATCGGCGAGACGGACGACTCGCTGGCCGTCGGCACGAAGGAGCCGAGCTTTCCGTTCGTACCGCGCATCGCGCGGCTGCCGAGGGATCGTGAGCGGCCCCTCGACCGTGCCATGGAACGGCAGATGGAGCGGCCGACGGCGCCGGACCCGGACGAGGACACCAGTGAGCGCGACACCCTGACCAGCCTGCTGGAGGCGGTGCCGAGCTTCCGTGGCGACATGGTGGTCCCGGAGCGGCCGTCGCCGCCCGAGCCGCCGGCGATCGAGCCCGGTCAGGTGGACGACGAGGAGGAGCCGGTGGCACCGGCCGCCTCGGCGGGCGCGGGGTCCGCGTACGCGGATGTGCTGATGCCGCGCTCGGTGGCGGGCCACCGCGACCGGCTGACCGGTACGACGGACCGTCAGGCGGAGGCCGACGGCGTACGGCCCAACCGCCGTGCCGCGGTGCCGAGCTGGGACGAGATCGTTTTCGGCACGCGCCGCAAGAAACAGGACTGAGCGGGAGCGGGATCGTCACTGGTGGGCCGGGGCCGTACGCGACGCACGCGTACGGCCCCGGCCCCCTGTTCATGACCGCCCGCGTCGGGCGGTGTCACTCGGGGTCGGGACCCGTCGCCACCGGGCGCGAGGGGTCCGCCGTCCACTCCGACCAGGAACCGGCGTACAGCGCCGCGGGAAGACCGGCGATCTCCAGCGCCACCAACTGGTGCGCGGCGGAGACCCCGGAGCCGCAGTACACGCCGACCTCGGGGCCGCCTGAGCCGGCCGTCGCGCCCAGCGCCTTGAAGCGGGCCGCGAGCGTCTCGGCCGGGAGGAAACGGCCGTCCGGACCGACGTTCTCCGAGGTGGGCGCGGACACCGCGCCCGGAATGTGCCCGCCGACGCGGTCCAGCGGCTCGACATCGCCCCGGTAGCGCTCCGCCGCCCGCGCGTCCAGCAGCACGCCGTCACGGGCCAGCGCGGCGGCGCCGTCCGCGTCGAGCAGCGGCAGCGAGTCCGGTACGGGGCGGAAGTCGCCCTCCTCCGTGGCCGGGATCTCCGTGGTCAACGGGCCTTCCCAGCCCGGAAGTCCACCGTCCAGCACCGTGACGTCGCGGTGGCCGGCCCAGCGCAGCATCCACCACGCGCGGGCCGCGGCCCAGCCCTGACCCCCGTCGTAGACGACGACCGGGGTGCCGGCCGAGACGCCCGCGCGGCGCATCACCGCGCCGAACGCCGCGACATCGGGCAGCGGATGACGGCCGCCGGCGCCGGGCGGGGCGGACAGTTCCGCTTCGAGGTCGACGAACACGGCACCGGGCAGATGGCCCGCCTCGTACTCCGGGCGGCCGGGCGGGGCGCCGGGCGCGTAACGGACATCGAGCAGGACCGGCGGCCTGGGCCCGGCGATCAGGGCGGCGAGTTCGGACGCGGAGATGATGACTGTCATACGGCCATCCTCGCGCACCGGCAAGGGCGTTCGGATCCGACGCGGTGCGTGATACCACGGCGACGTTACGTAAATGTCAAAACAGTCGTCCACTTGCTGGATCGCGCCAAAAGCGGCGCGGCCGGGGCGCGACGCGCGGCGCGGAGTGGAACCATGCTCGGGCAACCGGCCGCGCCGCCCGAGGCGCGCGGCCCGTTCTCCGCCGACCGATCGCGATCACGGCCGTCCCCGAACGGTCCGAGGGGAGAGTGACGATGACCGAAGCAGCGAAACGGTACAGACCCGGTACACCTTGCTGGGTGAGTCTGATGGTGCACGGCCTTGACACGACGCAGGACTTCTACGGAGCGCTGTTCGGCTGGAAGTTCGTATGGGTGCCGGGGCCCGAGCCGTTGAGCGCGTACGTACGCGGCGTACTCGACGGACAGGACGTGGCGGGAATCGGCCAACTGCCGCCGGAGCGGCGACTGCCGCTCGCGTGGACGACGTATCTGGCCACGGACGACGCCGACATGACGGCGGAGGCGATCAGGTGCTCCGGCGGCACCGTCGGCGTGGGGCCGCTCGACACGGGCGTGGACGGGCGCGTCGCGATCGCCTCGGACCCGGCCGGCGCGGTCTTCGGGATCCGGCAGGCCAAGGCGCGCACCGGCGGCGGCACCGGCTCTGCTGACGTCGGGGCGGCGGCAGGAGTGGGAGTGGGGGCGGGATCCCGAGCGCACGGAACGCCCGTCTGGAACGAGTTGGTGACGCATGACACCGCCTGGGTCGGCACGTTCTACCGGTCGGTCTTCGGCTACGCCGTGGAGACGACCGGCCGGGACGGGGCCGACGTGCTGACGCTGCGCCTCGACGGGCGCCCGGTGGCGACGCTGCACGGCGTGGGCGAGGGCCTCGGGCGGGTGCGCGGCTCGCACTGGATGACGTACTTCGAGGTGGCCGACACGGACGCGGCGGCGCTGCGGGTCGTCGAGCTGGGCGGGCATGTGATCGACCGGCCGCGGGAGACGGCCGCTGGGCGGGTCGCGACGGTGACGGATCCCGGGGGCGCGGTCTTCAGTGTGGTGCGGTCGGCCGGTCGCTGAGCGGCGGCCGGACGGTCGGGCGGTCGCCGATCCGCACCGGCGCGATCGTCCCTGCCCAGGGGGCATGTGCCGTACCGTTCGGGCCATGGAGATCTGGATCAATCCCGCGTGCTCGAAGTGCCGCGGCGCGCTGACACTGCTGGACGAGGAGGGCGCCTCGTACACCGTCCGCCGATACCTGGAGGACGTGCCGTCCGAGGACGAGATCCGGTCCGTGCTCGACCGGCTCGGGCTGCAACCCTGGGAGATCACCCGGACCGGGGAGGCCGACGCGAAGGAGCTGGGGCTCAAGGAGTGGGCGCGGGACGCCGGTTCGCGGGAGCGGTGGATCTCGGCGCTCGCGGCGCGTCCGAAGCTGATCCAGCGGCCGATCATCACGGCGGACGACGGCACGGCGGTGGTGGCGCGCACGGACGAGGCGGTACGCGACGCCCTCGGGCGCTCGTCCTAGGCCGCCGCCGGAATCCGCCCGGTGGTGGTGTCAGCAGATCGTGCCGGGCCGGGCCGCGGTGGCCTTGAGCAGATCGCGCAACAGGCCGAAGTCGACGCCCTCCGGTGTGCGGAACCGCGGACAGCCCTTGCCCATGTCGTGCCCGGCCAGCCGTTTTTCGAACGCCTCGCGGACGTCACCGCGCATGAGGTAGAAGGAGATGTACCGCTTCTGGCTCGCGAACGCGATCTCGCAGGCGCCGTCGCGCTCGTACGCGGGCATCCCGTACGCCATGACCTCGTCGAAGCCCGCCAGCTCCGCGCGGCACAGCTGCCGCAGCCGGGCCAGGGCGGCCCTGCGTTCCCGAGGAACCTCGGTCAGACAGCCTTCGACATCGCTCGCCTCGCTCTGCATTCCGTGAGGGTATGCCGGGTTCGAAGCCCTTATCCAGCGGGGTCGTCCACACGCCTCAGTCGGAGGCCACCGGCAGGACGTCCGGGGAGAGCGCGCCGGCGCGGACGGCACCGCTTGTCATCCGGCGGCGGTGGTGGCGTCGGCAGAGCACCTCGTAGCCCACCTCGTCCTGCGACCGGTGCACGTCGCCGACCACCACCTGCGCGCCCTCGACCACCATCCGCCCGCCGACGGTTCGGGCGTTGTGCGTGGCGCGCGCCCCGCACCAGCACAGTGCCTCGACCTGAAGGACCTCGACGCGGTCGGCGAGTTCCACCAGGCGCCGGGAGCCGGGGAAGAGCTCGGTGCGGAAGTCGGTGGTGATGCCGAACGCGAAGACGTCCAGGTCGAGGTCGTCCACGATCCGGGCGAGCTGGTCGATCTGTCCGGGCGCGAGGAACTGTGCCTCGTCGGCGATCACGTAGTCGCAACGTCCGCCCTGCGAGAGCCGGTCGACTATGTAGGCGTAGAAGTCGAAGCCGTCCGCGGCCTCGACGGCGTCGGTGACCAGACCGAGCCGCGAGGACAGCTTTCCCTCGCCCGCGCGGTCGTCACGCGTGAAGATCATGCCCAGCAGACCGCGGGCGGAGCGGTTGTGCTCGATCTGAAGAGCCAGGGTGCTCTTTCCGCAGTCCATCGTTCCGGAGAAGAACACCAGCTCGGGCATGAGGAAGTGACGGCCTTTCAGGTACGGACGGGGCAGGTGGCGCGCGCCGGTACGGGGCGTCGTCCGGGGGACGGATGCGCCGGAGTAGGACCGGGGCGGGCGTTACGAGCGTACTTCGAGGAGCGGCACCAACTGCTCGACGGGGGTCATCGAGCCGTGCATCCCGACCATCTGGGACTCGCGCGGCTCGTTGACGGACGCGGTGATCACCACGTCGTCGTGCGCGGCTGCCACGACGTCGCCGATCCTGCCGTGGACCCGCTCCTCCACCGTGCCGGGCGGGCCGAACCAGCCCGCCGCGACGGCCTCGTCGCGGCTCGCGACCCAGAACTGCTCGCCGAGCACCTCGCGCCAGACCGTGAGGACGTCCGCCTCGGCACCCGGCACCGCGTAGACGTGCCGGGCCCGGCCCTCGCCGCCGAGGAGCGCGACACCGGCCCGCAGCTCCCAGTCCTCGTCGAAGTCGATGCGCGACCGCTCGTCGAAGGGGATGTCGATCATGCCGTGGTCGGCGGTGATGTACAGGGCCGACCGGGGCGGCAGTTGCTCGGCGAGACGCTGGGCGAGCCGGTCCACGTACATCAGCTGACCGCGCCAGGCGTCGGAGTCCATGCCGAACTTGTGGCCCTTGCCGTCGACCTCGCTGTAGTACGTGTAGACCAGCGACCGGTCCCCCGCGGCCAGTTGGACGGCCGCGAGGTCCATCCGGTCCTCACCGGAGAGACGGCCGTGGAAGGTGCCGCCGCTCAGGGCGATCTCGGTGAGCGGGGTGCGTTCGAAGGCCGGGGACGAGACCTGCGCGGTGTGGATCCCGGCCGCGTCGGCGAGCTGGAAGATCGTGGGGTAGGGCTGCCAGACGTGCGGATCGGTCCACGGGCGCCAGCGGAGCTGGTTCATCAGCGCGCCGGTGGCGGGGTCGCGCACGGTGTAGCCGGGCAGACCGTGGGCGCCCGGCGGCAGCCCCGTACCGACGGAGGCGAGGGACGTAGCGGTGGTGGCGGGAAAGCCGACGGTGATCGGCCGGCCGGTGCCGCCGCGTGAAGTGCCCAGCAGCGACGTCAGATACGGCGCCTCGTCGGGATGGTCCTTGATCTGCTGCCAGCCGAGGCCGTCGATCAGGAAGACGCAGTTGCGGTCGGCCGGGGTGAGTTCGGGGATGACCGCGGCGTCCGCACCGGGAGCGCCCGGGAGGGGGACGCCCTGGCCCGCGACGAGCGTGGGCAGCAGGTCGGCGAGCGAGCCGCCGCCGTACTCGGGGACGGGCGCGGTGTCCAGTGCGAGCGGGACCGGGTCCTGCCATGCGGTGGGCGGGGCGGCCATCAACGGCCGGTCGACGACGGGGCGGCCGCGGTGGCTTCGGAGAGCGACTGGGCGAAGACGAGCGTCTGCCGTACGGTGTCGGGTCCGTCACCGGCCTCGCTGACGCGCAGGCTCAGGTCGTCGGCGGTGGAGTTGCCCGTGTAGCCGTGGTCCGCCTCGCAGTTGGGGTCGCCGCAGGCGGCGGGCTCCAGATCGATCCGGGAGACGGCGCCCCAGCCGATGGTGAGGACGACCTCGCGGGGCAGGGTGCCGGGGGTGTACGACTCGGGGTTCGCGACGACGCGGCTGACCACGACGGACGAGATCCGGTCCAGCTTGACGGACTCGGTCGAGGTGGTGGCGTACGGGGTCGGTGAACTGGTGTCGGCGGCCTGCTCGTCGGTGTGGCTGACGATGAAGCGGTGGGCCGTGAGGACGAGGACGGTGACATGCCGGCGGACCTCGTTGGAGTCGAAGGTCGTCTCCTGGTGCACCAGATACGACGCGATCTGCTCGCCGCCGACGGCGGCCTCGACCGCCTCGGCCACGAGAGCCGGGTAGTAGCCACTGCGCTCGATCGCCGTGCGCAGCCCCTGGGTCGTCGTACCGGTCTTCGCCATGTCCCCATCCTACGGTGGCGGGATGCATGGCCCGCACCGCGCGAGTCCGCCGGGGGCGGAAGTGGGTGGACGGCTCTGTCGTGATCTGCCGGGTTCGCTCGGGGCCGGTGCTCGCACTGTGGCCGGGCTTGCCGCACCGGATCCGGCCGGTGACCGGTTCGCCCTCGATCGCCGGGCGGGCTTGTTGAGCCCGCCCGGCGATCGAGGGCACGCGCGGCAGGCCGGTCGCGCGACCGTCGACGTTCCCGGCCACCGCTCTGGGCCGTGTCCGACAAATGGCGCCGTCCGCCCACAGGGCGGGGCCGGCGGCGGCTGGTGCTGTGCATCGCAAGGCGGAGGGGCGGGCTCGTACCGGGCGTACTCGACCGTCTCCGACAGCGCGGCGAGGCGCCGTGCCGGGCGTCGCGGGCCAGGCGGGGTTTGTCGGACACGCCACCGACGACTGAACCTGACCAAGCACTACTAGTAGCTCGGCAGGCGGCGGGGGCCGAGGTCGTCGCGGGAGGGGGGTGGCGCGAGGCGGACGCTCGCGCCGAGCACCGAGAGGCCCTGTGTGGCGACCACCACCGGTTCCAGCGCGACGGACACGATCTCCGGGTGGTCGTCGACGAGCCGGGACACCCGGAGCAGCAGCTCTTCCAGCGCGGCGGTGTCGACGGGCGCGGAGCCGCGCCAGCCGAAGAGGAGCGGCGCCGTGCGGACGGACCGGAGCAGCTCCGCGGCTTCGCGGTCGGTGACGGGCACGAGCCGGTGCGCCACGTCCCCCAGCAGCTCGGAGGCCACCCCGGCCAGCCCGAAGGAGAGCACCGCGCCGGCGGCCGGGTCGATGACGGCGCGCACGACGGTGTCCACCCCGCGCGGTGCCATCGACTGGACGACGGGCCGCAGCTCGGCGGGCTCGCCGAGCAGCTCGGTGAGTTCGCCGTACGCCGCCCGCAGCCGCTCCTCGTCCGCGAGATCGAGCCGTACGCCTCCGAGGTCGGCCCGGTGGCGCAGATGCGGCGCCGTGGTCTTGAGCGCGACGGGGTATCCGAGCCGCGCGGCGGCCTCGACGGCGCCGTCGGGTCCGGACGCGGGGAGGGTGGGCCGTACGGCGATCCCGTACCGCGCGAGCAGTTCCCGGGTGTCGTCGTCCCCGAGGCTCATCCCGTGCGGGTCGACCGGCGCTTCGCCGAGCACCCGGCCGATGAGCCCGGCGGCCCCGCTCTCGTCGATGTCGTCGTACTCGGGCACCTTGCCGGGCTCCGCGGCCTGCCGCCGCCACTGCGCGTAGGTGACGGCCTGGCCGAGCGCGCGGACCGCGCGCTCGGCCGCGGGGTAGGCGGGGATCCGCCGGGGGGCGGTGCGGGGCTCCCGGGGCGGCACGGGGACGGCACCGGCCGGCTCGGGAGCGGGCGTCGGCGGGGTGTCCGGCGCGGCGCCCGTGCCCGGCACCGGTCCCGGGCGGGGCGCCGTCGTCGTGGCCGCCGAGAGCGCCTTCGCGAGGCCGCCGATCTCGACGTGGACCACGGCCACCGGCTTCGCCGGAGCCGTCGATGCCGCCTCGCGGAGCGCCGTCGCCAGAACCTCGCCGTCACCCGACTCCATCGCGCCGTTCTCGCCGACCCAGGGGATCGCCGTGACGACGACCGCGTCGCAGCCCGGGTCCGCCAGCACCGCGGCCAGCGCCGTGCGGAAGTCCTCGGGGCGGGCCGATGTCGTGAGGTCGAGCGGTGGGAGCGGGCGCAGACCTTCGGTCAGGCAGGCGTCGTACGAAAGGAGGCCGAGCGACTCGGAGTTGCCGAGGATCGCGACATGCGGGCCGGCCGGCAGGGGCTGGTTCGCGAGCAGGAGACCCGCGTCGACCAGCTCCGTGACGGTGTCCACGCGGATCACGCCCGCCTGGCTGAGCAGCGCCGAGACGGTCGCGTCCGGGATACCGGTGACCGGCACCGCGTGCCCCGGCGGCGCGCTGCCGCTGTGGCGTGCGCCCTTGGCGACGACGACCGGCTTCGCGGCCCCGGTGCGCCTGGCGAGCCGGGTGAACTTCCGTGGGTTGCCGATCGATTCGAGGTAGAGGAGCACGACGTCGGTGTCCGGGTCGTCGTGCCAGTACTGGAGGAAGTCGTTGCCCGAGACGTCCGCGCGGTTGCCCGCCGAGATGAAGGTGGACACCCCCGCGCCGCGCCGGACCAGTCCGGCCAGGAGCGCGATACCGATCGCGCCCGACTGGGTGAAGAGACCGATCCGCCCCCGGCCGGGTGTCTCGGGGGCGAGCGAGGCGTTCAGCCGGACGGGCGGTCCGGTGTTGATGACGCCGAACGCGTTGGGGCCGATGACGCGCATCCCGTACGAACGTGCCTGTCGCACGAGTTCGCGCTGGCGCTCCCGCCCGGCCGGCCCGCTCTCCGCGTATCCGGCGGAGAGCACGACCAGGCCCTGGACGCCGTGTTCGCCGCAGTCGGCGACGGCTTCGGGCACCCGCTCGGCGGGGACGGCGACGACCGCGAGGTCGACGCGCTCGTCGATCTCCGCGAGGGAGCGCACGGCCGGGACGCCGTCGATCTCGGTGAGCTCCGGGGGCAGGGCCACGTTCACCGCGTACGTACGCCCCGTGAAACCCCCGTCGAGGAGATTGCGCAGCACGGCCCGCCCGACACCGCCCGCCGTGCGTCCGGCGCCGACGACGGCCACCGACGAGGGGCCGAGCAGCCTCTGTACGGAGCGTGCCTCGGCGCGCTGCTCGCGGCCGCGCTGGACGGCGAGGGACTCGGCGGTCGGTTCGAGGTCGAGGACCAGGCGGACGGCGCCGTCCTCGAAGTTGCGCCTCTGGGTGAACCCGGCGTCCCGGAACACCTTGATCATCTTGGTGTTCGCGGGCAGCACCTCCGCCGCGAAGCGCCTGATCCCGCGCTCGCGCGCCACCGCGGCGATGTGTTCGAGGAGCGCGGAGGCGATCCCGCGTCCCTGGTGCGCGTCCTGGACGAGGAAGGCGACCTCGGCCTCGTCGGCGGGCGCGGAGGCGGGCATGCCCCGGGCGTCGATCCGGTCGTAGCGGACGGTGGCGACGAACTCGCCGCCGACGGTCACCGCGAGTCCCACCCGGTCCACGTAGTCGTGGTGGGTGAAGCGGTACACGTCCTTGTCGGAGAGCCGGGGGTAGGGCGCGAAGAAGCGGTAGTACTTCGACTCGTCGGAGACCTGCTCGTAGAAGCTGACCAGCCGCTCGGCGTCGTCGGTCGTGATGGGCCTCACGCGCGCGGTGCCTCCGTCGCGCAGAACCACGTCTGCTTCCCAGTGATCGGGGTACGCGTGCTGTGACGGCGTCGTCATGGGACGAGCCTACGGCGCGCACACGGGTAGCGGCGGGTGCTGGGCCGGGGCAGTCTGGGGTCTGTCGACGGACCCCAGGGGTGCCTCGTCGGTCCGTCCGGAGCCGCGTGGCACACTGGTCTAGACAACAACTGTGACTTGAAGGGCAACACCATGGCTGAGCGTCGCGTCAACGTCGGCTGGGCCGAGGGCCTGCACGCCCGTCCCGCCTCCATCTTCGTCCGTGCCGCCACGGCCTCCGGCGTGCCGGTGACGATCGCCAAGGCCGACGGCAGCCCGGTCAACGCGGCGTCGATGCTCGCCGTGCTGGGGCTGGGCGCGCAGGGCGGCGACGAGATCGTCCTGGCCTCCGACGTGGACGGCGCGGACGTCGCGCTCGACCGGCTGGCGAAGCTGGTGGCCGAGGGCCTGGACGAGCTTCCCGAGACCGTCTGACCCGCGCCGCGTACGTACGAAACGGCGAAGGCCCCGGCAGGACGCCGGGGCCTTCGTGGTGTCTGGGTACCGGCTCAGACGCCGACGCCGTGCGAGCGCAGATACGCGACCGGGTCGATGTCGGTGCCGTACTCCTCGCTCGTCCGCGCCTCGAAGTGCAGGTGCGGTCCCGTGGAGTTGCCGGTCGAGCCCGAGAGGCCGACCGACGTGCCCGGGGAGACGCTCTGGCCGACGTTGACGGCGACCGAGGAGAGGTGTCCGTACTGGGTGTACGTGCCGTCGTTCATACGGATGACGACGTTGTTGCCGTACGCGCCGCCCCAGCCGGCCTCGACGACGGTGCCCGCGCCGACGGCCACGACCGAAGTGCCCGACGTGGCGCGGAAGTCGACGCCGCTGTGGCTGCCGGACGACCAGAGCGCGCCTCCGGTCCGGTAGCCGGTGGTGACGGAGGAGCCGGCGACGGGGAGCCGGTAGGCGTTCAGGCGCTCGCGCTCGGCGGCGCGTGCCGCGCGCTCCTCGGCCTCGCGGGCCTGCGCCTTGCGCTTCGCCTCGGCCTTGGCGCGAGCGGCGGCCTTGGCCTCCGCCTTCGCCTTCGCGGCCTTCCGGGCGGCCAGGCGCTGCGCGTCGGCCTGGGCGTCGATCTTCGCGGCGAGCGAGTCGTCGATGACGATGGCGCGGTCCGGGGCGGCCGGGGCCGCCTCCTGGGCGAGGGCCGCGCCCGCTTCGGCGGCGAGCGCCGGGGAGGCGAGGGTGCCGATGACACCGGCCGCGGTGAGAGTGGCGACTCCGGCGATGTTCGCGCTCCGGCGCGTCATTCGGCCCGGGGCACGGTGCTTCCCGGTGGCACGGGTGAACGCCATGAAGTGGCTGGTCCTTTCCTTCCTTCTCGCCTACCGGGTTAGCTGACGGGTTCGGAGCAGGAAGGTCTCCTACGGGCTCCTCCGCGGATCACGCGAAGGCCCCCGATTCACCCCAGGGACGCAAATGGGTCCCCGGCTCCCCAGGCTCGCGCCTGACGGGGACTCGGCGATGGCTGTCCGGTGCCGCGGATGCGGCGGGCTCTGGCGGACAGCCGGACCGACGCTAAAGGGGTCATCTTTCAATCACCAAACAGACAGGCCCTTTTGTAGCGCACGCCACAGGGCATTCAGGCAACCTCCTTATGAATGCGGACATAGCGGGAAACCCCGGCGACTGGTTCGTCACCGGGGTTCCCTTTGTGCGTATTGAGCCGCGTGGTTCGTGGGCCGGCCTCAGCCGGTGACGACCTTCACCTCGCCGATGCCGAGCCCCTCGACAGGCTCCCGGATCACCGAGGCGTCCCCGACGAGCACCGTGACCAGCCGGTCGCCCGGGAAGGCGCTGACGACGGCGGCCGTCGCCTCGACGGTGCCGGTCTCGGCCAGGCGTGCGTAGAGCCGCGCCTGGAAGTCGTCCGGGAGGTGCTGCTCGACCTGGTCGGCGAGCGTGTCGGCGACGGACGCGGCCGTCTCGTACTTCAGTGGCGCGACTCCGACCAGATTCTGCACGGCCGTCTCGCGCTCGGCGTCCGTCAGCCCTTCGGCCGCGAGCGTACGCAGCACCTTCCACAGATCGTCCAGCGCGGGGCCGGTCGACTCGGTGTCCACGGAGCCGCTGATGGCGAGCATGGAGGCGCCCGTACCGTCCGGGTCCGAGCGCAGCACCTGCGCGAAGGCCCGCACGCCGTAGGTGTAGCCCTTCTCCTCGCGCAGCACCCGGTCGAGCCGGGAGGTGAGCGTGCCACCCAGGCAGTACGTGCCGAGCACCTGGGCCGGCCAGACGCGGTCGTGCCGGTCGGGGCCGACCCGGCCGATCAGCAGCTGCGTCTGGACGGCTCCGGGCCGGTCCACGATCACCACGCGGCCGGTGTCGTCGGCGGTCACCGGCGGCACGGGGCGCGGCTCGGAGGTGTCGCCCGTCCAGTCGCCGAGCGTCTCGGCGAGCAGCGCCTCTACGTCGACGCCGGTGAGGTCGCCGACGATGACCGCGGTGGCGGTGGCGGGGCGCACGTGCGCTTCGTAGAAGGCGCGGACACCCTTCGCGTCGATGCGTCCGACGGTCTCCTCGGTGCCCTGGCGCGGGCGCGACATGCGCGAGGTGGCCGAAAACAGCTCCTTGGAGAGCTGCTTCGCCGCGCGGCGGGCCGGGTTGGCCTGCTCGTGCGGGATCTCGTCGAGCCGGTTGGTGACGAGCCGGCCGACCTCGCTCTCGGAGAACAGCGGGGCGCGCAGGGCGTCGGCGAGCAGGCCGAGCGCCTTGGGCAGCCGGGAGACCGGGACCTCCAGGGAGACCCGGACGCCGGGGTGGTCGGCGTGCGCGTCGAGCGTGGCGCCGCAGCGCTCCAGCTCGGCGGCGAACTCCTCGGCCGTGTGCTTGTCGGTGCCCTCGGACAGCGCGCGGGCCATGATCGTGGCGATGCCGTCGAGGCCCTCGGGCTCGGCCTCCAGCGGGGCGGCGAGGGAGATCTCGACGGCCACCACCTGCTGGCCGGGGCGGTGGCAGCGCAGCACCGTCAGTCCGTTGGGCAGGACACCGCGCTCGGGCGCGGGGAACGCCCAGGGCCTGGCCTCTCCGGCGGTCGGCTGCGGGTGGAACTCCATGGTCACGGCAGCGTCGGTCACTGGTCCGCCCCCTCGTGCTCGTCGGTGTCGGCAGCCGCGTCGTCGGCGTCGTCGTCGGGGGAGGTGGGCTCGTAGACGAGCACCGCCCTGTTGTCGGGGCGCAGCCGCGCCTCGGCGACGGCACGTACCTCTTCGGCCGTGACGTCCAGCACCCGCTGGACGGCGGTCAGCGCCAGCTGCGGGTCGCCGAACAGCACCGCGTACCTGCACAGTTCGTCGGCGCGGCCCGCGACCGTGCCGAGCCGGTCGAGCCACTCGCGCTCCAACTGGGCCTGGGCGCGCTCCATTTCCTCGGCCGTGGGGCCTTCGGCCGCGAACCGGGCCAGCTCCTCGTCGACAGCGGCCTCGATCTGCGGAACCTCGACGCCGCCGGAGGTCTTCACGTCCAGCCAGCCGAGCGAGGGCGCGCCCGCCAGCCGCAGCAGTCCGAATCCGGCGGTGACGGCCGTACGGTCGCGGCGTACCAGGCGGTTGTGCAGCCGGGAGGACTCGCCGCCGCCGAGGACGGTGAGCGCCAGGTCGGCGGCGTCGGACTCGCGGGTGCCGTCCTGCGGCAGCCGGTAGGCGGCCATCAGCGCGCGGGCCGGGACCTCCTCGTGGATCTCCTCGCGCAGCTGCTCGCCGATGATGTCGGGCAGGGAGCCGTCGCGCGGCGGCTGCTTGCCGTCGTGGCCGGGGATCGAGCCGAAGTACTTCTCGACCCAGGCGAGGGTCTGCTCGGGGTCGATGTCGCCGACGACCGAGAGCACCGCGTTGTTCGGCGCGTAGTACGTACGGAAGAACTGCCGCGCGTCGTCGAGGGTCGCCGCGTCCAGGTCGGCCATCGAGCCGATCGGGGTGTGGTGGTAGGGGTGGCCCTCGGGGTAGGAGAGCGCGGTCAGGCGCTCGAAGGCGGTGCCGTAGGGCACGTTGTCGTAACGCTGGCGGCGTTCGTTCTTCACGACGTCGCGCTGGTTCTCCATCCCCTCGTCGTCGAGGGAGGAGAGCAGCGAGCCCATGCGGTCGGCCTCCAGCCAGAGGGCGAGCTCCAGCTGGTGGGTGGGCATGGTCTCGAAGTAGTTGGTGCGCTCGAAGCTGGTGGTGCCGTTGAGCGAGCCGCCGGCGCCCTGCACCAGCTCGAAGTGACCGTTGCCCTTGACCTGGGCGGAGCCCTGGAACATCAGGTGCTCGAAGAGGTGGGCGAGGCCCGTACGGCCCTTGACCTCGTGGCGCGAACCGACGTCGTACCAGAGACAGACCGCGGCGACCGGGGTCAGGTGGTCCTCGGAGAGCACCACGCGCAGTCCGTTGGCGAGCCGGTGCTCGGTCGCTGTCAGGCCGCCGGAGCCGGCCTGCGCTGTGGCCGTGTGACCCATGGGCATGTACGTCCCTTCGATCGCGATATAAGAAGTCCTGCCACTGTATGCAAGCGCGCCGACGCGTGGCGAAGTTTCCGTGTCGCGCGAAGGGGTGCCACCTCGCCGTCCGCCGGTCGGCGGCCCGTTGACAGCCCGGCGGTGCTCCGCCGGAAACGGGCGCCCCGGGCGGTTCAACGACGGGTCGAGGTCGGCGTTGTCAGTCCGGCGGGCCACAATGGTCCGCGTCAGTTCCTCAAGTTGTCCGCTCAGAGTCCCCGAAGTTGTCCGTCCAGACCCGCACAGACCTGTGAAGGAGCCGCAGCAGCGATGGCCCGCCGCAGCACGAAGACCCCGCCGCCGGAGGACTTCGAGGAGAAGATCCTCGACATCGACGTGGTCGATGAAATGCAGGGCTCCTTCCTTGAGTACGCGTACTCGGTGATCTACTCCCGCGCCCTGCCCGACGCCCGCGACGGCATGAAGCCGGTGCACCGGCGCATCGTGTACCAGATGAACGAGATGGGCCTGCGCCCCGACCGCGGCTACGTGAAGTGCGCCCGTGTCGTCGGTGAGGTGATGGGTAAATTGCACCCGCACGGGGACGCGTCGATCTACGACGCCCTCGTCCGGATGGCACAGCCCTTCTCGATGCGGCTGCCGCTCGTCGACGGGCACGGCAACTTCGGCTCCCTCGGCAACGACGACCCGCCGGCCGCCATGCGGTACACGGAGTGCCGGATGGCTGACGCGACGTCACTGATGACCGAGTCGATCGACGAGGACACCGTCGATTTCCAGTCGAATTACGACGGCCAGGAGCGGGAACCGGTCACGCTGCCCGCCGCGTATCCGAATCTGCTGGTCAACGGCGCCTCCGGAATCGCCGTCGGCATGGCGACGAACATGGCGCCGCACAACCTCGGCGAGGTCATCGCCGCCGCACGGCACCTGATCAAGCACCCGGGCGCCGACCTGGAAACGCTGATGCGGTACGTGCCGGGGCCCGACCTGCCCACCGGTGGCCGGATCGTGGGCCTCCAGGGCATCAAGGACGCGTACGAGAACGGGCGCGGCACGTTCAAGATCCGCGCCACGGTCACCGTGGAGGACGTCACCGCGCGCCGCAAGGGCCTCGTCGTGACCGAACTGCCCTTCACCGTCGGCCCGGAGAAGGTGATCGCCAAGATCAAGGACCTGGTCTCGGCGAAGAAGCTGATGGGCATCGCCGACGTCAAGGACCTCACCGACCGGGCGCACGGGCTGCGTCTGGTCATCGAGATCAAGAACGGCTTCATCCCCGAGGCGGTGCTGGAGCAGCTCTACAAGCTGACGCCGATGGAGGAGACCTTCGGCATCAACAACGTGGCGCTGGTGGACGGCCAGCCGCTGACGCTGGGGCTCAAGGAGCTGCTGGAGGTCTATCTCGACCACCGGTTCACCGTCGTACGCAGGCGCAGCGAGTTCCGCAGGACCAAGCGGCGCGACCGGCTGCATCTGGTCGAGGGTCTGCTCGTCGCGCTGGTCGACATCGACGAGGTCATCCGCCTCATCCGGTCGAGCGACAACTCGGCGCAGGCCAAGGAACGGCTGATCGAGCGCTTCTCGCTGAGCGACATCCAGACGCAGTACATCCTGGACACGCCGCTGCGCCGGCTCACCCGGTTCGACCGGATCGAGCTGGAGAGCGAGCGCGACCGGCTCAACGGCGAGATCGACGAGCTGACCGGCATCCTGGAGTCGGACAGCGAGCTGCGCAAGCTCGTCTCCGGTGAACTGGCCACGGTGGCCAAGAAGTTCGGCACCGACCGGCGCACGGTGCTGCTGGAGTCGGGCAGTTCGCCGGTCGCCGCGGTGCCGCTGGAGGTGGCCGACGACCCGTGCCGGGTGCTGATGTCCTCCACCGGGCTGCTGGCGCGTACGGCCAACGGCGGCCCGCTGGGCAGCGGCGACGGCAAGCGGGTGAAGCACGACGTGATCGTCTCGGCCGTGCCGGCGACGGCGCGCGGCGAGGTCGGAGCCGTCACCTCGGCCGGCCGGCTGCTGCGGATCTCCGTCATCGACCTGCCGCAGTTGCCCGACACCGCCTCGGCGCCGAACCTGTCGGGCGGGGCGCCGCTTGCGGAGTTCCTGACGCTGGAGCCCGACGAGGACCTGGTCTGTCTCACGACGCTGGACGAGTCCTCGCCCGGTCTGGCGCTGGGCACGCTCCAGGGTGTCGTGAAGCGGGTCGTCCCCGACTATCCGTCCAACAAGGACGAGTTGGAGGTCATCGGCCTCAAGGAGGGTGACCGGGTGGTGGGCGCGGCCGAGCTGCGTACGGGCGAGGAGGATCTGGTCTTCATCACCTCCGACGCCCAACTGCTGCGCTACCAGGCGTCGCAGGTACGGCCGCAGGGCCGGCCCGCGGGGGGCATGGCCGGTATCAAGCTGGCCGAGGGCGCGTCGGTGATCTCCTTCACGGCGGTCGACCCGGCGGGCGACGGGGTGGTCTACAC
Source organism: Streptomyces sp. S4.7 (assembly GCF_010384365.1). Lineage (NCBI taxonomy): Bacteria > Bacillati > Actinomycetota > Actinomycetes > Kitasatosporales > Streptomycetaceae > Streptomyces > Streptomyces sp. S4.7. The sequence goes on along the minus strand of NZ_CP048397.1, from coordinate 5,850,830 downwards.
GGTCGCGGGCTCGCACGGCACGCTGGACGACTCGGAGACGACGGCCAAGCTCACGCCGTTCGACCAGTATCCGCGCAAGGGGCGGGCCACCGGCGGGGTGCGCTGCCAGCGCTTCCTCAAGGGCGAGGACCTGCTGATCTTCGCCTGGGCGGGCGCGGCCCCGGCCCGGGCCGCGCAGAAGAACGGCTCACCGGCCACGCTGCCGGAGCCCGATCCGCGCAGGGACGGTTCGGGGACGCCGCCGCCGTCGGTCGTGGCCGTCCTGGCGGGTCCGGCGAGCTGACGCGGGTGTTCGGTGGTCAGACCGGGTCGGTGGCCTCTTCGGCCGCCGGCCCGGACCGTACGTAGCGCAGGACGCCCCACATGGCGGCCTCGTCGCCGAGTTCGCCGAGGTCGCTGTCGGCGCCGGTGACGGCGCAGACCCGCAGCTCCTTGTCCAGGGCGTCGCGGTCGATGCCGGAGCCGATGAGGACGAGCTGCGTGCGGCGCTCGGCACCCCGTGGCCAGGGCTCCGGGTAGAAGCGCAGGAAGCGCCCGACGGCGTGTACGGCGTAACGGTTGTCCGGGTCGGCCGCGCCGAAGTCCACGAAGTCCTTGACGCGGTAGAGCCCTTCCGGCCGCGAGTCGAGGAAGGCCATGAGCCGGCGGGGGTCCATGGCGGCCGGTTCGTCGAAGGACAGGCTCTCGTAGCCGGTGTGCGGGTGGTGCGCGTGCGCGTGGCCCTCGCCCCGGCCCTCGTCCTGCCCCTCGTCGGCGCGCAGGTCCTCGAAGGAGAGCTGGCGGACCTTCTCGTCCTCGGCCGGGCGGGTGGCGGGGTCGAAGAGCAGGCCGGGGTCGATCCTCCCGTACGACGCGGAGACCACCGCCGCGTCCGGCCCCAGCTCCGCGACCACGCCGAGGACGCGCTCGTGTTCGGCCGGTGTCACACGGTCGGTCTTGTTCAGGACGACCAGGTCGGCGATGGCGAGATGGCGGTCGGTCTCGGGGTGCCGCTCGCGGGTGGCGTCGAACTCGGCCGCGTCCACGACCTCGACCAGCCCCGTTACCTTTCTCGTGGCCCCGCAATGGGGTTCCTGGCCCCCGGGTCCGGTATGGCTGTGTGCCCCCTGTCGAAGGCGATGACCTGGGGGGTGTTGCCGCTGGGCTTCGGGGCACCGCTTGACCGCTGATGAGGGGCCTGACGACCGCCTGGTCCGGCGCAATGCCGGGCCGCTTCACCGGGCGGCATGTCTGCGTAACGTGGTTGCCGGCGTGTGGTGCCGCAGGGACGGCCGGGAGTTTCAGGAGACGAGTGGCGAGAGGCACACGCACATGGTCGACACGACCGCGATAGATCTCTTCCTCGGCCTGGACCTGGGCAAGGAGTTCCACCACGCCCACGGCCGGACCCGGGACGGCAGAACCGTGCACGACAAGCGGCTGCCCAACACCGAGCCGAGACTGCTGGAGCTGTTCACCAGGCTGGTGGCGAAGTTCGGCACCGTTCTGGTGATCGTGGACCAGGTCGCGAACATCGGTGCGCTGCCGCTGACGGTGGCCCGTGCGGCGGGCTGCCGGGTGGCCTACCTGCCCGGGCTGTCGATGCGGCGGGCCGCCGACCTGCATCCCGGCGAGGCCAAGACCGATGCCCGCGACGCGTTCGTGATCGCCGAGACCGCCCGCACGATGCCGCACACCCTGCGGGCGGTGGACCGCGACGACGAGGTGCTGGCCGAGCTGACGATGCTCACCGGTTACGACAACGACCTGGCCGGCGAGGTCAACCGCACCACCAACCGGCTGCGTGGCCTGCTCTCCCAGATCCATCCCTCCCTCGAACGTGTCCTCGGCCCCCGCCTGGTACCCCTACATCCAGGCTCTCCTCCAGCGCCACTCCCCAGCCAGGCTGAAGAAACTGGGCCGGGCCCGCTGCGAGTCCCTGCTCAAGGCGCACGGTTCGCGCAAGGCCCACCACCTCACCGCAGAGATCTTCGACGCGCTCGCCGAGCAGACCCTCGTCGTTCCCGGCACCGGCATCCGCGCTGATCGTGCCGGGACTCGCCGCCCAGCTCGCCGCCGCCCACACTCAGCGCCGCCAGGCCGAGCAGGAGATCGCTGCCCTGCTGGAGGCCCTCCCTCTTTTCCACCTCCTGACCTCCTTGCCCGGCCTGGGCGTCAGGACCACGGCCGCCGTGATCGTCGCGATCGGTGACGGCACCGGTTTCCCCAGCGCCGGACACCTCGCCTCCTACGCCGGACTCGCCCCGGCCACGAAGTCCTCCGGCACCTCGATTCGCGGCGAACACGCACCCCACCGCGGCAACCGGCTCCTCAAACGGGCCCTGTTCCAGGCCGCGTTCGCCGCGATCGGCTGCAAAACCGACCCGTCCTCCCGGACCTACTACGACCGCCAACGCGCACGCGGCAAGACCCACACCCAGGCGATCCTCCGCCTGGCCCGCCAGCGCGTGAACGTCATCCACGCGATGATCCGCACCGGGGCTCTCTACGAAGCACGCACCCCGGGCGACGTCGACCTCGCTGCCTGACGACTCCACCGCCCCCGCCCTCCAGGCCCCATCACACCCGCGCACCGGCACGGCCACCGCGGCCCCGCCGACCACCGCACTGCCCATCAGCCACCCGATCCGTCGGGGACATCCCGCTTCGCGGGACGTCCCAAAAAACCAGGATCAACCCCTACAAGCCGACCCCACCGGGGTTGACGAAACAGATAGGGGCACCCCCCCCGTACACGGTGCGCGGGTTGTCGCCCGCGAGGATCATCCGGACGAGTTCCTGCGGTTCGGCGAGGCCGCTCGCCTCGATGACGATGATGTCGATCCGCGCGGCGGGGCGGGTCAGCCGCTCCAGATAGCCGTCGAGTTCGCTCGCGTCGACGGCGCAGCAGAGGCAGCCGTTGCCGAGGGAGACCGTGGAGCCGATCTGTCCCGCGACCGTCATGGCGTCGATCTCGACGGCCCCGAAGTCGTTGACGATCACGGCGACGCGGTTGCCGGCGCGGCGGCGCAGGAGATGGTTGAGCAGGGTCGTCTTGCCCGAGCCGAGGAAGCCCGCGAGGACGACCACCGGAATCTGCCTGCCGGCCGTGCTCGGATTCAAGACCGCGCCCCGCCTTTCCGTAGGAGGTCGGGCAGAGCCGTGCGCCTGCCCGCTCCAGGATAGGAGAGCGGCTCACCGGTGCCGGCCGGTGGCCGGTTCGTCCTCGACCGCCGGACGGGCCGAAGGAGCCCGTCCGGCGGTCGGGGGCAGAGCCGGAGCCGTCCTACTCCGCGGGCTCGGGCCAGGTCGCGCAGTCGTCCCAGGCCGTGTCCCAGCCGGAGTTGCCGCCGCCGTCGGTGATCTCGAAGGTGCCGCTGCCCGCCGGGTAGGGGCAGTTGTACGTCCCGGCGACGCCCACGTCCGTCGCCGTGACGCCGCTGAACGCGACCGCGCCGGGTGTCTCCGCCTGGACCACGACCGTCCCGACCCCGTCGACGGTCGCACCGTCGACGCTCACATGGGCGACCGCCTTGCCCGTTCCGCTGCCGGAGACGAACTCGAAGGCGCTGTAGGGGCTGTCGGTGATGGTGGTGCCGGTGATGTTGACGTCCGCCTCGATGGCGCTGTCGTACGCGTCGACCCGCAGCGCGCCCATCGGGTGCTGCCAGTTGGGGTTCATGGCGCCCGTGCGTACGAGGGTGTTCCCGGCGACCGTGATCGTGCCGGCCAGCGGGAAGAACGGGTCCATGAACTTCTGGTTGGAGATCGCGATACCGCTGCCCAGGGCATTGGTGTCGAGGATCAGATTGTCCTTGACCGTGATGTCGCGGCCTCCGTAGATCGCGATGCCGTTCGCGAGGTTGGGCTGCGAGACGGTGTTGTCGGCGAAGGTGCTGGAGCTGTTGGTGGTGCCCAGCGACCACATGGCGAGCGAGTCGTCGCCGGTGTTGCGCAGGAAGTTCTCACGTACCTGGACACCCTTGGCCGTGCCGTTCAGATTGAGCCCGTCGGCCGTCATGTCGAGGATGCGGTTCCTCTCCACGACGAGGTTGTCGTTGTTGCCGGTCAGCCAGAGGCCGACCTTCAGGTGCTGGAGCCACATGCCGGACACGGCGGAGTCCGGACCGAGCGAGCCGTTGACGAAGTTGTCCGGGTTGTTGTCGACGCGCTCGGTGACCTCGCCGATGACGGCGAAGTCGTGCAGTCCCACCCTGCCGGTCGGGGCGCCCGACTGGTCGATGAAGCGCGAACTGCGCACCACCGAGTGCCAGTTGCCCGCGCCCCGTATCTCGACGTCGTCCACACCGCTGAGCGACTGGGTCAGTTTGAAGTCGCCCGGCGGGATCCACACGACGCCGCCCTTCGCGGCGGCGATCGCCTCGCGGAACGCCTGTGTGGAGTCCCCCTGCCCGCTCGGGTCGGCGCCCTTGTCGACGACCGAGACCGCGCCGGACGGGGCACCGGCGGGCCCGGCGACCTGTTCGAAGTCCGCGACGTCGACCGTGGTCGGGACGCTCGCCTCGAACTTGACCTTCGCGCCGGCGGACAGGTCGCGCCCGAGCAGCGCGCGGGTGTTGTCGAGCAGATGGTGCGTCTTGGCGCCGGCGATCCAGGGCGTGTCGATGTACGAGTACTTGGACGTGACGGCGAGCGTCGTGTCGGTCCTCTCGCCGTCGATGTACACCGCGAGGGTGCCGCTCTGCCCGTCCGGGACGCTGTACGCGAGGTTGACCGCGTTCGCGGCGGCGGGGAGCGTGAACTCCACGCTCTGGCCCGCGGCGAGCTGGACGGCGCGCCGGCCGGAGGACTCCGAGGCGAGGGTGCCCTGGGTGTAATCGGGCCCGACGGCCGTGCCGTTCGTGGTGGCGTCCTCCGCCTCGACGGAGGTGAAGGGGAGGGTCGCGCCGGCCGCGGCGACCCCCGCGGGGGCGGGTGCGCCGGCCGGACCGGCCGTCGCCGTGGGGGCGACGAGTGCGAGTCCGGTGGCCGCGACGGCCACGGTGGTGGCGATCGGCAGTGTCATCTTCCTCGCCGTACCGCGATATGTCGCGTTCCTGACAGATAGTTTCATGCGGGTCCTGCACCTTCCTGTGGGGCGGAGGGATGTCAGGGGGCCTACGCCTCCCGTCCGCCCCGTGCCCCCGGCCGCGGTTCCGCGCGGTCGGGCGTACGGGGCGGACGGTTCGGCCGCGGAGTCAGCTCCGCAGCCAGGCCGCGGTGTCCTGCGGCAGCCTCCCCTCGTCGTCCAGGGGGCCGCTGGTGAGCAGAACGCTTCTGTGGCCGGGCAGCTCCGTGGGGGGCCCGGCGAGGTTGACGACGCAGATCAGGCCGTCGGTGCGGGTGAAGGAGAGCACCCCGGGGCCGGAGGGCAGCCAGGTCAGCGCCCCCTCGGATCCGTCCCCCGGCTCCCCCGACGCCCCCGTGGTGAATCCCGGCTCCGTACGGCGCAGCCGCAGGGCCTCCCGGTAGAGGCTGAGCATCGAGTGCGGGTCGTCCGTCTGGAGGTCCGCGGCGTACTTCGCCCAGGACTCCGGCTGCGGAAGCCACGGTTCGGTGTCCCCCCCGAAGCCGGCGTACGGCGCGTCCGCCCGCCAGGGCAGCGGTACGCGGCAGCCGTCGCGGCCGGGATCGGTGCCGCCGGAGCGGAAGTGCATCGGGTCCTCGATGCGGTCGCGCGGGATGTCCGCCTCGGGCAGGCCCAACTCCTCGCCCTGATAGACGTAGACGGCGCCGGGCAGTGCCAGCGAGAGCAGCGCGGCGGCGCGCGCCCGTCTCGTACCCAGCTCCAGGTTCGTCGGGGTGCCGAAGGCCTTGGCCGCGAAGTCGAAGCCGGTGTCCTCGCGTCCGTAGCGGGTCACCGTGCGGGTGACGTCGTGGTTGGAGAGCACCCAGGTGGCGGGGGCACCGACCGGCGCGTGCTCGGCGAGTGTGTCGTCGACGGCTGTCCGCAGCAGGTCCGCGTCCCACGGGCACGACATGAAGCCGAGGTTGAAGGCGCTGTGCAGTTCGTCGGGGCGCAGATAGCGGGCGAAGCGCTCGGCGTCGGGAAGCCAGACCTCGCCGACGAAGATGCCCTCGTACTCGTCGGCGATGGCGCGCCACGAACGGTAGATGTCGTGGAGTTCGTCGCGGTCCACGAAGGGGTGGGGGTCGTTGCCGGGTGTGAAGTCGGGCAGGGCGGGGTCCTTGGCGGGCAGGACGGCCGAGTCGATCCGTACACCGGCCACGCCCCGGTCGAACCAGAAGCGCAGCACGTCCTCGTGTTCCCGGCGGACCGCCGGATGGGCCCAGTTGAGGTCGGGCTGACCGGTGGCGAACAGATGCAGATACCAGTCACCGTCGTCCAGCCGGGTCCAGGGGACGCCGCCGAACTCGGACACCCAGTTGTTCGGGGGCAGTTCACCGCTCTCCCCGCGCCCCTGGCGGAAGTGGAACAGCTCGCGCTCGGGGCTGCCGGGTCCGGCCGCCAGGGCCGCCTTGAACCAGACGTGCTGGTCGGAGACATGGTTGGGCACGATGTCGACGATCGTGCGGATCCCCAGCTCGCGGGCCTCGGCGATCAGCTTCTCCGCCTCGGCGAGGGTGCCGAAGGCCGGGTCGATGGTCCGGTAGTCGGCCACGTCGTAGCCGCCGTCGGCGAGCGGTGAGAGGTACCAGGGGGTGAACCAAAGTGCGTCCACGCCCAGTTCCACGAGATACGGCAGCCTGGACCGCACGCCGGCGAGATCTCCGGTGCCGTCGCCGTCGCCGTCGGCGAAGCTGCGTACATAGACCTGGTAGATGGCGGCGTCGCGCCACCATTCGACGGTGGCCTCGGCCGGCTGGATGGCTGCCACGTGACGGTCCTTTCGGGCAGGTGGGACTCCGCCGCCGGCCCCCGGACAACGGGGCGCTGGACGAGAGGGCGGGCGGCGGAGCGCTGGTGGGGAGTGGGTCGGACGGAGCGGAGAGGACGATCAGCCCTTGAGGCCGCCCGCGGTCAGACCGCTCATGATGTTGCGCTGGAAGAGCAGGAAGATGAGCAGCGTCGGGACGGACGCGATGGTGAGCGCGGCGATCAGGACGTTCTCCGGTACTCCGCTCGCGAGCGAGTAGATGCCCACGTTCAGGGTCTGTTTGCCCGGATCGGGCAGGGTGAGCATCGGCCAGAGGAAGTCCTTCCAGACCCCCACGACCGCGAAGATCGAGACGACTCCGAGGATCGGCCGGGAGATCGGCAGCACCACGGATCTCAGGGTGCGCATCGCCGAGGCCCCGTCGATGGCCGCGGCGTCCAGCAGTTCCCTCGGTATCGAGTCGAAGAATCTCTTGAGCAGGAAGATGTTGAAGGCGTTGGTCACGGACGGCAGCCAGATCACCCAGGGCGAGTTGAGGAGGTTGCGTTCGACGATGGGTACGTCGAGCACCGTCAGGTACTGGGGTACGACGAGGACGGTCGCCGGGATCATGAGCGTCATCAGCATCATGCCGAGGATGGCCTTGCCGAAGATCGGCCGGAGCTTGGAGAGGGAGTAGGCGGCGGCCACGTCGAAGATCAGCTGGAAGGCGAGCGCGCCGAACGCGTAGTAGAGGGTGTTGAAGAGCAGCTTGGCCAGGTCCATCACCTTCCACGCCTGCTCGTAGTTCTCCGGGTGCACGGAGGTGGGGAAGGCCGTCGGCGGGCTCTGCACGACTTCCTGGGTGGTCTTGAGACCGCCGGTGACCATCCAGTAGAGCGGTCCGAGGAAGACGAGGGTGAAGAGGAGGACCACCAGGGCGAAGACGATCCAGTAGACCGCTCTGCCACGGGATCTGCCCAGTTGGGCGGGTGAGATCAGGGTCCGCGGGCGGGCGACCTCGACGGCGGCGGCCCGCTTGCGCGGGGGTATGAGGGTGTTCGCTGTCATGCCTTCTCTCCCCTCCTAGTCTTCGTTGCCGCGGCTGAGTCGTACGTACACCGCGGAGAATCCCGCGAGGAGTACGAGCAGGACGAGTCCGAGCGCCGCCGCACTGCCGTAGTTGTTGAAGTTGAACGCGTACTGGTAGATGAGGTAGACGACCGTCGTCGTCGACCCCTCCGGTCCCGCCCCGTTGGTGAGCAGGAACGGTTCGGTGAACACCTGCATCGTCGCGATGATCTGCATGAGCAGCATCAGCGAGAGAATGAGCTTGGTCTGCGGGATGGTGACGTGCCAGATCTTGCGGAGGATTCCCGCGCCGTCGAGTTCGGCCGCCTCGTACAGCTCACCGGGAATCGACTGGAGCGCGGCGAGATAGATCAGGGTGGCGCCGCCCATGCTCATCCAGGTCGCCGCGATGACCACGGAGAGCATGGCCGTGTCGGTGTCCTGGAGCCACTGCTGGGCGGGTAGTCCGAAGGTCTCCAGGATGCGGTTGAACAGGCCGTATCCGGGGTCGTAGAAGTACTTGAACAGCAGCACGGAGGCGACCGGCGGGAGCATCACCGGGAGATAGACGAGCAGCCGCAGATATCCCTGGCCGTGCCGGAACTCGTTGAGTACGACGGCGACGAGGAACGGGACGACGAATCCCAGCAGCAGGGCGAGACCGGTGAAGAGCAGGGTGTTGCGCCACGCCTGCCAGAAGGCCGGGTCGTTGAAGATGTAGGTGAGGTTGGACCAGCCGGCCCAGGTGGTCTTCCCGTTCTCGTTCTTCTGGAAGGCCAGGATGAATTCCCTGACCATCGGATACCAGGAGAAGAAGGAGAAGCAGAGTACGGCTCCGATCAGGAACCCGTGCGCCGAGAGATTGCGGCGCACGGACCGTACGAACTCCTCGCGGGCGAAGTCCGTCCGGCGGGAGCCGGGGCGTCCGTGGCCCGGCGGGGCCGCCTTGCTCTTGGACAGGGTGGGGGCCGACATGGTCTCTCCTCGGTGCCGGTGCGCAGACTCGTTCACTCGCCGACTGGCGGGGACCGGGTCCGCGTGACCCGGTCCCGCCCGTCCGTTACTGAGTCGCCAGGACTTGGTTGACCTGCTTCTCGGCGGTCGACAGGAGCTTGTCGAGGTCCGCGTCCTTGTTGGTCAGCACGCCGGACATCGCGACGTCGAGGATCTTGTAGATCTCCTGCGCCTTCGGCGGCTCGGCCTTGCCCTTGACCGGGTTGTCCATGAAGGGCTTGAAGTTCTCGACGGGCATGGTGGCGTGCTCGCTGCGCAGCGCGTCGTCCTTGGCCTTGGAGTCACCGAGCCAGAAGTTCGGCTGCGGCAGTCCGACGGGGAGCTTGTCGGCCTTGCTGCGGTCCCACTGGAACTGGCCCTTGCCGGGGGTGAGGAACTTGAAGTTCTGCCAGGCGACGGCGGCCTTGATCTTGTCGGGCGAACTGCCCTTCTTGATCATGTAGTTGTTTCCGCCGAAGAGGGTCGCCTCGGCGCCGGGGATCGGGCCCATGCCGAAGTTCTCGTACTTGGCGCCGAGCTGCTGGACCATGTACGTGATGTCGTCGGGCGCGGCGAGGAACATGCCCAGCTTGTCGGTGGCTATCTGCTTCTGCAGGTCGCCCCACTTGAGCAGCTGGGTCTTGCCCATGCTGTCGTCCTCCCACCGCATGGTGTGGAGGTTCTGCAGGACCTGCTTGCCCAGGTCGGTGTTGAACGCGGCCTTCTTGCCGGTGGAGTCGACGACCTCGCCGCCGAGACCGTAGATCGACGCGGTGAAGTGCCAGCCGCCGTTGTTGCCGGCGCTGTACTCACCGAAGCCGGAGACGCCGCCGCCGATGCCGGCGATCTTCTTCGAGGCCGTACGGACCTCTTCCCACGTGGTGGGGGGCGAGTTGGGGTCCAGTCCCGCCTCCTCGAAGAGCTTGCGGTTGATCAGCAGACCCATGGTGTAGTTGCTGGTCGGCAGGCCGTAGAGCTTGCCGTCCTGCTTCAGCACGTCCAGGACGTTGGGGTCGATGTCCTTCAGCGCGGGCACGGACTCGTCGTTGACGTACGCCGAGATGTCCTCGGCCCCGTCGTTGTCCAGCACCTGCTGGAGGTCGGTGAAGTACGTGTAGTACACGTCGGGCTGGGACTTCGCCTTGAGCATCGCGGTGAAGCGCGGCGGCTCCAGGCACTGGCCGGGCGTGGACTTCCCGTTGATCTTGACGTTCGGGTACGTCTTGTTGAACTCCTTGACGTCCTCGTTCCACTCCTTCAGCTCCGCGGCCTTCGCGGCCGGCGGCATACAGTCGATCGAGAGTGTCACCTTGGCCTTCGGGTCCAACGGCGCTGACGGGTCGGACGACCCGCCGCCGGAGTCGCCGTCGTCGTCGCTACTGCTGCTGCTCGTGCCGCAGGCGGCGAGAGTCAGGGCGAGCACGGTGACAATGGCGGCCGCGGCGGTGCGGTCGGTACGGCGAATACGGCGGAACCCAGCACTTCTCATCGGTGGTCCCCTTCGGGCATGAGCGTGGAAGGCCCACGGCTGAAACTCTGCCGGGGCGCGGCACACTCAACCACCGCCGACAGGGGACCGCAATATCTCGCGCTGTTTTCGTAAAAGTTTGACAGTCCTCCGCATCGGCCACGGGCCGCCCCGGGAGCCGGAGTTGGACAGGGCGGGATTTGTCAGACAGGACCCCCGGGAGCGCCACAGGGCCCCCGAGGGGGCCCTGGAAGGGGCTTGCGTGAGCAGGTCGGGCGGCCTACCGCGGCGACTGCGCCGTGGAGCCGCGTACGACCAGCTCCGGCTCGAACAGCAGCTCACCCGGCGGCACGGCGCCGCCCTGGATCTGCGCGCACAGCAGCTCCACCGCCGCCCGGCCCATGGCCTCGATCGGCTGGCGGACGGTGGTCAGCGGGGGCTCGGTGCAGTTCATGAAGGCGGAGTCGTCGTACCCGACGACGGAGACCTCGCCGGGGACGTCCAGACCGCGCCGGCGGGCCGCCCGTACGGCGCCCAGCGCCAGCGGGTCGCTCGCGCAGATGATGCCGGTGACACCGCGGTCCAGCAGCCGCGCGGCGGCGGCCTGGCCGCCCTCCAGGGAGAACATCGACCGCTCGATGTACTCGTCGGGCAGGGACTCCCCCGCCGCCTTCACGATCGCCAGGGCGGCGGCCAGCTTGCGCCGTGACGGTACGTGGTCGGCCGGGCCGAGGACGAGGCCGATGCGCTCGTGGCCGAGCGACGCCAGATGCCGCCACGCCTGCTCGACGGCGACGGCGTCGTCGCAGGAGATGGTGGGGAAGTCGAGGTTCTCTATGGGCGCGTTGATGAGCACGACCGGGATCCGGCGCTCGTGGAGCTGGCGGTAGTGCTCGTGGGGCGCGTCGGCCTGGGCGAAGAGCCCGCCGGCGAAGACGACTCCGGACACCTGCTGCTGGAGCAGCAGTTCGACGTAGTCCGCCTCGGAGACGCCGCCCTTGGTCTGTGTGCACAGGACGGGGGTCAGCCCCTGCTGCGCCAGCGCGCCGCCGATCACCTCGGCGAAGGCGGGGAAGATCGGGTTCTGGAGTTCGGGCAGGACGAGGCCGACCAGCCTGGCGCGCTCACCGCGCAGCTGTGTCGGCCGCTCGTACCCGAGCACGTCCAGTGCCGTCAGCACGGACTGCCGGGTGGCCTGGGAAACTCCCGGCTTGCCGTTGAGCACCCGGCTGACCGTGGCCTCGCTGACCCCAACCTTCTTAGCCACCTGAGCAAGTCGTCGCGTCATACACGCAAGACTAGCGCAAATAATGCAAGCTACTTGCTTCCGAGCGTAAAGAGCCTGCACAGCCATGGTGCCGCCCGAGAGGTCCCGGTCGGCACCACAGCGGCGCGCCCTGCCGCTACGGGTTGATATGGATCTTGAAGTTGGGCGTGGTGTTCTTCACGTCCAATGCGTTGCCGCTCATCCTGAGACCGTTGAAGGTGACCTCAGCGACCGCGGGACCCTGCCCCGCCTCCGGCAGCTCGTTCGCCCACAGCCCGAAGCCCGACTTGGCATCGTAGGCGTCACCGCTCTTCTTCGCACCGGTGATCGAGATGTCGCTGAGGATGGTGTCCTTGATCGGGAACTGTGGCTGTCCTCCTACGTAGTTGGTCTGGAACATGACCCCGCTGTACGTCGGGTCGACGATGTCCACGTTGTTGATGCGGATGCCCTGGAACACCTTGGACGCGGAGAACAGCCAGATACCGGGGAACGTCTGCGCGCCCCAGAAGTGGCCGCCGGCTCTCACGATCGACACGTTCTCGATCGTCGTGGGCTCGGTCCCGAAGCCGTTCATCGGGTAGCCGAAGTCCAGCGAGCTGACCGTGATGCCCGAGTACACGAGCGTGTCCGCGATATGGATGTTGCGGAAGGTGTTGTTGAAGCCTCCGTAGACGGCCACACCCGCCGCGCGCCAGGTCAGGATCGACGTCAGGTTCTCGTAGACGTTGTCCTTCATGTCCGCGCCGCCGGCGTCGATCGCCGAGAACAGCGCGAAGCTGTCGTCTCCCGTGGCCCGCGCCTCGTTGTTGGTCACGAGGTTGCCGGTGCTGCCGTTGGTCATGTTGATGCCGTCGGCGAACATGTTGCGGATACGGGAGTTCTTGATGGTCATGTCGTCGGTGTTCGCGCCCCAGTAGAGGCACACCATGTGCTCGTTCCAGATGTTGTCGATCTCGATGTCGCGCACGTTGGAGAAGTCGAACACCTTGCCCGGACCGTCGATGCGCGAGGTGTAGTTGCCGAAGTACGCGAAGTTCTTGAACGACGAACCCGCGGCTGCGGCCTCGGCCCGGAAGCCGATGTCGGTGTTGTCCTGCGTCGACGGGGCGTGGAACTTGGTGTACCAGGGACCGGCCCCGATCACCTGCACGGGCTTGCCGTACACCTGGAACTTGCTGGCCGTCTGGTAGTCACCGGCGGGCAGGTAGACGCCCTTCAGGGTGCCGGTGCTGTCCATCCGGACCCGGTCAAGGGCGTTCTGCACGTCCTGGTGGGTGAACCCGGCCGGGACCGTGTAGGTGGCGGGGTCCGGGTTGGCGGTCGGCGCGACCTGCTCCAGGTTGATGAAGTCGATCGCGTAGGTGGTGTTGTTGGCCGCGTCCTTCTGGAGCTTGATCTTGCTGCCGGCCGGGACGGTCTTGCCCAGCATCACGTTCGCCTCGTCGTAGATGTGACGGGGCGCGCCCTGGCCCGGGGAGTTGCCCGGTCCCGCCTCGGCGCCGTACAGCCAGGCGTACTTCGACGTGAGGTCGATCGCCTTGAGGAAGACGCCGTCCACGTAGACGTTGAGCGTGGAGTTGATGCCCCCGCCGCCCGCCGAGTCGGGGATGGAGAAGCGGGTCACCAGGGTGTTGGTGCTGGCCCGGGTGGTGAACTCGACGTACTCGCCGGTGGCGTCGAGGTTGACGGCCCTGCGGCCCGACGCCTCGCCCGCGATGTCGCCGACGGTCCTGTTGGGACCGACCTTCGTGGCGCCGCCGCCGGTGGTGCCGTCCTCGGCCTCGTACCTGTCGAACGGCATGTTGGCGCCGCGGCCGACGAACAGCGACTGCGTGCTGGTGTTGTTCTCGCGCTTGACCGGCACCTCGTTGGCGTCGTCGGCGAGCACCACCTTCACCGTGTACGAGCCGTTGGCCGCGGTCCAGGTGCCGAGCGGGACGGGGGCGGTGGTGGCGCCCGCCGCGACGACCCCGGTGTGCGCGCCGGTGAGGGTCCTCACCGTGGCGCCCTCGGAGTTGAGCACGGTCAGGGTGACGCCGTGGCTGCCGCCCGCGGAGGCGACGGTGCCCTGGTTCTTGACCGTGGCGGAGAAGTTGACCGTGTCTCCGGCCGCCGGGGCGGACGGAGAGGTGCCGACCGTCGCGACCAGGTCGGAGCTGGCGACCGGCTTCACCACCAGCGGGGCCGAGGCGGTGTAGGTGTTGTTGGTCTCGTTCTGCTCGATCACCGCCTCCGCCACGTCGGCGACCGCGCTGAGTTCGTACGAGCCCGCGTCGCGCGGTCCGATCGCGGCGCTGACATTGGCCGACGCGCCGGGGGCGAGGGTGCCCACCGCCGCCGTGCCGACCTTGGAGTCACCGAGGCGGAACTCCAGCGAGCTCGCCGCCGCGGCGACCGTGCCGTTGTTGCGTACCGTCGCCGTCAGGGTGATCGGGTTCGACTCGACCGGCTCGGCGGGGTTGGCGGTCAGGGCCGTGACCTGGAGGTCGGGGTCGGGCGCCGGCTCGCCGAGCACCTGGAACTCGGCCACCTGGCCCGCGCCGGAACCGGTGTTGGAGGTGAACCTGAGCTGGACGTCGGCGACGTTCCCGGAGACCGGGATGGTCACCTGGTTCCCGGAGGCCGGGCTGAACGCGTAGTCCTTCGCGGCGGCCAGGCTGGTGAAGGCCGTGGCGTTCTGCTCGCGGCCCAGCACCTGGATGTTCTGGGTACGCGGTCCCCAGCCGCTGTCCGGGTTGAGCTTGACGACGACGCTCTCGGCGAAGGCGTTGGCGCCCAGCTTCACGGTCAGCGTGTTGGGGTAACTGCCGCCGGCGCCTTCCCAGTAGGTCGACGTCGAGTTGTCGTTGGCGTTGGCCGCCACGAACGTGTGGACCACGGAGGAGGCGCTGATCGGCTTGCCGACGGCCAGGTTGGAGACCGAGCCGCTGCTGCCGGTGCGTGTCACCGTGTTGCTGTTGCCCGACCGGTTGCCCGCCGCGTCCCTGGCCCGTACGAAGTACGCGACCATGGTGCCGGCCGGCTGGGTGTCGGTGAAGGTCAGGACGTTGCCCGCGACGGTGTCGCGCAGCACGTTGTTGGCGTAGATCTCGTAGCCGGTGACCGCCGTGTTGTCGCTGGACGCCTGCCAGGTGAGCTTGACCTGGGTGGACGAGGGCGACGTGTGGGCGAGGCCGGTGGGCGCGGTCGGCGCCTGGGTGTCGCCGCCGGCCGGCTTACGGGTGACGGTGTTGCTGTTGCCCGACACATTGCCCGCGGCGTCCTTGGCCCGTACGTGGTACGAGACCTCGGTGTTGCCGGGCTGGGTGTCGGTGAAGGTGGTGACGTTCCCGGCGACGCTGGTGCGCAGCACGTTGTCGGCGTAGACGTCGTAGCCGGTGACCGCCGTGTTGTCGGTCGACGCCTTCCAGGTCAGCTTGATCTGACCGGAGGCGGGCTCGGTGCACGCCAGCTCCGTGGGGGCCGTCGGGGCCTGGGTGTCCCCCGTCTCGGGGCCGTAGATCTCCAGCTCGGAGAACTGGGCGCCGGGCTGGGCGGAGTTGGCGGTGACCAGGACCCGTACGTAGCGCGTGGTGGTGGCGTCGAAGGGGATCGTCACGGTGTTACCGGACCCGGGCGCGAACTGGTAGGCCTTGGACGCCGTCAGGTCGGTGAAGGCCGAGCCGTTGGTGCTGCCCTGGAGCTTGAGCGTCTGGCTCCTGGCCTCCCAGCCGTCGGGGAGTTTCAGTACGACGCTGCTGACGCCCACGGACAAGCCGAGGTCGGCCTGGAGCCACTGCGGGAAGGCGCCGTTACGGCTCTCCCAGTAGCTGGCCTTGTTGCCGTCGTTGGCGTTGGCCGCCGCGTACACCTCGGTGTGGCTGCTCTCGGTGAGCGTCCGGCCCGCGGCGAGGTTGACCGACGCCGCGGCGGCCCTGTGGACCTGGAGCTCGGCGAGCTGGCCCGCGGAGGCGACGGAGTTCTTCGTGATGTTCACGCGGCGGACGTACCGCGTCCGGGTGGCGGGGAACGAGACGGTGACCTCGTTGGCCTTGCCCGGATTGAAGGTGTACGAGGCGGAGGTCTTCAGGGTCGAGAAGCTGGTGCCGTCGGCGCTGCCCTGGACGGCGAGGGTCTGCCGTCTGGTCTCCCAGTGCGCGGGGAGCTTCAGCGTCACCTGGTCGATCCGGGCGGCGGAGCCCAGATCGGTCTGGACCCACTGGGGGAGGCTCTTGCCCGAGCCCTGCCAGTACGTCGACTGATTGCCGTCGGCGACCATTCGGGCTCAGTGGTCGTTCGACGCGCTGCTCGCCGCCGCGGTGGCGCCCGCGGCGATGTTGGGTCCGTCGGCCGCCGAAGCGGTGAGCGACGGCACGCCGACCATCAGGAGACTGGTGGTGAGGGCGGCGGAGATCGCCCGCCATCTCCATCGGTGAGATCTCATGTGTCCCCGATCTTCGGCCTCGGCGCGGGGGCGCGGCGAGGCGCGGCTCTGACTGCATGGCTGGTGCCACCTGGCTGGTGTGACTAGCGTTTCTGCACTGCGGAGCAAAATCTTTTGCGTTGTGCGGTCAGAGAGTTGCAGAGAAATGCGAGAGAGTTCACCAGTGCGACAGGACCAACCCGGCCGTTCTCTGGCTCGAAGACACTCAAGCCGGACCCACCAGCTCCTATCTGTCAGCTTTCCAGCGAACTTTCAGCACACCGCAAGCGAGCCGCAAACTACGTAAATCATTTGCGTAAATCTGAAAATTTCAGAAAGGCACCGGCGCCGTCTACCGTTCCTAGACATGAACGCCGGACCGACGACCCCACCGCGACGACGGCGATTCGGCTGGCCACGGCGCGTCTTCTCCCAGGTGCTGCTGATGCAGCTGGCCATCGCCGCGGGCACCGCCGTGCTCGCCACGGGGATGTTCCTCCGGCCGCTGAGCGACCAGCTCGACGACCAGGCCATGCGCAGGGCACTGGCGATCGCCGAGACGACGGCGTCCGAACCGGTGGCGGACGCGCTGTTGGCGTCGCGGCCCTCGGTGGACGGACCGGTGCAGGAGGAGGCCGAACGCATCAGAGAGGCCACCGGCGCCGAGTACGTCGTGATCATGGACAGACGCGGGGTCCGCTGGTCACACACCGACACCGGCCAGATCGGCAGGATCGTCTCCACCGATCCCAGCGAGGCGATAGCCGGCCACGACGTCATGGAGATCGACAGCGGCACCCTCGGCCGCTCGGCGCGCGGCAAGGTCCCGCTGCGCGACGAATCGGGGAGGATCGTCGGCGCCGTGTCGGTGGGCATCGCGTACGACAGCGTCCGCGAACGTCTGCTCGCCACGATCCCCGGCCTGCTCGCGTACGCGGGCGGCGCCCTGGCCGTCGGCGCGCTGGCCGCTTTCCTGATCTCCAGGCGCCTTCAGCGCCAGACCCATGACCTGGCCTTCTCCGACATCTCGGCGCTGCTCGCGGAGCGCGAGGCCATGCTGCACAGCCTGCGCGAGGGAGTGATCGCACTCGACGGGACGGGGCGGATCCGGCTGATGAACGACGAGGCGCAGCGGCTGCTCGGCCTCGGGCCCGAGGCCACGGGACAACCGCTCGACGTGGTCCTCGGACCGGGCCGTACCACCGACGTACTGGCCGGCCGGGTGGCCGGCGACGACCTGCTGACCGTGAGCGGCGCCCGGGTGCTCATCGCCAACCGGATGCCGACCGACGACGGCGGCGCGGTCGCCACACTCCGTGACCGTACGGAACTGGAACAGCTCGGCCGGGAGCTGGACGCCACCCGCGGTCTCATCGACGCCCTGCGCGCCCAGGACCACGAGCACGCCAACCGGATGCACACGGTGATGGGCCTGCTGGAGCTGGAGATGCACGACGAGGCGGTGGAGTTCGTGACCGAGGTCGTCGGCGTGCACCGGGCCACCGCCGAGCAGGTCACCGAGCGGATCCACGACCCGCTGCCGGCCGCGCTGCTGGTGGGCAAGGCCACCGTCGCCGCCGAGCGGGGCGTCTCGCTGCGCATCTCGCCGGCCACCCTGCTGCCCGACCGGCTCGTCGACCCGCAGGGGCTCGTCACGGTCCTGGGCAATCTCGTGGACAACGCGCTGGACGCGGCGGCCGGCTCCGAGGACCCGCGCATCGAGGTGGAGGTACGGGCCGAGGGCCGTACGGTCGTCCTGCGGATCTCCGACAGCGGCCCCGGCGTCCCGCGGGAACAGCGCGAACTGGTCTTCACCGAGGGCTGGACCACGAAGGAACTGCCCACCCACGGCCGGCGCGGACTGGGCCTCGCCATGGTGCGCAGGCTCGCCGAGCGCCAGGGCGGCAGCGCTCGCGTCACCGAATCCGCCGACGGGGGCGCGGAGTTCACCGTCGTCCTGCCCGAGGCACTCGCCGATACGGAGCGCGTGACACGGGACGCCGCGCCACCGGACCACGTCGTCCGCGAGCCGGCAGAGCCCGTCACCACAGGGGAGACACGATGATCGACGTACTGGTCGTGGACGACGACATCCGGGTCGCCGACATCAACACCGCCTATGTGGCGAAGGTGGCCGGATTCCGGGTCGTCGCCAAGGCGCACTCGGGGACGGAGGCACTCACCCGGCTCACCGAGCGGCCCGTCGACCTGATCCTCCTCGACCACTATCTGCCCGACCGCGACGGGCTCTCGGTGGTACGGGAACTGCGCGGGCTCGGCCACCGGACCGACGTGATCATGGTGACCGCCGCGCGCGACGTCGCCACCGTCCAGTCGGCGATGCGCCACGGGGCGCTCCAGTACCTGGTCAAGCCGTTCAACTTCGCCGGGCTGCGGACCAAGCTGGAGGCGTACGCGACGCTGCGCCGCACACTGGAGAGCGGCGGCGAGGCCGAACAGGCCGATGTGGACCGGATGTTCGGCGCGCTTTCGGCGTCCGCCACGCCCGAACTGCCCAAGGGGCACTCGCCGAGCACCGCCGAGGTGGTGCGCCAGGTGCTGCTCGGCGCCGAAGGGCCGCTGTCCGCCCACGAGATCGCCGAGAGCGCCGGGATGAGCCGGCAGACGGCGCAGCGTTATCTCAAACTGCTGGAGCGGGCGGGGCGGGTCCGGCTCAGTCTCCGGTACGGCGAGACGGGCCGCCCGGAGCACCGCTACGCCTGGGCGACGAGCGGCTGAACCGGGGCACGCGGGACCGCGCCCGCTCAGACGGCGCCCGCGCCGGTGAGTGAACGCACCTCGGACTCCGCGTGCTTGGTCTCGTCCGCGTGTTCGCGGAAGAGGACCGTGCCGATCCAGCCCGCCAGGAAGCCGAGCGGGATCGAGACCAGGCCCGGGTTCTGGAGCGGGAAGACATGGAAGTCGACGCCCGGGAAGATCGCCTCCGGGCTCCCCGACACCACGGGGGAGAACGCCACCAGCAGCACCGCCGGTACCAGTCCGCCGTAGACCGACCAGACCGCTCCGCGCGTGGTGAAGTTCCGCCAGAAGAGCGAGTAGAGCAGCACCGGCAGATTGGCGGAGGCGGCGACGGCGAACGCGAGACCCACCAGGAAGGCGACGTTGAGGTCGCGGGCGAGCAGCCCGAGCGCGATGGCCACGGCGCCGATACCGGCCGCCGCGATCCGGGCGACGGCGACCTCGCCGCGCGGCTCGGCGCGGGAGTCGGCGCGGGAGTCGGCGCGGAGTCCAAAGCGGGCATCGGCTGAGGATCCGGTTCTCGGCTTCTCGGGCTTCTCGGGCTTCTTGAGGGAGGCGTAGAGATCGTGCGCGACGGAGGCCGACGAGGCGAGGGTGATGCCGGCGACGACGGCGAGGATCGTCGCGAAGGCGATGGCGGCGACCACGGCGAAGAGAACCGTTCCGCCGGTGGACCCCGCGCCGCCGCCCAGGTCCAGGGCGAGCAGCGGCAGCGCCGTGTTCCCCGCCGCGCTCGACGCGCGCACCTCGGCGGTGCCGACCACGGCGGCGGCGCCGAAGCCGAGCACGATCGTCATCAGGTAGAAGCTCCCGATGAGCCCGATGGACCAGACGACCGACCTGCGGGCGGCGCGGGCGGTCGGCACGGTGTAGAAGCGGGACAGGATGTGCGGCAGTCCGGCCGTGCCGAGCACCAGGGCCAGCCCCAGGCTGATGAAGTCGAACCGCGCGGTCCAGCCCCCGCCGTAGGCGAGGCCCGGTGACAGGAACTCCTTGCCGTGGCCGCTGCGTTCGGCGGCGGTGTTGAGCAGCGCGTTGAAGTCGCCGTGGAAACGGACCAGTACGAGCACGGTCAGCGCGACCGTGCCCGCCATCAGCAGCACGGCCTTGACGATCTGGATCCAGGTGGTGGCCCGCATCCCGCCGAGCGTCACGTAGACGACCATCAGCGCGCCCACGCCGATCACCGTCCAGGCGCGCGCGGCCTCGCTCGTTCCCCCGAGCAGCAGCGCGACCAGACTGCCCGCCCCGACCATCTGCGCCACCAGATAGAGAATGGAGACGGCGACGGAGGAAGTGCCCGCCGCGATCCTGACGGGGCGCTCGCGCATCCGGGTGGCGACGACGTCGGCCATGGTGAACCGGCCGCAGTTACGGACGAGTTCGGCCACCAGCAGCAGCACGACCAGCCAGGCGACGAGGAAGCCGACGGAGTAGAGCATGCCGTCGTAGCCGAAGAGGGCGATGAGGCCGGAGATACCGAGGAAGGAGGCGGCCGACATGTAGTCGCCGGCGATGGCGAAACCGTTCTCCATGGGTGAGAAGAGGCGTCCGCCGGTGTAGAACTCCTCCGCCGAGCCCTGCCGGTGGCGGCTCACCCAGGTGGTGATGCCGAGGGTGACCGCGACGAAAACGCTGAACAGCAGCAGCGCCAGGCTCTGGTGATCGCCGCTCATCGCCGCCGCTCCCCTGCCCGCGCCGTACCGGGCTCGCCCGGCGTCCCGGACTGCCGCGCCGTACCGAGCTCCCGCGACCTCGTCAGGTCGAAGACGCTCCAGCGCAGATCGAGCGCGTCCCGGTCCAGGTGCAGCCGGGCGTGGCGCGAGTACGCCCAGGTCAGCAGGAACGTGCTGAGGAACTGTCCGAGCCCCGCGACCATCGCCACGTTCACGGCCCCCGCCACCGGGCGCGCCATCAGATCCGGCGCCGTGGTCGCGGCGACGACGTACGCCAGGTACCAGACCAGGAAGGCGGCGGTGGCAGGGAAGACGAACCGGCGGTAGCGGGCGCGTACCTCCTGGAACGCCGCGCTCCGCTGGACCTCCAGATAGATGTCGGCGGCGCCGAGCCCGTGCTCCGCCGCCTCGCCGGGCTCACCTGCTCCGCCGCCGGCATGAACCGTGGCTGTCGCTGTGGCTGTGGCGGGCGTGGTCGCGGGCGCGACAGGCGTCGTCGGCGCCCCCGTACCGTCCAGTTCGCCCCAGCCGGAGGCCAGCGCGTCGTACCAGGGGTCGTCGGTCCGCACGGTCGCGGCGCCGCGCCCTTCCTGCTTCTCCACCGGTCAACTCTCCTTGTCAGCCGACCCTTTCGGCCGCGCCCCAAGGATGGGCGGAATGGGAAGATCCCGGACTCTTCTCCCCTGGGCTTCACCCCATCAGGTGACGTTTGTCCCGGGTGACCGGATGAGTCCGTGCTGATAGGCGTAGCGCACCGCCTGCGCCCGGTCGCGCACCCCGGCCTTGGCGAAGATGTTGTTGATGTGGGTCTTCACCGTGGCCGCTCCGATGTGCAGGCGCCCGGCGATCTCCTTGTTGGAGAACCCCTCTGCGACCAGGGACAGCACCTCGGTCTCACGGGCGGTGAGCCCGTCGGGCGGCGACTCGCGCGCCGGTACGGGGGCGACCGCGCTGACCCGCTCCAGCAGCCGCCGCTGCACGGCGGGGGCGAGCCCCGCGTCCCCGGCCATGACGTCCTGGACCGCCCGGACGATCTCGTCGCCGCCCGCGTCCTTGGTCAGATAGCCGCGCGCGCCCGCCCGCAGGGCGGGGAACAGCGAGTCGTCGTCGGCGTAGGTGGTGAGCACCACGACCTGGGTCGCCGGATGCCGCTCGCGGATCCGGCGGGTCGCCTCGACCCCGTCGCAGCGCGGCATACGGAGGTCCATCAGCACGACGTCGGGGGCGAGTTCACCGACGAGGGCCACCGCCTCCTCGCCGTCCTTCGCGGCGCCGACGACCTCGATGCCGGGCAGCAGCCCGAGCAGCATGACGATGCCCTCGCGCACCACCGCCTGGTCGTCGGCCACGATCACCCGGGCCGTCATACGGGCACTCGCAGACGCACGGTGAAGCCCTTCCCCTCGGACCCGTCCGGCGGTCCGGAGCCGTACGGGGCTCCGCCGGCGCCGCCTTCAAGAGAGGCCGCGGGTCCGGCCTCCAGAGTGCCGCCCAGCAGTTCGGCGCGCTCCCGCATCCCCAGGAGACCGTACCCGGAGCCGGAGGCGGCGAGTTCGCTGCCCGGCGCGGACGCGCCCTCGTCGCGTACCTCCAGGGTCACCGCGTACCGCGCGTACTCCAGCCGCATCGTCACGCCCGCCCCCGGAGCGTGCTTGCGCGCGTTCGTCAGCGCCTCCTGGGCGACGCGCCGCACCGCCTGCGAGGCATCGGTGGGCAGCAGCCGCGGCTCCCCCACGACCTCGGTCCGCACCCCGTCGACCGCCAGCTCCCGCAGATAGTCCTCGACGGGGACCAGCTGGCCGCGGAGGGCGGAGAGCGCCTGGCGCGTCTCCGCCAGCCCCTGCCGGGCCATGCTCCGCGCCTCCACCACGCGCCGCAGCACCTGCTCACGGTCGTATCCGCCCTCGATCTGGAGGCGCGCCGCCTCCAGGTGCACGAGCTGCGCGGAGAGGCTGTGGGCCAGCACGTCGTGGATCTCGCGGGCGATCCTGGCCCGCTCGGCCAGCGCGGCCGACTCGGCCTCGGCCGCCCGCGCGGCGCGCTCCTGCGCCAGCAGCCGGAACCCGGCCCCGCGCGCCTGCGCGTCGAGCCGCAGCGTGTAGCCGCCGAGCAGGACGGCGCCCATCGTGATCGCCACCTCCGTCAACGCCTCGGTGTTCGCCAGCGCGAGGGCCGCGGAGAGCACCGCCCAGACGCCCACGGCCGGTGCGAGCGGCAGTCTCTCCACCGCGAGGGCGCCGCCCAGGATCCAGAGCAGCGCGGCCGTGCCCTCGGCCCCCGCCGCGCTCGCGCCGGTCCCCAGGAGCGCGATCACGAGGAACAGCCCCAGCGAGGGAACAAGCCGCCTCCGCACGGTCCACCGGTGCAGGAACACCACGGCCGTCCCGAAGCACAGCATGCCCAGCACGGGCAGCACCGCCCGCCAGCCGTGGAAGACGTCCGCGGTGTACGCGGTCGCGAACAGCCAGCCGACCAGCCCACCGACCAGCAGGCAGTCCAGCGCCGTCCTGACGCGCGGCACCCCCACGCGGGTCAGCGCCTCCCTGCTCGGCCACACGGTCACCGCGCCGATCGGCATTGGCGAAGCCCTCTCTCTCGGCTTCGAATGCTACGGAGCCGGGCGGCCCGCCGGATCCCCTCCTGGGGGGAGGCGGAAACGGCTCCGGGCTCCACCCGTGGGTGGAGCCCGGAGCCGTGCGGTCGTGGATCAGACGTCGATCCTGGCGCGGTCCAGCGTCGCGGCCGAGCTGGTGATGAACTCCTTGCGCGGCGCGACCTCGTTGCCCATGAGCAGGTCGAATACCTGCTCGGACGATTCGAGGTCCCCGATGTTGATCCGCCGCAGCGTGCGGTGGCGCGGGTCCATCGTGGTCTCGGCCAGCTGGTCGGCGTCCATCTCGCCGAGGCCCTTGTAGCGCTGGATGGAGTCCTTGTAGCGCACGTTCTTGCGCTGGAACTCCAGGAGTGTCTGCCGCAGCTCGTTGTCCGAGTACGTGTACACGTACTTGTCCTGGCCCTTCTTGGGCTGCACCAGCTCCACCCGGTGCAGGGGCGGAACGGCCGCGAAGACCCGGCCCGCCTCCACCATCGGACGCATGTAGCGCTGGAACAGCGTCAGCAGCAGACAGCGGATGTGGGCGCCGTCCACATCGGCGTCGACGAGCAGCACGATCTTGCCGTAGCGGGCGGCGTCGATGTCGAACGTCCGGCCCGACCCCGCTCCTATGACCTGGATGATCGCGCCGCACTCGGCGTTCTTCAGCATGTCGGAGACGGACGACTTCTGAACGTTGAGGATCTTGCCGCGGATCGGCAGCAGCGCCTGGAACTCGCTGTTCCGGGCGAGCTTGGCCGTACCGAGCGCCGAGTCGCCCTCGACGATGAACAGCTCGCTGCGCTCCACGTCGTCGCTGCGGCAGTCGGCGAGCTTGGCCGGCAGCGAGGAGGTCTCCAGCGCCGTCTTCCTGCGCTGGGCCTCCTTGTGCTGACGGGCGGCGATGCGCGTACGGGCGGCGGCGACGGCCTTCTCCAGCACGGCGCGCGCCTGCGCCTTGGCGTCGCGCTTGGTCGAGGTCAGGAACTCCTTGAGCTCCTTGGAGACGACGCCCGCGACGATCCGGTTGGCCGCCGACGTCCCCAGGATCTCCTTGGTCTGCCCCTCGAACTGGGGCTCGGCGAGACGTACCGTCACCACGGCCGTGAGACCTTCCAGGGCGTCGTCCTTGACGACGTCGTCCTCGGCGACGCGCAGGAGCTTCGCCGAGCGCAGCGCCTCGTTGACCGTCTTGGTCACCGCGCGCTCGAAGCCCGTCATGTGCGTGCCGCCCTTGGGGGTGGCGATGATGTTGACGTAGGAACGCATCGTGGTGTCGTAGCCGGTGCCCCAGCGCAGGGCGATGTCGACGCCCAGCTCGCGGGTGACCTCGGTGGGCGTCATGTGCCCGCGGTCGTCCAGGACGGGCACGGTCTCCTTGAAGACGCCCTGTCCGGTCAGCCGCAGCACGTCGCAGACGGCCTTGTCCTGCGCCAGGTACTCGCAGAACTCGCTGATCCCGCCGTCGTAGTGGAAGGTCTCCTCGATCGTGCCGTTGCCCTCGCTCTCGCCGGCGGCGCGCTCGTCGCGCACGACGATGGTCAGGCCGGGGACGAGGAAGGCGGTCTGGCGGGCCCGCTGGTGCAGGGTCTCCAGCGACAGCCTGGCGTCCTTGAGGAAGATCTGCCGGTCCGCCCAGTAGCGGGTCCGGGTGCCGGTGCGCGTCTTGGGCACCCGCTTGCCCTTGAGCAGCCCGTTCGCCGGGTCGAAGGGGGCGTCGGGGCCCGATTCCGTGAAGATGCCGGGGACGCCGCGACGGAAGCTGATCGCGTGCGTGGCGCTGTTGCGGTCGACCTCGATGTCCAGCCGGGAGGAGAGCGCGTTGACGACGGAGGCACCCACGCCGTGCAGACCGCCGGAGGCCGCGTAGGAGCCGCCGCCGAACTTGCCGCCCGCGTGCAGCTTCGTCATGACGACCTCGATGCCGGAGAGACCGGTCTTCGGCTCGACGTCGACGGGGATACCGCGACCGTTGTCCTTGACCTCGACGGAGCCGTCCTCGTGGAGCGTGACGTCGATACGGTCGCAGTAGCCGCCCAGGGCCTCGTCGACCGAGTTGTCGATGATTTCCCAGAGGCAGTGCATCAGACCGCGGCTGTCGGTCGACCCGATGTACATGCCGGGCCGTTTCCGGACCGCCTCGAGCCCCTCAAGGACGAGCAGGTGCCGCGCGGTGTAGTTGGAACCGTCACGATCTGCTGTCAGCAGCGCACTGGACGGCACGGACGTCTCGGCGGTCACGCGGTTCGCTCCTCGCTGAATTTGAAATCTGGCCCAGTGGGTAAGGCCCGGCATCGGTCGCCGCTCAGAGGGTACAGAGGCCTGGTAGAGCCGTTGTAACGCCACCCTATTGAATTCTCATGCTAACCGAGGCTCGCATGAGTGTTCGATCCCTCGATGGAGTGAAGCACACATCACGTTCCCTTCCAGGCATGAACCATTTAGGCTCCGGGCACGTCCTCATGAACAACCGGCAAGCCAGCCGGGAGGATCGACCCTGACAAGCAACGCGAAACCGTAAAGCGAAGCAATACGGCTCATTCGCCGCCAACCGGCAGCAGACAGCCGCCCCGGGAAGAAGTTTCGAGGAATGGCCGCGAGCGGGAACGTTTTCGGCCTGGTTGGATGTTGACCCTGGTACGACAGCTCGTCGAGCTAGAGAAGAGGCGACGTGACTACTGTTCTGACCCCCGCGAGCCCGCTGACGGCCGCTGACCGCTGCGACCGCTGCGGCGCCCAGGCATATCTGCGCGTCGTCCTGACCAGCGGTGGTGAACTGCTCTTCTGCGCCCACCACGGACGTAAGTTCGAGCCGGAACTCAAGAAGATCGCCGCGGAAATACAGGATGAGACCGACCGACTGACGGCCGTGCAGGCCGCCGCCGGTGAAGAGGAACACTGACACCTCGCATCCACGACGAGCCAAGGGCCGATCCAGGACCGGCCGACGGGCCGCCACCCCAGCTGAACCGGGATGGCGGCCCGTTCTCGTGGCCGCCCGCGGCGTGGGCCCCGAGGCCTCAGCGTGGACGGCGCCCCCCGGTCGCTCCGGCGACCTGGTCGACCGCCGAGGTGATCCGCGTGTAGACCCCGGGACTCCCGGCCCGCCCGCAGCCGCTCCCCCACGAGACCAGCCCGATGAGGCGCCCACGGGCGACGAGCGGCCCGCCGCTGTCGCCCTGGCAGGCGTCGTGCCCGCCCTCGGGATCGCCGGCGCAGAGCATCGTGGCGACGTCGTAGCGGCCCCCTGAGCCCCCGGGGTAGGCCCGCACGCACTCCGAGTCCGCCAGGACCGTCACAGGGGCGGAGCGGAGCGCGGAGGCGTATTTGCCCTCGCCGGTGGTGTCGCCCCAGCCGTAGACCTTCGCCGCGGCGCCCGGAGCCGAGGCCTGCCCGCCCGGATCGGCCGGCCGGATGGCGTACCTCGCGGGCAGCGCCCGCGCCAGCGTCAGCACCGCGAGGTCCGAGGCATGGGTCCCGGGGTCGTACGCCGGGTCGATCCGTACGGAACCCACCCGGACCTCCCTGCCGCCCTTCCCGGTGAGCCGCTCCCGGCCCGCGATGACCCGCAGATCCGTCACGTCCTCGGGTTTCACCCCGAGCACGTCCCTGCCCATGCAGTGCGCGGCCGTGAGCACCTTCGTCGGCGCCACGACCACGCCGCCGCAGAACTGACCCGCTCGGGTGTCCCCGAACCGTTCCCGGCTGGAGAGAGCCACGACCCAGGGAGTCTCGGCGGCCGGCGCCGGCTCCCCGCCCACCACCACCCGGTCCGCGTGGGCCGGCAGGGGGGAGACGAGCGGCAGCACCGCCCCCGCGGCGATCGTGGCCAGTCCTGCCGTGAGCACTCGGGCAATAGGGCGACGCATACGGGCTCCTGACTCTCCGGTGACTCCTACTGACACAGAGTCACCCATTGAGCCGACAAACGCATCCCCGAAACGCCTGAGGGCCCGCATCCCGGTCGGGATGCGGGCCCTCAGGAAGGGCTGTGCCGTGCCGGAGAAACCGCCTAGTCCAGGTAGTCGCGCAGAACCTGCGAACGTGACGGGTGGCGGAGCTTCGACATCGTCTTGGACTCGATCTGACGAATGCGCTCACGCGTCACGCCGTAGACCTTGCCGATCTCGTCCAGCGTCTTGGGCTGGCCGTCGGTGAGACCGAAGCGCATGGAGACCACACCGGCCTCACGCTCGGAGAGCGTGTCGAGCACCGAGTGCAGCTGCTCCTGGAGAAGCGTGAAGCTGACCGCGTCCGCCGGGACGACGGCCTCGGAGTCCTCGATGAGGTCACCGAACTCGCTGTCCCCGTCCTCGCCCAGCGGGGTGTGCAGCGAAATCGGCTCGCGACCGTACTTCTGGACCTCGATGACCTTCTCCGGGGTCATGTCGAGCTCCTTGGCCAGCTCCTCCGGGGTGGGCTCACGGCCCAGGTCCTGGAGCATCTGGCGCTGCACACGCGCGAGCTTGTTGATGACCTCGACCATGTGCACCGGGATACGGATGGTGCGGGCCTGGTCGGCCATGGCGCGGGTGATCGCCTGCCGGATCCACCAGGTGGCGTACGTGGAGAACTTGTAGCCCTTGGTGTAGTCGAACTTCTCGACCGCGCGGATCAGACCCAGGTTGCCCTCCTGGATCAGGTCCAGGAAGAGCATGCCGCGGCCGGTGTAGCGCTTGGCCAGCGAGACCACCAGTCGGAGGTTGGCCTCCAGCAGGTGGTTCTTGGCGCGGCGCCCGTCCTCGGCGATGATCTCCAGCTCGCGCTTGAGTTTGGGGGCGAGCTTGTCGGCGTTCGCCAGCTTGTCCTCGGCGAACAGACCCGCCTCGATGCGCTTGGCGAGCTCGACCTCCTGCTCGGCGTTGAGGAGCGGGACCTTGCCGATCTGCTTGAGGTAGTCCTTGACCGGGTCGGCGGTGGCACCCGCGACGGCGACCTGCTGGGCCGGCGCGTCGTCCTCGTCGTCGTCGGAGAGGACGAAGCCCTTGTTCTCGCCCTCGGTCTCCTCCTCCTCGCCCTTGCCGGCCTGGACCTCCTCGGGCGTCTCCTCGCCGTCGGCGGCCTCGTCGGCGTCCTTCTTGCCGGCGGTCTTCTTCGCCGCGACCTTCTTGACGGCGGTCTTCTTCGCCGCCGCCTTCTTGGCCACGGTCTTCTTGGCCGCGGCCTTCTTGGCGGGCGCGGCAGTCTCGTCGCCGGGAGTCTCGACGGTCTCGGCCGCCGGGGCGGCGGTGGCCGCGACTGTCTTCGTATGAACGGTCTTGGCGGCGACTGTCTTGGTGGCGGTGCGCTTCGCCGGGCTCTTCGCAGCGACGCTCTTGCGGGCGCGCTTCGGCGACTCCGCGGCACTGACCATCAGCGTCACACCCTCTTCCTCGAGGATCTGGTTGAGGCTGCGCAGAACATTCTTCCACTGGGTTGGCGGAATCTGGTCAGCCTCGAAGGCCCGACGCACGTCGTCGCCGGCGATCTGCCCATCAGCCTTTCCCCGCTCGATGAGCGCCATCACAGACTCGGACTCGGCGATCTCCGGCGGGAGCGTACGGGATGTGCTGGCCGACACGAACAACCTCTCGGAACGATGGAAACGGCTTCCGGCTCCCCCCCGGGGTCGGGGCGGAGCCGACGACCGTCGACTGGGGATGTGCCGACGGCGCGGGCTGGACCTCGGAGCTGGATACAGCGCCACCCTTCGTGGCGCTATTCCCTCCGCGGCTGTCACCTCTTAGGTCATCGCCCTGCCTCGTGGAGTGTTACGCCCAATCCACGTG
This sequence comes from Streptomyces sp. S4.7, assembly GCF_010384365.1. Lineage (NCBI taxonomy): Bacteria > Bacillati > Actinomycetota > Actinomycetes > Kitasatosporales > Streptomycetaceae > Streptomyces > Streptomyces sp. S4.7. Next base: position 5,822,032 of record NZ_CP048397.1, on the reverse strand, counting down.
GCCCGAGTCACACCCCATTTACGGCAAAACAACCAGAAGGGCCTTATCCCACGTTAGTGCCGCCGGGCCCGTGGGTCCGGCGGCACGTGACGCGTACACGCCCCCGTCCGTCCTGACCTTCGTCTTCCTGCTCGGCACCGCGGGACTCGCCCTCAGCACCACGGTGGTACCCCGGTGGCGCCCTCAGTGCTCGCGGGGCGCGGGAACGACACGCTCCACTTCCGGGTGGACCATCAGAAGCTGCCGCATGGCGGATTCGGCCGCCTGACCGTCGCCGGCCGCCAGGGCCTCGACGATCCGCGCGTGGTGCGCCAGCGACGCGTCGGTGGGCCGGTCACAGCCGGTGACGGGGCCGCCGGAGACCTGGAGGGCCGCGGAGACGATCCCCGAAAGGTGCTCCAGCATCCGGTTGCCCGCGAGCTGGATCAGCAGGGAGTGGTATTCGGCGTCGGCGCGCGAGAACGTGATCGAGTCGCCCTGGGCGATGGAGTGCCCCATGATCTCGACCATGTCGGCCAGCCGCTGCTGGACGTCCTCACGTCCGTGGCCGGCGGCGAGCCGCGCGGCGAGCGGCTCGATGGTCCAGCGCAACTCGCTCAGCTCGCGGCGCTGGTCGTCTCGCTGGGGGCCGAACGCCCGCCACTCGATGATGTCGGCGTCCAGCAGGTTCCAGTCACTGACCGGCCGGACCCGGGTACCGACATTGGGACGGGCGCTGACGAGGCCCTTGGCCTCCAGGACGCGCAGCGACTCGCGGACCACCGTGCGGGAGACCTCGAAGCGCTGTCCGATCTCCTCCGGTACGAGCGGCCGGTCGGCGCCCAGGTCACCGGAGACGATCATCTGGCCGAGCTGCTGGACGAGTTGGCCGTGCAGTCCACGGCCCCGGCTGCCCGCCGAGCGCCTGCCGACCCGGCCCAGCTCGTTGTCCCCGCCGTCCCAGGAGGGGGCGGGAAGGCGGTCGGCGCCGGGCGCCTCCGCGTAGGGGTAGCGGTCGATTCCGCCCGGGGCCGGCAGGCCTGAGTCGACGGCGCGGGCGGCGGTCATCATGGTGTGCGCAAGGGTACTCACGCATCCTTTGTCGGCTCCCTTCCACGGCCCCTTGAGGTCTTTGGTGAAAAGCACACGAAAGGGTGATCGGCGCCCGCCCTTCGATTGACGACTTATCGTAAAGAAGTGGGCGCAATCAGGGAGTTATGGGCAGTACGACAGGTCCAGTCACTCGGCGATCACCAACGGGCCCTGCGACGAAGGCTGGTGAACAGATACGCGCAGAGCAGGGCGGACAACGACAGCGCCAGCGCCGTCCCCACGGGCTGGGCGACGACCCGACCGGTCGCCACCAGCCAGCGGTCGACCGCCTCCGGCCAGTGCGGCCAGGCCAGTTCACGCAATCTGCCCGGGAGTCCGACGATCGAACGCGCCGACGGAACGGCAAGCCCCTTCTGTACGAGGGGAACGACGACGACCGGTACGGCGAGCACCGCGGCGACACCGGCGCCCGTGACGCGGAAGATACCGGCCCCGAGCAGACCCGCCCAGGCGCAGCCGACGGTCAGCCCCGCCCAACTGACCACGAGCGCGGGCCAGTCCGGGGGCACCACGTCCGTTCCCCCGCCGTACACCAGTCTCATCGCCTGCGCGTCGGCGGTGACGGTGAGAGCCGCGAGCAGCAGGGCCGCCGCGGCGGTGACGGTGAGTTTGGCCAGCAGCAGGCCCAGACGGCGCGGAACGGTGCCGCGTCCCGCGGCGAGCGCGGGATAGCGGTACTCGTCGCCGAAGGCGAAGGCCCCGAGCAGGCCGGCGCCCAGGGCGGCGGGTGGCAGCGGCAGGAATCCCGGCCAAGCCGCGAGGAGGCCGGGCAGCGGGGTGTCGCCGGCACGGGCGAGCGGCAGGCTCAGCGCGACGGAGGCGACCAGAACGACGGCGGCGACGAGCCAGGGTGTCCGTACGCCGAGGAAGCGGCGCAGCTCGTACCGGAACGGGCGCAGGGGGCTGCGCACGGGCCGCGCGGACAGTGGGGGCGGCAGGAGGTCGGTGTCGGGCCGCGAGGGCGCCTGTCGCGCCTCCGAGGGCGCCGGCGGGTCCACGGGGGCCGGCGGGCCGGTGTCCCCGGTCTCGTCGGCGAGTTGGTGGACGAGGATGCCGTGCCGGAAGGCCGTCTCGCCCAACTCGGCGCAGTCACTGCCGAAGACGGTGAGCCGGCCGCCGCTGTCGGTGACGACCTCGACGGAGCGGCGGTCCGCGCGCGCCTCGCGGTTGACCGCGTCGGCGAGGCGGGCCGCGTGCGGGGTCCGGACGACGACGCGCGGGCGCAGCCGGGTCCGGGCGAAGTCCGCGATGTCCTGGTCGGCGACGAGACGGCCTTCGTCGAGGGTGACGACGCGATCGGCGGTGCGGGCCGCCTCTTTGGGATCATCGGTGGTGTAGAGAACGGTGCCGCCATGGGCCGCGTGCGCCCGCAGCAGTCCGTGCAGCCAGCCGTTCTCGCGGGGCGAGAGACCGGCGGCGGGTTCGTCGAGGACGAGGGTGTGCGGGTCGCCCAACAGGGCGGCGGCGAGGCCGAGTCGGCGGTCCATGCCGAGGGAGAGGGCTCCGAGCGGTTCGTCGCGCAGGGCGCCGATACCGACCAGTTCGAGCAGGTCGTCGGCGCGCGCGGCGGGGACACCCGCCGCGGCGCAGAGCATGCGGAGCTGCCCCTTGGTGCTGCGCGCGGGGTGTCCGGGCACGTCGCCGAGCAGGACACCGACCTCGCGGGCCGGGTGGGCGATGCGGTGGAGCGGCCGGCCTCGGAAGTAGGTGATTCCCCGGCCGGATTCGAGTTCGAGCATCAGTCGCAGGGCGGTGGTCTTGCCCGCGCCCTCGGCGCCGAGCAGCGCCGTGACGGCGCCGGCGGGGGCCTCGAAGGTCAGATCGTCCACGGCGGGCGGGAGGTCGCGGTGGGGGCTGCTGGTGAGTCCGATGGCCTGGAGCATCGCTTCTCTCGCGGGGAGGGTGAGACCGCTCGGCGGCAGTGTGGGTACCGCAGCAAGATAACGCGACATGTCCGACTTGTGGCGCAGCGTCGCGGCGCCGGGTGTCCGGTGGGGCGAGCCCGCCCGTCGGCGAGTGGGCTCAGACCTCGGGGCGCAGCATCGGCGGGTTGAGCACGGTGGCCCCGCCGGCCCGGAACAACTGCGCGGGCCGGCCGCCCTGACGCGTGGTGGTGCCGCCGGACGGCACCAGGAAGCCTGGGGTACCCGTCACCTTGCGGTGGAAGTTACGGGGGTCGAGCGCGACGCCCCACACCGCCTCGTACACCCGGCGCAGCTCACCGACCGTGAACTCCGCGGGACAGAAGGCGGTGGCCAGGGAGGAGTACTCGATCTTGGAACGGGCCCGCTCCACCCCGTCGCCGAGAATGCGCGCGTGGTCGAAGGCGAGCGGCGCGGGCTGTTCGCCGTCCCGGCCCGCCCCGCCCTCGTGGCTGAGCAGCGCGTCCACGGGTGACCAGCGGGCACTGTTGGCGTCACCGCCCGCGCGGGGCGCGGGAAGGTCGGGCGCGAGCGCGAGATGGGCCACGCTGACCACCCTCATCCGGGGGTCGCGCGCCGGGTCGCCGTAGGTGGCGAGCTGTTCGAGATGGGCGCCGTTCGCGGGAGCGGGCGACGCCGGGTCGTGCGCGCACAGTCCCGTCTCCTCGGTCAGCTCGCGCGCCGCCGCCGCGCCAAGATCCTCATCGCCCTTGACGAAGCCGCCGGGCAGCGCCCAGCGCCCCTGGAAGGGTGCCTCACCCCGCCGTACGACCAGCGCGCACAGGACATGGCGGCGCACGGTGAGCACGACCAGGTCGACGGTGACTGCGAACGCGGGGTAAGCCGACGGGTCGTAGGGCGACATGCCCGTGATCTTAGTCGTCTGCCTGACGATAAACACCCGTTCCCGTCAGGTCCGCCGACTTCTTCCCCCTGTCGCGGCTCGATTCCGGCCCACCCTTTCTTCGAATCCCGAAAGTGAGCACGAGGGCCGTGCGCCAGGGCCGGGTGGCGGCCGGGGGCACCGGCCGGGGCGGCTCCGAGCACCCCCGCCGGCCTTCCTCCGTCAAGCCCGGCGGGCACACCCGCCGAGACCCACCGGGAGGCGCCGTTCGCGGTGACGGAGGCGGAGCGCACCACTCGTCGCCACCGCACGACCCCCACACGTCCGCTTGGCCGCTCTCGGGGAGGACCCGCGAACGTCGACGGCTCCGACAACGGCGCTCCCGCCGTGGCGAGAAGGACGGGCCGGGTGCGCCGCGAAAGCCCCACCCGTACGGCCCTCGGCAGGTGCGGTCGCCTCTCTCGCTCAGCGCACCGAGGCAGGCTCCGCTCCCCCTGTCACCTGTCGCTCTTGGTACCGCGCCGCTCACTGCGGCCGGCTGCCCGAGCGCGTGCCGCCGGGGTACCGGGACGGGTCCTCGGTGACGGCACCGTCGGGGTCGTCATCTTCTTGATCGTCGCGTTCCTCACCGCCCGCTTCACCGCCTTCTTGGCCTGCTTCGCCGTGGAGCTCCGCGTCGCGCGGGGCTGCGGGCCCGCGAGTGGCATGTCCTGGGCCCGCATACAGCGCCGGAGCGTCTCCGGGTCCAGCCCCTCGTTGAATGCCTGGTGGAGGAGTTGGGCGAAGGTGTACGTCGGGTCGAGACGCAGCGCGAGCCCCAGCGCGACCCGGGCCGCCGGCTCGTCCCCGCAGGACCAGGCGACCCAGCCCGCCAGGGTGAGCGGGGCCACCGCGTGCTCCGCGTAGGAACCGACGCAGCGACGGGCCAGGGCCCGCCAGAGCCGCAGGGCCGGCTCGGCGTCGGGGCCCTCCATCCACTGCGCCGCCCGGTCGCGGACCTCCCGGTCCTGAAGGCCGATGATGACGGCCGCCGCCTCGTCGTCGGCGATGAGCCGGTCGTCCCCCACGTCCGTGCCGTCGCCGACGTCGGCGCCCACCCGCCCCGCCCCCTTCCGGCGCGGCGGCGCGGGCGGCGTCTGGGCCAGCCGGTCCATGAGACCGCGCGCGGACCGGAGCGTGGACTCTCCGACCTGCTCGCGGCTCCCGCCGCCCAGAATCATCGGCACCAGAGCGCCCGCGGCCTCGTCCAGCGCCTGTTCCTGCTTGGCCGCCTTCTCGGCCGGGGCGCGCCAGGGCTCCAGTCGCGCCTCCATCTCCCGCAGGGATCCGCGTACTTGGATCCCCGCGTAGGCGGAGGCCGCGGCCATCACGGATGTGCCCGGCAGCGCCAGCACCGTGCCCTCGGGCGGGCAGCAGCGGGTGTCCGGGCAGCAGTATGACCAGAAACGGCCGTCGGAAATGCAGAGCACCTCGTGCACGGGGATGTCGAGCCGGCCGAAGCTCGTGCGGATCAACTGCGCGAGCGGATGCAGCCGGTCGCGCACACCACGGCCCGTGTCGCCGTCCTCCGGGTCCTGGCAGAGGAAGGCGACGATCCCGTCCGGACGGGACCCACGCCGCAGGCTCCCCTCCACCAGGCAGTCGGCGAGCTGCTCGGAGACGGGCGCCCATTCACGGGGCGTGCGCGGGATTCCGAGCCTCAGCCGCCCGCCGAAACGGCCCTCGTCGCCGTGCAGCGCGACGAGCACGATCGAGTCGGACGGGTGGAAGCCCAGCAGGAATGGCAGGGCATCGGCGAGTTCCGCGGGGCTGCGCAGGGTGACCTGCTGCTCGTCGGCGGGACGGGTCGGTTCGCTGTGCTTGTTCATGCCCCGACCGTCCCGCGGAAGCCAGAATCCCGCGACCCCTGTGGATAACGTTATCCACAGGTCGGCTCCGGCATTCGCGCTTTGCCCGAGCCATCAGGTTGCATGGGCACATGACCAACGCAGAACGTGCGGATCTCCGGGCCTCGGCCGACTCCGTCCTCGCCCGTCTCGTCGGTGACGCCACCGGCGCCGCCCGCCTGCGCGAGGACCAGTGGCGGGCCATCGAAGCGCTCGTCGCCGACAAACGCAGAGCACTCGTCGTGCAGCGGACGGGCTGGGGCAAGTCCGCCGTGTACTTCGTCGCGACATCCCTGCTCCGCGCCCGGGGCAGCGGCCCGACGGTGATCGTCTCCCCGCTGCTCGCGCTCATGCGCAACCAGGTGGAGGCCGCCGCCCGCGCGGGAATCAGCGCGCGCACGATCAATTCGTCCAACTCGGAGGAGTGGGAGACGATTCAGGCCGAGGTGGCGGCCGGTGAGGTCGACGTGCTGCTGGTCAGCCCCGAGCGGCTCAACAATCCCGATTTCCGCGACCAGGTCCTGCCCGCCCTGTCGGCGGCCACCGGCCTGCTGGTGGTGGACGAGGCCCACTGCATCTCCGACTGGGGCCACGACTTCCGCCCCGACTACCGGCGACTGCGCACGATGCTCGCCGAGCTGCCGTCCGGCGTCCCTGTGCTGGCCACCACGGCCACGGCGAACGCGCGGGTGACGGCCGACGTCGCCGACCAGTTGGGCACCGGAGCGGGGACCGACGCACTCGTGCTGCGCGGAGCACTGGACAGGGAGAGTCTGAGTCTCAACGTGCTCAGGCTGCCGGACGCCGCGCACCGGCTGGCCTGGCTGGCCGATCATCTGGTCGAGCTTCCGGGCTCCGGGATCATCTACACCCTGACGGTCGCGGCGGCCGAGGAAGTCACCGCTTATCTCCGCCAGTGCGGCCACACGGTCACGTCGTACACGGGCCGCACGGAGAACGCGGACCGGCAGCAGGCCGAGGAGGACCTCCTCGCCAACCGCGTCAAGGCGCTGGTCGCCACGTCCGCGCTGGGGATGGGGTTCGACAAGCCCGACCTCGGATTCGTCGTCCACCTCGGCTCCCCCTCCTCCCCCATCGCCTACTACCAGCAGGTGGGCCGTGCCGGGCGCGGAGTCGAGCACGCCGAGGTGCTGCTGCTCCCCGGCAAGGAGGACGAGGCCATCTGGCAGTACTTCGCCTCCGTCGCCTTCCCGCCCGAAGAGCTCGTCCGCCGCACGCTCGACGTCCTGGCGCAGGCGGACCGGCCCCTCTCGCTGCCCGCTCTCGAACCGCTGGTCGAGCTGCGGCGCACACGGCTGGAGACGATGCTCAAGGTGCTCGACGTGGACGGCGCGGTGCACCGGGTGAAGGGCGGCTGGACCAGCACCGGACAGCCCTGGGTGTACGACGCGGAGCGGTACGCGTGGGTGGCGCGCCAGCGGCAGACCGAGCAGCAGGCCATGCGGGACTACGCGACGACGACGGCGTGCAGGATGGAGTTCCTGCGGCTCCAGCTGGACGACGAGGAGGCCGCGCCGTGCGGCCGGTGTGACAACTGCGCGGGGGCGCGGTTCACGAACAAGGTCTCCGGTGGCGCACTGGACGCCGCCCGGGGCGAGTTGGGCAGGCCCGGGGTGGACGTGGAGCCGCGCAAGATGTGGCCGACCGGGCTGACCGCCGTGGGTGTCGATCTGAGGGGTCGTGTCCCCGCCGGTGAGCGGAGTTTCCCCGGCCGGGCGCTGGGTCGGCTCTCCGACATCGGGTGGGGCAACAGGCTGCGCCCGATGCTCGCACCCCAGTCACCGGACGGCCCCGTCCCCGGCGACGTGGTGGACGCCGTGGTGAGCGTCCTCGCCGACTGGGCCAAGGGGCCCGGCGGTTGGGCGTCCGGACTGGACGACGCTCCGGCGCGCCCGGTGGGCGTCGTGACCGTCGCCTCGCGGAGCAAGCCCCAACTCGTGGGGTCCCTGGGCAGCCGGATCTCCGAGGTGGGCCGGATGCCGCTGCTGGGCACGGTCGAGTACGCGCCGGGCGCGGAGGGAACGCGTATCTCCCGCACCAACAGCGCCCAGCGGGTCCGGGCGCTGCACGAGGCGTTCACCGTGTCACCGGAGTTGGCCGAGGCTCTGACCTCGGCCGCGGGTCCCGTCCTGCTGGTCGACGATCTCTTTGACACCGGCTGGACGTTGGCCGTGGCCACCCGGCTGCTGCGCAGGGCCGGGGCCGAAGGGGTGTTCCCACTGGTGCTCGCCGTTCAGACGTGACCACGTATCAGCGGGACCCCGGGTGGGCAGGGTTAAGGCAGGGATATCAGCGTCATTACCGATCATTCCGGTCAGCGGCGGCAATTGCTCGTTGCCGCCTGCCCAAGTGCCCGCAAGAATTGGAGACGCCCCCCGCACGGTCGGATCGTCCGCGGTCCGGATGGACCGTGCCCCGGCGCGCCTCACCCGCCCCTGCCCGCACTGTGGGCGCGTATGCGAAGGGAGGAACGTGACCTTCGGATTCGCTCCGTCCGCAGCCTCATCGATCACGACAGCCGATTCCGTCACCCGCCTCGCCAGGATGCTGGAGCCCGCCGAGTGGGCGGCGGCCGGGATACCCCTGCTCCGTAGCCCCCGCGAGGTCGTCAGCGGGCTGCACTCCCGGCACCGGCCGACTCCGGCGACCGCCGTCGTCGGAGTCCTCGATCATGAGGAACGCCTCGCCGCCAGCGCCTCGTTCGCCCCACGGGCCGTGCCGGTCGACGGATGGGAGTTCCGAAACGCCCTGCTGGCGCACCTGCGCCGGGTCATCCCGCACGATCTGCGCCGCCGTACGCCGGTGCGCACCGCCGTGCTCCTCTACTGCCGCGACGGCGACGAGCGTTGGACGGAGGAGGACGGGGCCTGGATGTGGGGGCTGCGGGACGCCTGCACGCTGCACGGTCTGCGCTGCGGCGCGTACATCACGCTGACGCGTGGCGGCTGGCAGGTACTGGGCGAAGGGCGGGGCGGCCGTCGGCCCAACTCCGAGTCCGCGCCCGAAGATCTCGCCGAGGCGGTGTCCGACTCCGCTCCCGCGCCGCTGCGTTCCGGTGGCGGCGCGGTCGAGGCGTTGCGGCGCGTGGCGGCCCGCTGACCCGTCGTGTCCACGGGTTTCGGCCCGGCCGCCCGGAAGGGGCAGCCGGGCGCGCCGACCGCGGGGCCGGCCCGGGTCGCGCGGCCGAACGGCCCGCAGGCCGTGTGCCGCGCGACCCGGTGGGATCCCTGTCTAGACGCCCGCGCCGAGCACGGAGTTGACCCGCTGCGGGTCACCGCACACGACGAGCAGCGCGACGGCCCGCTCCCGCGCCGTGGGCAGGACACGCGCGACGGCGCTGTCGTCACCACCGTTGAGCGCGACGACGACCACGGGCCGCGCCTTGGCGCGGTCCACGGCCGAGGCGTCCGCGAAGAACACGTCCTCGCCCGTGTCGTGCTGGTCCCAGTAGGACACGGCGCCGAAGGACAGTTCGTGCGTGGCCCACGGGTGCTGTTCGCCGGTGGTGAGCACGAGGATGTCGCCGGGCGCGCGACCGGAGTCGAGCAGCAGGTCGACGGCTTCCTCGGCCGCGTCCAGCGCGCCGTCCACCGAGGCGGGGATCAGCTGGACCTGGGGGACGGAACGGGTCTCCTGCGGGACGGCGGCGGGCCGTTCGGCGGGGACCTGCGAGGGCTCCGGCGGTGCGGGCCTCGCGGGACCGCGGCCCGGATGCCCGGGACGTGGTGTGGCCGCGGACCGCGGCCCGGGAACGGGACGCGGGCCGGGTACGGGACGGGGGGTCGGCGCGGTGCGGCCGGTGGCCGGAGTGGCGCGGGGACCCTGGGCGCTCTCGTGAATCTGAGGCTCCTCGGGAGTGAGAGGCATGGGTGGATGTCTATCAAACGCCGGCGCGCAAGTCACCGGCGGGTGGGCACATCTGTGCCCATACGTTGCGCTTGCCGAGTACGGCCGGGGCGGTGCACGGGCCGTATCCGTCAGAAACCGGACAGGCCGGTCACGTCAGGTCGTGCGGGTCAGAAGTCGAAGCCGAGCTGGCCCTCGCTCTCCAGTAGCTCCGCCTGGGCGGGGATACGGATCTTCTTGAGATGGCGCCACCGGGGCAGCCCGTCGAGATAGGACCACGAGAGCCGGTGGTGCGAGGTCGGCCCCCGTTCCGCCAGCGCCGCCTTGTGCACCGGCGAGGGATATCCGGCGTTGTCGTGGAAGGCGAAGCCGTCGCATTCCTCGGACGTGGCGCCCAGTTCGGCCATCATGGCGTCCCTGCGCACCTTGGCGAGCACCGACGCGGCGGCCACCGAGACGCACGAGATGTCGCCTTTGATGACCGTCCGGACCTGCCAGGGCTTGCCGAGGTAGTCGTGCTTGCCGTCGAGGATGACGGCGTCGGGCCGCACCGGCAGCGCGTCCAGGGCGCGTTCGGCGGCGAGTCGCAGGGCCGCGGTCATCCCGTGGTCGTCGATCTCCTCCGGCGAGGCGTGCCCTATGGCGTGCGAGGTCACCCACGACTCGAGCTCCAGCGCCATGTCGGCACGGCGTTTGGGAGTGATCAGCTTGGAGTCGGTGAGCCCGACGGGGGCCCGGCGCAGACCGGTGACGGCCGCGCAGACCGTCACCGGTCCCGCCCACGCTCCGCGTCCGACCTCGTCGACACCAGCGATGATCCTGGCACCGGTGGTGGCGCGGAGCGATCGCTCCACTGCGTGGGTGGGTGGTTCGTACGGCATGGCGTCATCCAGGTTACGCCGCCGCTTTCCCGCGCGACACCCCGGGTTCCCCGGCCGTACGCGACCGCCCGAGCCGCCCGCCCGGCACCCGGCGCCGCACGCCCCCAACACGCCCTCGGCGCCCGGTTGCAGGACGACCTGCGACGCCCGGGACCGTGGCGTCAGTCGGACGACGACCGGAGCAGCGGCAGCATCACGTCGTCGATGAGCCGCGCGAGCTCCTCGTCGGGCCACTGACTGCCACAGACCTTCGACCGGTACATCAGCACCGCCGGGATGACGTCGGAGACCATCGAGCCGGTGGCGTCGGGCCGTACGTCACCTCGCCGGATACCGCGGCGCACAACCTCCCCGAACAGATTGGCCGACGGTTCGATCACACCGTTCGTGATCAGCGCCTGGAAACGCTCGGAGGCCGACTGGTCGCATTCGTGCAGCACCGCGCGGAGCGCGAACCCGGGCCGGGAGTACATGGCGTCCCGGACCAGCCGGGTCAACTCGTAGAGATCGTCGCGGATTCCGCCCAGATCGGGGGCGTCTTCCAGTGGAGGGAGCCCCGCCGCCAGCGCGTCGGCGACGAGATCCTCCTTGGAAGGCCACCGCCGGTAGACCGCGGCCTTGCCCGTCTGGGCCCCCGCGGCGACGCCCTCCATCGTCAGGCCGGCCCAGCCGACCGTACTCAACTGCTCCAACGCGGCGTCGAGAATCGCGCGTTCCAGCACTGGACCTCGACGTCGCGGCACCACCGTCCGCGACCGAGCGGTGGCCGCCGAGCGTGAAGTAACCATCAGGCATGTCTCCATGAGGCAAAGATTCAGACGGCAGCTTCAGTGAACGGTTGCGTTCACTGACGGGGACTCACTACCGTGGACGACACAGTGAACGCTCGCGTTCACTAATTCACTTGGGGGACTCTCGTAGTGACAACCTCTCAACTCGAAGCGGAACGCGAGCCGGGTGCGGCCCGCCGGGAGGGACGGCCCGGGATCGCGCTGGCCGTCATCGCAGCCTGTCAGCTCATGGTCGTGCTCGACGCGACCATTGTGAACATCGCGCTCCCGCACATCCAGGATGCGCTCAGTTTCTCCACCACGGACCTCTCCTGGGTCCTGAGCGCCTACACACTCACCTTCGGCGGCCTGCTGCTCCTCGGTGGCCGCGCGGGCGACATCCTCGGCCGGCGCCGCGTCTTCATGGCCGGCATCCTGCTCTTCACCCTCGCCTCGCTCCTCGGCGGTTTCGCCCAGGAACCCTGGCAGCTCCTCGCCGCCCGCGCGATCCAGGGGATCGGCGGTGCCATCGCCTCACCCACCGCGCTCGCGCTCATCACCACGACGTTCCCCGAGGGGCCGGCCCGCAACAGGGCCTTCGGAGTCTTCGCCGCCGTCTCGGCGGGCGGCGGCGCCCTCGGCCTGCTGGCCGGCGGGATGCTCACCGAATGGCTCGACTGGCGCTGGGTGTTCTTCGTCAACGTACCGATCGGCGTGCTGATCGCCGTCCTGACCCCGATGTACATCACCGAGTCGAAGCGCCACCCCGGCCGCTTCGACATCTCCGGCGCCGCGACGTCCACGCTCGGCATGGCCTCGCTCGTCTACGGATTCATCCGGGCCTCGGAGGAAGGCTGGCGCGACTCGCTCACGATCGGCTCCTTCACCGCGGCCGTCGTCCTGCTCGCCGCCTTCGGCGTCGTCGAGTCGCGGGCGAAGGAACCGATCACGCCGCTCAGGATGTTCGCCGACCGGAACAGGTCGGGCACCTACGTCATCATGCTGAGCCTGGCCGCCGCCATGTTCGGGATGTTCTTCTTCATCGTGCTGTTCGTGCAGAACGTGCTCGACTACAGCCCGATCCGGTCCGGCCTCGCGTTCCTGCCGGTGACCCTCGCGATCGGCCTGGGCGCGGCCCTGTCGCAGCGGCTGCTGCCGGTGCTCGGCCCGAAGCCGTTCATGGTCGTCGGCGCGACCATCACGGGTCTGGGTCTCTTCTGGCAGACGCTGATCACTCCGGACAGCTCGTATCTGAGCGGCGTGCTCGGACCGATGGTGCTGTTCGGCTTCGGCATGGGGCTCAACTTCGTGACCCTGACGCTGACGGCGGTCTCCGGGGTCGGGCAGCACGAGGCGGGCGCCGCGTCGGGTCTGCTCAACGCGAGCCAGCAGGTGGGCGGTTCACTGGGGCTGTCCATCCTGGTCACGGTCTTCGGTACGGCGAGCCGCGACGAGGCCGGGAAGCAGTTGCCGTCCTTCATGGCGGAGGCGTCCCCGGCGGAGAAGGCGCAGTTCGCCGCGACCCACGAACTGCCGGGACGCTGGGGCCACGAAGTGCTGACGCAGGGCATCTCGACCGCGTTCACGGCCGCCGTGGGCATGGTGGTCCTCGCGCTGCTCACGGCGACGCTGGTGGTGCGCGTACGCAAGAGCGACCTGGAGGCGCTCAGCGGCAAGGCGGGCACGGCGGGGCCGGTGGCGTAGACACGTACGGGACATCCCCCGGGGGAGGACGTCCCGTCCGTAGGAGGCGGAGGCGGCGGGCCGGGGAGTGGGCCCACAGGGGGCCGTCGACGCGTCCTGCGGGCGAGGGGCCCTCTCAGAGGCCGTCGCCGGTGCCCCCGCTGTCGTACGAGTCGCGCCCGCCGCCCGAATCGTTGGGCCGGCTCATCGTCGAGCACGCCTCCCACCGAGGATCGATCGGCCGCTCGTCGAGGATCTCCCTGGCCCGCGACTCACCCCAACTGGTCGCGTACCACGGCTCGTCCGCGCCGCCCAGATCCCGCTCGATGCCCTCCAGCGCACAGGAACGCAAGGGCTCGGGGAGCGTGTCGAGCGCCGGTACGGCGTCGGCGGAGAGCTGCTGGAAGTAGTTGATGTCGATCTTGTCGGAGGTCCGGTAACGCTCGACGTTCCGCTCGGCGACGAGCGCGTCCGGCGAGATCAGACCGAAGACCAGGACGCCCGCCGCACCGCTGACCGCGACGGCGCGCGGCAGCCAGCGTCCGCCGAAGGCGCCCGCGGCCATGATCAGGACGATCACGAGTCCGAGCCACAGCTCCATCGCCGCCACCGAGACGCGCAGCCGCGTCAGACCGTACGCGTCGACGTACAGGTCCATGCGGCGCAGCGCGGACGCGACGACGACCAGTGTGAGGACGCACAGGACGCCGAGCACGGCGTTCACGAGCGTGTGGTCACGGGCGCCGTCGCGCGGTGCCCAGCGGCGCGCGAGACCGATCACCAGCAGGGTGAGGAGGGTGGCGCCGAGCAGTTGCCAGAAGCCCTGTGTGGCGTACTCGGAGTAGGTGAGGCCGGTCTCGCTCAGGACCTTGTCGTAGCCGCCGAACAGCACGGTCAGCTGCACGGCGATGAAGACGGCGAACAGCAGGTTGAGCACGATCAGCGGCAGCGCCCACTCGGCCAGGCCGCGCGGAGCCCCCTGCTTCACGGTGATGCGGTCCCAGCGCAGCGGCGCCGCGGCCGTGTGCGCGGCGGCGAGCGCCCCGACGACGCCGACCACGAACAGCAGCGTGCGCCACGGTCCGTCGGCGACCGAGACGTCGGGTGTCAGACCGCCGAGCAGATCGGCGAAGGCGGCGTCGGCGCTCGCGAAGAGCGCGCCGAAGACGATCAGCAGTACGACGGCGACCGCCGCCGTACGGAGGACGGGTGCCCACCGGCCGCGCGAGCCCTCGGCGCGCTCGCGTACGCCCCGGACGCCCCAGAAGAGACCCGTGCCGAGCGAGCCGAACAGCCCGAGCGGGCCGAGGACGACACCGAGCCAGGTACGGCAGCCGTGCAGGGCGAGCGAACCGAGCCCCAGCGCCGACGCCACGGCGAGAAACGTCGGCCACCCGGCGTCGCGCAGGGCGGGGACGGAGAGCAGCGCGACGCCGCCGACGGCCCAGACCAGGGTCCACGGACGCGGTCGCCGTCCGGCCTCCCGCGCGGCGAAGTACGCGGCGAGGGCGGCGGGCACGGTGACGATCAGGAGGTTGAGTCCGAGCCCGTCGCCGAGCAGCAGCGCGCTGAGCAGACCGGTGACGGCGACGCACCACAGGGTGGCGACACGGATGGGGGCGGGCTCGTCGGAGCTTATCTCGCCGATCCAGACGGGAGGTTCGTGCGGGGCCGGCTGCCACTGCTGCCAGTTGGCCGGCTGCGTCGGGTGAGCCGGACGCTGCTGCGGGCGGCGTCCGGTGTGCGTCGGCGCGGCCCGGGTCGGCGACGCCGTACCGGCGCGCGCCGGGGCTCCCGTGTGCGCCGGCACGCGGCGCGGGTGCGGCACCGCGTCCCGTACGTCCTCATCCGGAGCGGCTTCGCGCGGCTGCGACGTCTCCGGTGACTCCCCCGGCCGCTGCGACCGCGGCCCCTGCTGGCTCCGCTCGCCCCGCTTCTGCCGTGGCTCCCGCTCGCGCGACGGAGCTGACTCCGGTTCCCCGGCCGATGCCGGTTCCGGCGTCCCACTCGAATTCGACGATGTGTCTGACACTGGCCCCCCTCACCGCCCGGTGCCATGCGCACGGCGACAGGGCGGCGCGCGGATCCCGGGCTCACGTAGGCGCACGCCCGTCGATGATCAACGCGGCGGCATGGGCCGAGGCTAGCGTCAGGCGGTGGAGCCGCCACTTCCGGAGCGAGTCTGTGGCGGGACCGTGACAGTAGAAGAAGGAGCGCCTCCTACAGAGGTCTCTCGTTCGGACGGCGCTCGTTCGTCCTCTTCAGGAAGCGACGCGCTCAGTGCGGTCCGGCCGGCAGCCAGTCGGGCAGCGCTTCCGTCTGCTCCAGCCACCGCGCCGGTGGTGCGCCGGCACTTACCGAAGCCACCACTCCCCCGACGATGGCGCAGTTGGTGTCGACGTCCCCGCCCACCTGCGCCGTGGTCCAGAAGGCCCGCTCGAAGTCGCCGAGCGAACGCGCCGCCGACCAGAGGGCGAACGGGACGGTGTCGTGCGCCGTCGTGCGACGGCCGCTGCCGAGCACCGCCGCGACCGTCGCCGCGTCGTCGTAGTCGAGCATGTCCCGCGCCCGGCGCAGTCCGGCCCCCACGGCGCTGCGGGGCACGAGCGCGACGACGCCGTCGAGCAGGTCCTTCGGCGCGGGCGGTCCGGCGGGGCCGGCGGTGATGGCGGCCGCCGCGGCCACCGCCATGGCGCCCGCCACGGCCTCGCGGTGCTGGTGCGTCGTGTACGCGGAGATCTCCGCCTGGTGCGTGGCCTGCTCGGGGTCGTCGGCGTACCAGGCGCCGAGCGGTGCGATGCGCATGGCGGCGCCGTTGCCCCAGGAGCCCTGTCCGTTGAAGAGTCCGGAGGCCAGTTCCCGCCAGTCGCCGCCCTCCCTGATCAGCCGCAGCATGCGGTTCACGGCGGGGCCGTAACCGCGGTCGAAGTCGTGGTGCGCGGCGAAGGAGCGGGCGAGCGCGTCCTGGTCGACGCGTCCGTGCTCGGCGAGGACGGCCAGGACCGAGGTGGCCATCTCGGCGTCGTCCGTCCACTGCCACGGGCCGGGCGGCAGTTCGCGCCGCTTCAGCAGCGGATAGTTCACGGGGACGAAGAACTGTGAGCCGAGGGCGTCCCCGACGGACAGCCCGCGCAGGCTGGCCAGGGCGCGCCGGAAGCGGGCGTCCGGCGGTGGCAGGTCGGACGGGTTCGGGTCGGACGGAGGGGGTGTGTTGTCAGCGGTCATCGCTTCTTCACTCTAACCGGTGATCCCGTACGGCTCGGGGGTCCGCCAGCGCTCGAACGGCCGGTCCAGCGTGTACCGCCCGTCCTCGCCGAGCAGCAGCGTCCGTGACTCCCCGTTGCCCGGATTGGACAGCGACTCGAACTCGGCGACGGACCAGTGGAACCAGCGCATACAGAAGAGGCGCATGGTCAGCCCGTGGGTGATCAGCAGCACGTTCGCGGGATGGTCGGACGCCTCGAAGCTGCGGTGCAGGCTCTCCAGGAAGGCGCCGACGCGGTCGTACACGTCCGCACCGGACTCGCCCTGCGCGAAGCGGTAGAAGAAGTGCCCGTAGGCGTCGCGGTACGCCTTCTGGAGCCGTACGTCCTCGCGGTCCTGCCAGTTGCCCCAGTCCTGTTCACGCAGCCGGGGCTCCTCGCGCACCCGGACCCGTTCCGGGTCGAGGCCGAAGGCGCGGAAGGTCTCGTGGGTGCGGCGGTACGGCGACACGTACACGCTGACCCGCTCGCGGCCGAACACCTCGCGCAGCCGCGCACCGGTCTCCTCGGCCTGGCGCCATCCGCTCTCGGTGAGCCCCAGGGCATGGTCGGGCTCACGCTCGTACACGGTGTCGTCGGCGTTGCCCTCCGACTCGCCGTGCCGGACTAGGACGATGCGTCGCGGTCTCACCATGGGTCGACCCTAGATCGCGCGACCACGGACGGGGCGGCGGCCCCCGCCACACGTGTCACACCTGCCCCTGCTGTCACACCGTCCAGGTGGGTTCGAGCGCGACGACGTCGCCCGCCAGGGCCGCCACGTCCGCGGCGGTCTGCGCGCGCAGCGTCAGCCGCTCCACGCGCTCGATCCGGTACTTGCCGTGCTCGGCCGCCGACTGCCACATCGACAGCACCAGGAACTCGTTGCCCGGCGCGTCCCCGAACACCCCGCGCACCATCCCCGGCGAGCCGGCCATCGCCGGATTCCACACCTTCTCCTGCATCAGCGCGAAGTGCTCGACCCGGTCCTCACGCACCTTGCAGTGCGCGATCCGGACCACGTCCGCGTCCGTGAACTTCGGCTCGAAACCCGTCTTCACATCGAAGCGGTAGTCGAAGAGCTTGGCCTGGGAGTCCCGGAAGGTGCCCGACTGCGCGGCGGCCAGCCGGTCGTGGGAGCGCGCCATGAAGGAGTCGTAGAAGGCCCGGCTCTCCCAGAAGGCGAAGACGTGCGCCACACCCGGCCGCACCCTGCTCCACCCCCCGCCCTGCCCCCGGAATCCCGGCTCACCGAGCAGCCCCGCCCATTTCCGCTGCCCCCGTTCGAAACCACGTCGGTCCGTCACCGTGCAGCGAATCCACTTGACCAGCACCGCGCCATCGTACGGGGCCGGACGTGGCCCAGGTCACGCTCCGACCGACCCGGCCCGAGCCGCACAATGATCCACATGACAGCCCTGCACACCAACCCGCTCTTCACCCGTCTGGAGTCCGCCGAGAGCGTGCTGGTGGCCGGCGCGGGCGGCGGATTCGACATCTACGCGGGGCTGCCGTTGACCCTGTCCCTTCTCCACCAGGGCAAGCGGGTCCAGCTCGCGAACCTCTCGTCCAGCGCGGTCGAGGGGCTGCCGCCGGAGAACCGGCTCGCCCCCGACGTCGCCGCCGTCACAGCGGACTCGGCCCCGCACCAGGCGTACTTCCCCGAACGCACGCTCGCCCAGTGGCTGGCCCTGCACCGCTGTCCGAGCACCGTGCACGCGTTCAGCCGCGTCGGCGTGCAGCCGCTGCGCGCCGCCTACCGGGCGTTGGTCGAGAGGTACGAGATCGACGCCGTGGTACTGGTCGACGGTGGCACGGACATCCTCATGCGCGGCGACGAGTCGGGCCTCGGGACGCCCGAGGAGGATCTGACCAGCGTCGCCGCGCTGGCCGGGATCGACGTGCCCGAGCGGCTGATCGTCTCGGTGGGCTTCGGGGTCGACGCGTACCACGGGGTGAGCCACGGGCTCGTACTGGAGAACATCGCCGCGCTCGAACGGGACGGCGCGTATCTCGGAGCCTTCTCGGTGCCCCGTTCGACACGGGAGGGCGCGCTGTTCGTCGACGCGGTGGCCCACGCGCAGGAGTGCACACCGGACCACCCGAGCATCGTGAACGGGTCGATAGCCGCGGCGGTGCAGGGCTCTTTCGGGGACGTCCAGTTCACTTCCCGCACCCGGGGCAGCGAACTGTTCGTCAATCCGCTGATGTCGCTCTGTTTCGCCTTCGAACTGGAGGGTGTCGCGCGCCGTTGCCTCTATCTCGACCGTATCGAGAACACGCATCTGATCCGGCAGGTGAGCAGCGCCATCGAGCTCTTCCGTGAGGAGGTCCGCACGAGGGCGCCGCGCCGGATACCGCACTGAGACGGGGCGGGGAGACCTGGTGGCAGCCCTTGATGGCGAGTCGTGGCCAAGTGGCTTCAACTGACCCGTACGGGGGGTGTGTTGTCGGTCTCGCGGACTAGCCTTGTATTCGGAGTTGTCGGACGTACGGAGGGATGACCGGTGAGCAGCAGTCTCAACAGAGGCGTCGAAAAAGTTGAGGTCACCCTCAAATGGGACCCGAGCCCGCTGGGCCGGCCACCGCACGACCTGGACATCGTGGCCGCGACCTACACCGCGGAGACGCCGAGCGACAGGCCGGCCTATCTGGTGCACTTCGACAGCCGCTCACCGGACGGCACGATCATCCTGGAGAGGGAGAGCCGCACGGGCCAGGGATTCGGCTCCGACGAGGTGATGACCCTGGAGCTCGACCGACTGAGTTCGGACTATGTCCGCGTGATCGTGGGGGTCGCCATCCAGCAACGCGAGGACCGCCGGACGTTCGGCGACATATCGGGCCCGTCCATCCGCGTCGTCGAGGGCCTGGCCGAGCTGACGACGAGCGACTTCGCCGAGGTCGCCGCGGCCACGGCGGCGACGATCGCGGAGTTCTCCAGGAACGAGTCGGGCACATGGGACTTCCGTCCGTCGGTCCGCGGCTTCGACGCCGACCCCCAGGAGTTCACGGAACAGATGGGCACGGTGTGACGACGGCGCCGAGCTCCGGCTGAGGATCTCTCACGGGCCGGCGGGGCTCCCGGCCCCGGGGGCGCCGGCACGGCAAGAGGGGCGTCAGCACACGGCCGACGCCCCTCTGATCAGGCACTACCGCTCACGCGGAGCGGCGCCCGGGATCAGCTGCAGCCGCTCGTCGACCCGCAGCCCTCGCAGATGTAGCAGGACCCGGCCCGCTGCATCTTCGTACCGCAAGAGAAGCAGAGCGGGGCGTCGGCGCTGATGCCGAGTTGCATCTCGACCAGCTCCGCCGAGGTGTGCGCCTGCTTGGGAGCGGGTGCCTCCGACACGGGTGATGTCGCGGTCGGGCTCACCGACTTGAGCGGCTCCACCTGGCGCGGAGCGGACTGCGCCAGATTCTCCACGTCCATGCCGTTCTCGTCCTCCAGGGACGGCTCGTAGGAGCCGGTCTCCAGATGACGCTGACGCTCGTCGGCCGAGTGGATACCGAGGGCCGAACGCGTCTCGAACGGAAGGAAGTCGAGCGCGAGGCGCCGGAAGATGTAGTCCACGATCGACTGCGCGAGGCGCACGTCCGGGTCGTCCGTCATACCGGCCGGCTCGAAGCGCATGTTGGTGAACTTCGAGACGTACGTCTCCAGCGGGACGCCGTACTGAAGTCCCACCGACACCGCGATCGAGAAGGCGTCCATCATGCCCGCCAGGGTCGACCCCTGCTTGGACATCTTCAGGAAGACCTCGCCGAGCCCGTCGTCCGGGTAGGAGTTCGCCGTCATGTAGCCCTCGGCGCCGCCCACCGTGAAGGACGTGGTGATGCCGGGGCGGCCCTTGGGCAGGCGCATCCGGACCGGGCGGTACTCGACGACCTTCTCCACCGCCTGGCGGATCGTCTCCTCGGCCTTCTCGGCGACCTGCTCCTTCTTCTTCGCGGAGAGCGGCTGCCCGACCTTGCAGTTGTCGCGGTAGATGGCCAGCGCCTTGACGCCGAGCTTCCACGCCTTGAAGTAGACCTCTTCGACGTCCTCGACGGTCGCCGTCTCCGGCAGGTTGACCGTCTTGGAGAGCGCGCCGGAGATCCACGGCTGGATCGCCGCCATCATCCGGACGTGGCCCATGGCGGAGATGGAACGCTCACCCATCGCGCAGTCGAAGACCGGGTAGTGCTCGGGCTTCAGTCCGGGCGCGTCGATCACGTTGCCGTTCTCGGCGATGTGGGCGACGACCGCCTCGATCTGCTCCTCCTGGTAGCCCAGGCGGCGCAGGGCCTGCGGCACCGTGCCGTTGACGATCTGCATCGAGCCGCCGCCGACCAGCTTCTTGAACTTGACCAGCGCGAGGTCGGGTTCGAGGCCCGTGGTGTCGCAGGACATCGCCAGACCGATGGTGCCGGTGGGCGCGATGACCGAGGCCTGCGCGTTGCGGAAGCCGTTCTTCGCGCCGAGACGCACGACGTCCTGCCAGGCCTCCGTGGCGGCGGCCCAGATCGGGCTGTCCAGGTCGTCGACGTGCACGGCCGCGCCGTTGGCGTCCGCGTGCTGCTTCATGACCCGCTGGTGCGGCTCGGCGTTGCGGGCGTAGCCGTCGTACGGGCCGACGACCGCGGCCAGTTCGGCGGAGCGCTTGTACGAGGTGCTCGTCATCAGCGAGGTGATGGCGCCGGCCAGCGCGCGACCGCCGTCACTGTCGTACGCGTGACCCGTGGCCATCAGCAGGGCGCCCAGGTTGGCGTAGCCGATGCCGAGCTGGCGGAAGGCGCGGGTGTTCTCGCCGATCTTCTGCGTGGGGAAGTCGGCGAAGCAGATGGAGATGTCCATCGCCGTGATGACCAGTTCGACGACCTTGGAGAAACGCTCGATCTCGAAGGACTGGTTTCCCTTGTCGTCGTCCTTGAGGAACTTCATGAGGTTCAGCGAGGCGAGATTGCACGACGTGTTGTCGAGGTGCATGTACTCGCTGCACGGGTTAGAGCCGTTGATCCGGCCGGATTCCGGGCAGGTGTGCCACTGGTTGATCGTGTCGTCGTACTGAATGCCGGGGTCGGCACACGCCCACGCGGCCTCGGCCATCTTACGGAAGAGGGACTTCGCCTCGACCTCTTCGATGACGTCGCCGGTCATCCGGGCGCGCAGCCCGAACTTGCCGCCGGTCTCGACGGCTTTCATGAACTCGTCGTTCACACGGACCGAGTTGTTGGCGTTCTGGTACTGGACGGACGTGATGTCGTCGCCGCCCAGATCCATGTCGAAGCCCGCGTCACGCAGGGCGCGGATCTTCTCCTCCTCCTTCACCTTGGTCTCGATGAAGTTCTCGATGTCGGGGTGGTCGACGTCGAGGATGACCATCTTGGCCGCACGGCGCGTGGCGCCGCCGGACTTGATCGTCCCGGCGGAGGCGTCGGCACCGCGCATGAAGGAGACGGGCCCCGAGGCGTTGCCGCCCGAGGAGAGGAGCTCCTTGGAAGAACGGATCCGCGAGAGGTTCAGGCCGGCGCCGGAGCCGCCCTTGAAGATCATGCCCTCTTCCTTGTACCAGTCGAGGATCGACTCCATGGAGTCGTCGACGGCCAGGATGAAGCAGGCCGAGACCTGCTGGGGCTGGGGCGTACCCACGTTGAACCAGACCGGCGAGTTGAAGCTGAAGATCTGGTGCAGGAGGGCGTACGCCAGCTCGTGCTCGAAGATCTCCGCGTCCGCGGGTGAGGTGAAGTAGCCGTTCTCCTCGCCCGACTTGCGGTACGTCTTCACGATGCGGTCGATGAGCTGCCTGAGGCTCGTCTCACGCTGCGGCGTGCCGACAGCCCCGCGGAAGTACTTGCTGGTGACGATGTTGACCGCGTTCACCGACCAGAAGCCGGGGAACTCGACGCCACGCTGGTCGAAGTTGACCGAGCCGTCGCGCCAATTGGTCATGACGACGTCCCGGCGCTCCCAGACCACCTCGTCGTACGGATGCACGCCGGGGGTCGTGTGGATTCGCTCGATACGCAGGCCCTTGCCGGTCTTGGCTCCCTTGCCGCGGGAACCCCGTGCCGTCGGACCGCTCGCCGTCTCTGTCATGCCGCCTCCCATGTACAGGCGAAAACGCCCTGATGTGCCACGTTCTTCCCATGGCACAGTGATGTGTCCAAGGCCATGGGCGCCGCTCGGGCGCTCGTGGCCGGTCTGGTCGCCGCCGGGCGCCGATCGACAGTGATCGGTCGCTGAGCTGTCGCGATAGGTCGGTGACCGATCGATGACCGATCGGTCGTCACCGACCGAGATGTCGGTGCCGGTGACCGTGCCGCTGCCGGTGTCCGGTCAGTCGGCAGCGGTGACGGGCTCGGGGACCTCGGGGGTCGCGCCCGGCCCGCCTTCCTCTGCGGGAGGCCGCGTGCGGAGCTCCGCCACGGCGGCCTCGAAGTCTTCGGGCGAGTCGAACGCCCTGTATACGGATGCGAAGCGCAGGTACGCGACGAGGTCGAGCTCCTGCAAGGGGCCGAGTATGGCCAGCCCTACGTCGTGGGTGGTCAGCTCGGCGCTGCCGGTGGCGCGCAGCGCCTCCTCGACCCGCTGGCCGAGTTGGGCGAGAGCGTCCTCGGTGACCGGCCGTCCCTGGCATGCCTTGCGGACACCGGAGATGACTTTTGTACGGCTGAAAGGTTCCGTGACTCCGCTGCGCTTGATCACCATCAGCGAGGCGGTCTCCACCGTCGTGAAACGGCGGGAGCAGTCGGGGCACTGACGGCGGCGCCGGATGGACGTCCCGTCGTCGGTGGTGCGGCTGTCGACGACACGGCTGTCGGGGTGCCTGCAGAAGGGACAGTGCATGGCTTCCGACCCTCCTTCACAGCACGACTGAGAAGCCTCGACAGGGCCCTGGTCGGGCCGTACGAAGCGGTCTCCAGCATAGGCGATGACCTCCGGCGGGAAAGACCCGGGACCACTACTTCTGGGCGACTGAGCCAATCCAACCACTACATGTAGGGCTCGCGCACGCTTCGGAGCGGTTCAGCGTGTCGCGGCGGACGACGGATCGACCGCCGTACGGCGCCCGGCGCGAGGAGGCTCGGCACGAGAGTACGGGAGCCCGGAGGGTCCCGTGATCCGGGGCCGCCCGATGAGACACTGGACGCCGCCGGCCCGCCGGAACGGCGGTGGGGATTTCCGCAATGAGCCGTGTGCGGCTCGTAGACGAGCCATGGACGACCCGTGCGGAGGGGCGCCGAATACCTGCCACATACACCCCTGATATTGCTCCGTCAGCACTTCCGGGGATTTTCACTCGAACGTGTGTTTGGCGCAACCTTTCGAAAGCAACTACCGTTGTCCAGCTAGGGAGAACATTTCGAGAGGGGCCGACGTGACCACCACCGCAGACAGCGCCACCATTACCGCCCAGGACCGCTCCCAGAGCCGACTCGAGCCGGTGCATCCCATGAATGACGCAGCCACGAATCCGGAGGGCGTAAAGCCCACTCGCTCGCTGCCCGGCCGACCTCCCGGAATCAGGGCGGACAGCTCCGGTCTCACGGACCGGCAGCGGCGGGTCATCGAAGTCATCCGCGACTCCGTGCAACGACGGGGATATCCGCCGTCGATGCGCGAGATCGGTCAGGCCGTCGGCCTGTCCAGCACATCTTCCGTCGCCCATCAGTTGATGGCTCTGGAGCGCAAGGGATTCCTGCGCAGGGATCCGCACCGGCCGAGGGCCTACGAGGTCCGGGGCTCCGACCAGCCCAGCACCCAGCAGACGGACACGACCGGCAAGCCCGCCGCGTCGTACGTACCGTTGATCGGCCGGATCGCGGCCGGCGGGCCGATCCTCGCCGAGGAATCCGTCGAGGACGTGTTCCCGCTGCCGCGCCAACTGGTCGGTGACGGCGAGCTGTTCGTCCTCAAGGTCGTCGGAGACTCGATGATCGAAGCGGCGATCTGCGACGGCGACTGGGTGACGGTCCGCCGTCAGCCCGTGGCCGAGAACGGCGACATCGTGGCCGCGATGCTGGACGGTGAGGCCACCGTGAAGCGCTTCCGGCGCGAGGACGGCCATGTGTGGCTGCTCCCGCACAACGCGGCGTACCAGCCGATTCCCGGCGACGACGCGACAATCCTCGGCAAGGTTGTGGCGGTCCTGCGGCGGGTGTGAGGGCTCGCCGGCTCAGGCCGGCCCCGGGACCCACTGCGCCGGTCCCGGGGCCTCGCTGTGCCCACAGCGGGCGGCCCCAGGGGGTCGGCCCGCGCCGGTCCTCGCGACGACCGACCGGACCGGACCCCGACCGGCCCGCCGTCGAGTGCCCCACCGGCTCGGCTACCGGCCCTCCGCCTTGGCCCGCGCGTCGATCGCGGCCAACGAGCGTCGCGCCTGGTTACGGTCCGTGGTGTACCAGAAATCGGGCATCGAGGCCCGCAGATAGCTGCCGTACCGCGCGTTCGCCAGCCGGGGGTCCAGTACGGCCACGACACCGCGGTCCCCCGAGGCACGCACCAGCCGGCCGGCGCCCTGAGCCATCAGCAGGGCGGCGTGTGTGGCCGCCACGGCCATGAACCCGTTGCCACCGGCCTCCTCGACCGCCTTCTGGCGCGCGCTCATCAGTGGATCGTCGGGGCGCGGGAACGGAATCCGGTCCATCACCACCAGCTGTGAACTCGGTCCGGGGACGTCCACGCCCTGCCAGAGCGAGAGCGTGCCGAACAGACACGTCGCGGGGTCGTCGGCGAATGCTTTGATCAACTCGCCGAGGGTCTCCTCCCCTTGCAGCAGGATCGGCGTGTCGAGTCGGCCGCGCAGCTCCTCGGCGGCGGCCTGCGCGCCGCGCATCGAGGAGAACAGTCCGAGCGTACGGCCGCCCGCGGCCTCGACCAGCTCCGCGAGCTCGTCCATCATGTCGCCGCGCGAACCCTCCCGTCCGGGCGGGGAGAGATGCCGCGCGACATAGAGGATTCCCTGCTTGGGGTAGTCGAAGGGCGAACCGACGTCGATGCCCTTCCACTGCGGGACGTCCTCGCCCTCCGTCCCCTCCGGGGCCAGTCCCAGCGACGCGCCGACGCCGTTGAAGTCGCCGCCGAGCTTGAGCGTGGCGGAGGTCAGGACCACCGAGCGCTCGTTGAAGAGCTTCTCCCTCAGCAGGCCCGACACGGAGAGCGGAGCGACCCGCAGCGACGCGCCGAAGCGGTCGTGGCGCTCGTACCAGACCACGTCCCACTCGCTGCCGTTGGCGATCCGCTCGGCGACGCTGTGGACGGACTCGACGGCCGCGAGGGCCTGCTTGCGTACGGCGTCCTCGTCCTGGACGGACTTGTCGCGCGTGGCCCCGATGGCCGAGATCACCGTGCGCGCGGCGTCACGCAGGGCCATCAGCGCGTAGCCGAGGTCCTCGGGGATCTCTTCGATGCGGCCGGGGAGCGCCAGCTCCATCAGCCGCTCGAAGGTCTCGGAGGCCGTCTGGAGCGAGTCCGCGGCCTTCTCGTCGACCAGCTTGGCCGCCCGGCGCACCGCGCGGTTGACCTGGCCGGGGGTCAGCTCACCGGTGGCGACACCGGTCACCCGCGACACCAGTTCATGGGCCTCGTCGACGATCAGCACCTCGTGCTGCGGGACGACGGGCGCGCCCTCGATGGCGTCGATGGCCAGCAGCGCGTGGTTGGTGATCACGACGTCGGCGAGCTTGGCCCGCTCACGCGCCATCTCCGCGAAGCACTCGGCGCCGTAGGCACACTTCGTCGCGCCCAGGCACTCACGGGACGACACGGAGATCTGCGCCCACGCGCGGTCGGAGACCCCCGGCGTGAGGTTGTCGCGGTCGCCGGTCTCCGTCTCGTCCGCCCAGTCCCGCATCCTCAGCAGGTCCTTGCCGAGTTTGCTGGTGGGCGCCGCCGCCTCGAACTGGTCGAAGAGGCCGTCCTCCTCTTCCTGCGGCACGCCTTCGTTGAGGCGGTGCAGACAGAGGTAGTTGGAACGGCCCTTGAGCATGGCGTACTCGGGCCGGCGCCCCAGCAGGGGGCTCAGCGCGTCGACCGTGCGCGGGAGGTCACGCTCCACGAGCTGCCGTTGCAGGGCCAGGGTCGCGGTGGCCACCACGACGCGCTCGCCGTGCGCCAGCGCCGGGACCAGATAGCCGAGTGACTTTCCGGTGCCGGTGCCGGCCTGCACGAGCAGATGGGAGTTGTCGTCGATGACCTCCGCGACGGCCTCGGCCATGGTGACCTGACCTGGCCGTTCCGCACCGCCGACAGCGGTGACGGCGGCATGGAGGAGCTCGGAGAGAGATGGCTTCGTCATAGCCCGACCACCCTACGGCTCACCACTGACAACGGTGGTCACGTCCCGCTTCCACCGTCCGCCGGCGGGGCGAGCGGATTGGGCACCGTCCCGTGCACGGCGGCGTGCGGGCGGTCCGCGCGGTCGCGGTATCCGTCCAGATGCAGCCGGTTGCGGTTGAGACAGAGCCGCGCGATACGGGGCGTGAGCAGGTCGAACGTCTCGTAGCGGTCCTTGAGTTCGGGGAAGCGGGCCTGGTGGCGCAGGATCTCGGCCCGTAAGAGTGACCAGAACGTCCGCTCGGGGACGTCCAGTTGTTCCTGGCACAGCGGTGCGAGGAAGCGGAAGACGCCGACGAAGAGCCCGGAGTGGATGAACTGTGTCAGGAAGGACGGCTCCTCCGTGAGGAGGGTGTCCCTGACCTCCTGGGGCATCCCCTCGTGCTCCGGCAGCGGCCGGGCGCTGACGTTCACGTCGTCCACGAAGTCCTTGATCGCGAGGCGGACGGGGACGTCCCGCTCGTCGAAGACGACGACCGCGTTCTCCCCGTGCGGTGAGAAGACGGTGCCGTAGCGGTAGAGGAAGCGCAGCAGTGGCGGCAGGAGGGCGGCGAAGAGCCTGCGGAGCCAGACTTCGGCCGGGAGCCCGGACCGCTCCACGAGCTCGGCGGTGAAGGCCCGGCCGCTGGGATCGGTGTGCAGGAGCGAGGCGAGGGTCCGCGCGCGTTCGCCGGGGGCGAGTCTGGCCGGGAGCGGTTCACGCCAGATCGCGCCGAGGAGTTCCTTGTACTGGTACGGGACCTCGGGAAGGTGGTCGTAGAGCGGGTGGGTCACCGTCACCGACGCCACTTCCCCGAGGAGGATCACTCCGCACTCGTCGCGGAGGAAGGGGTCCGACTCGTACAGGCCGCGCATCCAGGCGGTGACGGCCGGGGCGGCCAGCGTGCGTTCGGTGGGCAGACCGCGCCAGACAAGGGTGTTGAGGATGGACAGCGGGAGTTTCACCGTGTGCCGGTCCGGCCGGGTGGTGTTGAGGAACGTACGGATGGACTGCTGCGGCAGTCTGCTGTCGCCGTCGGTGGGCAGCGGGACGATCGCGCCCGCGGCGATCTCGGCGGCGTAGAGCGGCAGGATCACCTCGTCCCACTGCCAGGGGTGCACGGGGAGGTAGAGGTACGCGTCCGGGTCCAGGCCCCGGGAGCGGAGCGCGGAGGCGAAGCCGTCGCGGGTCGCGGGGTCGAGTTCGCAGCCGTAGAGCCGGCCGGGAGAGGCGAGGGAGGGGACGCCCCGGTAGGTGGCGAGGGTGGTGCTGACCGCTATCCACGGGAGTGGGGAGGGGGCACGTGACTCGGGTGCCCAGCGGGTCGCGTCGGTGGCGGAGAGACCTATGCGGCCCTTGTTGAGTATGAGCCAGGGGTGGCCGGTCTGGTGGCCTTCGAGATCGGCGTAGTCGAGGTCGGCGAGTTCGGCGGCGGTGAGGGCGGTGCCGTCGATCCTGGTGTCGGCGACGAGGGTGGCGTTCAGTTCGTGGACGAGGTGGCCGAGGGTGGCGCCGTCGATCGCGAGGAGGCGGCGCGCGAGGACGAGGAAGCGAAGGGGGTCGCGGAAGGGCTGTCCGGCGAGCTCGACGGAGTCCGGGTCGACGCGCCAGCTGCCGTAGGCGCCGCGGTGGGCGGTGAAGGTGAGGGGCGTGCCGTCGTCGAGCGGGAGTGTGTAGCCGACGGGTGCTCGGCCGTTGGCGGTGGCGGGCCGTGCGAGGGGCTCGATGATCTCCTCGTACGCGAATTCACCGAGGAGTTTCGCGAGGAGGCGGGTGGCGGCCGCTGCCCAGAGCCGCTGGGTCAGCTCCGGCGGGGTGAAGAGGGGGGCGGGGGCGGGAGGTTCGCCCGGGGCGCCGGTGCTGGTGCCGTCGCCTGGCTCTTCGGCCGTGGGGCCGCTGGTGCTGGGGTTACCGGTAGTGGTGGCGGAGGCGCGTGTGTTCGGGGATGTCGGCACGGGGACTCCTCGGGACGGAACCGATGTGGATCGTGCGGTGTGTGGAAAGCAGCGGGTCGTTCACGGCAGGTCTCGCAGGGCTCGTTCGCGGATCATGAGGGCGGCTCGTTTGCCGGGGAGGTCGATCTCCGCGGAGAAGCGGAAGCCGGCGCTGAGGAAGGCGGAGACGGAGGGGGTGTTGCGCAGGTCCGGTTCGGCGACGACCCGGCCGCAGTGCGGCCGGTGGTCGAGGACGAGGTTGGAGACGGCTCTCAGGAGCGTGGTGCCGACACCGCGGCCGCGGTCGGCCACGCCACCGATGAGGAGATGGAGGCCGGTGTCATGAGGACGGGCGGGGTAATGACGGGCAAGAGCGTCGAGATCGGCGCGGTAGAGCTCCCAATAGCTCATGGGGACGCCGTCGAGTACACCCAGGCAGGGGACGCTGCGTCCGTCGCCGCGCAGTTGGGTGCGCAGATGGGTGGCGGTGACGGCTTCGGGGCCGGCCAGCTCCCAGAAGGCGGCGACGGCGGGGTCGTTCATCCAGCGGCTGATGAGGGTCAGATCGCGCTCCAGCCGTACGGGGACGAGCCGGAAGACACCGATGGACGTGCCGGCCGCGCCCCACCCGGCGGGGGAATCGAGCAGGCGGGACCCGCGGGCGCGGTCCGGCGACGCTGTGTCGGCCGCCTCGGCCGCCGCCGGCCCACCGTCTCCGAGCAGAGCGACGACGTCGTCGCTCAGCCGCAGGTCGAGGGTGTCCTCGGCGCCCCCGACGAGGTGCGGTCCGGGGCCGGCCCCGGTGTCGGTGGTCGCGTCGCTGGGAGGCACGGTGGCGGGCTCCTCTCGGCAGTCCGGACGGGCGGGTGCGGTCAATGGCGAAGGGGGTTGGTGATGGTGACGTAGACGGACTGGGTGTCGACCGGGCCCACGAGTTCGTCCAGGCCGTGGAGCCGGGTGAGGAGGTTGGCCTTGCAGCGCAGGGTGGTCGCCTCCAGGAGTTGGCCGGGGAGGGGTGAGCCGAGGGTCGCGGCGCGGGCGAGGAACTGACGGAAGGCGGCGATGAGTACGCGTTCGTCGGCGAGCCGCTGGGAGCCGAACGCCCCGATCAGACCGAGGACGTTGTTGATGCCGAGGTAGTAGGCGAAGCGCTCGTCGGTGACGTCGTCGGGTACGAAGGTTTCGCTGACCCTGCCGATGTCGGGGAGGCGGCGGTCGAGCGCCTCGCGGTGGGATTGGCGGAAGTAGTAGCCCTGGTTGTCCCGGTAGCGTCCACCCACCGGCCAGCCGTCGGGGTCGAGGATCACCAGAGTGTTCTGCTGGTGGGCTTCCAGGGCGACGCCCGCCGTGGCGTCGAGCCAGAGCACGGGGCGTACGACGTGATCGAGGTAGCGCAGGAACCACTCCGCGGCGACGGCGCCGCTGGGCCGGCCCGTGCGGGCGACGAGAGCGGCCACGATGTCGGCGAGGCGCGAGTGCACAAGGGGGCGGCCGGGCCAGGGGCGCGGGGTGACGAGTCCCGCGACGCAGACGGCGTCGTTGTCGGCGCGGAACGGGTTGTGGCGCAGCATCACGTCGAGACCGGCGACCGGTTCGCCGTCGGGGGTGTCGACGGCGAGCCAGGCGGGGTCGCGCACGATGTCGAAGCCGGGATGCGCGGCGCGCAACTGCTGAGCGAGACCGCCGCGCAGCAGCCGATGGACCTCGACGCCGCGGTGGAGCTCCTTACGGAGGTTCTCGCGCCGGGAGTTGGTGATGCGTACGCCGAGGGACAGCTTGAGCATGGCGGGTGCGCCGGTCCGGTGCACCGTGCGGACCGAGGAGGTGGGATACCAGTGGTCGCCGTGCGGGCCGAGGTCGTGGAGCAGACCGGCGTCGAGGAGCGCGCGTACGGCGGGACCGTGCGTCAACTCGCGTGCCTGCCACGGGTGCAGAGGCAGCGGGACGGTGTGGTCGGGGAGTGTCAGGTCTCCCGCCAGTCGGGTGGTGAGCTGCTCGGCGTGGACGACACGGCCCTGCTCGGTCCAGGCCGAGTCGGTGGCGAGCACGGACCGGTCGACGGCCAGCCAGTGGAGAGGGAAGGAGCCGCGCAATTCGGGTGAGAAGCGGCGGTGTTCGGTGTCGGAGAGCCCTTCGCGGCTCTTGGGTGTGGGGTGGAGGGGGTGGCCGAGAATGAGCGACTGTTCGGCGGTGAGGAAGAGGTCGGCGCCCACGGGAGCGGGGGCTCTGCGTCGGTCGGCGAGGAAATCTGCGGTGCGGTGGGCGGAGTCGGCGACCCTGGCGACCAGTTCGGCGCCCTGGCCGCGACCGGACTCGCGGTTGAGGAGCGCGGCCACGGTGACGGCGTCGGCCGCCGGGGTGTGCGGCCCCGCGCACTCCAGAAGGGGCGGGCCGAAGCGGTGCCAGCCGGTCGCCGACCAGTAGCGCACGGGGACGAGCAGGGCGGTGCCGCTCGCGTCGAGCGGGATCCTGAGGGTGTTCCCGTCCGGCCGGGGGGTGTTGCACTCGCGGACCCAGCAGCGCAGCAGGTTCTCCACGGACGCGGCGTCGGCGGCCTTCCACGGGTCCGGGTCGTCGAGAGGGTCCGGCTGATCGCCCGCCACCGCGTCCGCGGCCCGGGACGCGGCGGGGGTGCCCGCCGTACGGGGTGCGGCGTCCGCCCCCGCGCCCGGGGGCACTTGGCGGGGCACGGTGGTCGTGTCGGTCGGGGCCGGTCCGGCCGTCGCGAGGGCGTGCGCAGTGACCGGTCCGGGGCTCTGAGCGGCGGGACGGGCGATGATCTCGGGTGCGTCGGGAGTAGGAGTGGAGGTGGTTTTCACGGGAGGACTTCCTGGTGAGGGGCCGGGTCGGTGCGCCGGTGCGGTCGGCGTCGGGTGGTCTTTCCGGCGTCCGTTCCGACGGTCCTCGCGGCGGCGGTTCCCGGACCGGGGGAAGGGGCGCCGTCAGGTGCGACCAGCGGCACCGGCGGAGGGAGTTCGGTCAGGGCCACGGCTGTCGGTCCTCCCGTGGGAACGGATGCATCACGCGTCGACGCGGCGGGCCGAGCGCCGCGGCGCATGCGGTGAACGCCGGCGTCGAATCCCCCGTAGGTACCAACGACGGCAAGCGCCTGGGATCACGGCCGACCGGAAGATCCTTCGTCGGCGGAACCACGGCCCTGCCGTCCGCCGTCCCCAACGGCACCGGCATAGTGGGGCCGACTTCCGGCCCCGGTCACCACGGCCGGGCCAGTCGGTCCGGTTGGATCCGGTTGATCCGTCAGTTCAGAACAGTTCCGAAGTCCCAGGGGGATCCCGACATGCGAGCCATTCGCCCACCGTCCACCACTCGCCGAGGGACAGGCACGCGGCGAACCTCTCCCGCCGTCGTGGTCGCCTCCCTCGCCGCGGCGCTCGCATTGACGGCCACCGCTTGCGGGCCCACCGAGGAGACGAACGCGGGCGACAAGCCGAGCGATTCGTCGACCGAGTCCTCCGGCGACAAGATCACCATTCCCGCCGACCTCCAGGACCGCCTCAAGGAGCGCGGAATCGATCTGGACAAGTGGAAGGACGGCGAATGGAAGAACTGGGACAAGGACAAGTGGCTCCGTGAGGCACGGGACTACGTCAACCCGATCATCGAGGGCCTCTGGGACCCGGACCGGATGCGGGACGCCGAAGAGCCCGACAAGCCGGTCGAGGAGGAGGACATCTCCGGCGACGCGGGTGTCACCGACCCGACTCCGCAGCCGGTGGAGGCGACGCCGGTGAACGCGCCGTACGACGGTAGCGTGCCCGAGGCGGGGAAGCTCTTCTTCGACGGCCCCGAGGGCTCGTTGGTCTGCTCGGCGACGGTGGTGAAGGACCCCGCCAACCCCGGCAAGTCCAACATGGTGTGGACGGCGGGCCACTGCGTGCACGCGGGCAAGAGCGGCGGCTGGTACCGGAACATCGCCTTCGTGCCCTCGTACAACAACAGCGACCTGCCGATCTCCGAGTTGGAGAGCGCCGCCAAGGAGGAGATCGCCCCGCACGGCATCTGGTGGGGCGAGTGGGCGCAGACCTCCGAGGAGTGGATCTCCGAGGGGGCGGCGACGGGTGGTCTGGGCGCCCCGTTCGACTTCGCGGTGATCCATGTGACCCCCGAGAAGGGCGGTGACGGCAAGTCGCTGGAGGAGACCGTCGGCGCCGCGCTGCCGGTCGACTTCAACGCACCGGCCACGCCGGAGATCGATTCGATGAAGGCGACCGGCTACCCGGCTGCGCCGCCGTTCGACGGCCAGAAGCTCTTCCAGTGCGGCGACAAGCCGGGTCGGCTGTCCATCAACGCGCAGGACCCGACGATGCACCGCATAGGTTGCACGATGACCGGCGGTTCGTCCGGCGGCGGCTGGGTCGCCACCGGCCAGGACGGCCGGCCCGCCCTGGTGTCGAACACCTCGATAGGCCCGGTGACGGCCGGCTGGCTCGCGGGCCCGCGTCTCGGTGACGAGGCCAAGGGCATCTACGAGGCGGTCAGCAAGAAGTACGCCGGCCGGTAGAACACTGACCGGTGGGCGGTCCGCCGTGCCCTCGGGCACGGCGGACCGCACTCCACGCCCACGGTCCACGCCCCTGCTCGGCGATCCCGGAAGGGGCGGCATAGAGTTCGGTCACCGCAAGGTGGTCCGCCTGAGGGCCACCTTTTTGCGTGACACGCTCATGGCAAGTGAATCAAGTTCTCAGGGGGAACGTTTTTCATGCGATCGATACGTCCATTGCTGGCCGCCACCAGCCTCGTCGCGGCCCTCGCGATGACGGCGACGGCCTGCGGCGGTGGAGGCGAGGACAAGGCGGCGGACAAGCCCGCCGCCTCAACTCCCGCCGCCGGCGAGGCAGGCAGCGAGATACCCGCGGATCTGGCCGACCGGCTCAAGGAGCACGGTCTCGACCCGGAGAAGTGGAAGGACGGTGAGTGGAAGAACTGGGAGAAGGACAAGTGGCTGCGCAGCGCCAAGGACTTCGTCAACCCGGTCATCGAGAACCTGTGGAAGCCCGAGCGGATGAAGACGGCGAAGTCGCCGACCAAGACCCTCGCCGCCGGTGACGTCTCCGGCGACCAGGACGTCACCGACCCCGAGCCGCGACCGGTCCAGGCCGAGCCGGAGAAGACGCCGTACACCGACCACGCGGCGCCCGTCGGCAAGGTCTTCTTCGACTCACCCGAGGGCTCGATGGTCTGCTCGGCCACCGTGATCAAGGACCCGAAGAACCCCGGCAAGTCCAACCTGGTGTGGACCGCGGGGCACTGCGTGCACGCGGGCGCGGGCGGCGGCTGGTACCGGAACATCATGTTCGTCCCCGCCTACAACAACACGGGCAAGTCCTCCGCCGATCTGCAGAACGCGCAGCCGCAGGAGATCGCCCCGTACGGGCAGTACTGGGCCGACTGGGTCGCCACCTCCAACGAGTGGATCAGCGACGGTGGCCCGACCGGCGGCGACGGCGCGGCGTACGACTACTCGGTCATGCACGTCACCCCGGAGAACGGCGGCAAGTCGCTGGAGGAGACGGTCGGCGCCGCGCTCGACGTCGACTTCGACGCCCCCGAGGCGAGCAGCATCGGCAGCCTGGGCGCGTGGGGTTACCCCGCGGCCCCGCCGTACGACGGGCTGATCATGCACAAGTGCGTCGACAACGCCGGCAGGCTGTCGATCGCCGCCGGTACGCCCACGATGTGGCGCATCGGCTGCTCCATGACCGGCGGGTCCTCCGGCGGCGGCTGGTTCGCGGCCGGACCCGACGGCAAGTCGGTACTGGTCTCCAACACCTCGATCGGCCCGGTCACTTCGGGCTGGCTGGCCGGTCCCCGGCTCGGCGAGGGTGCCGAGCAGCTCTACACGATGATGAGTGACAAGTTCGCGGGCGAGTAGACGCCCGGAGCCCGCACGGCAAAAGGCCCGCCCCCTCGCGTGGAGGGGGCGGGCCTTGCGCCGTCAACGAATCGCGGCGCGCGGTGCGGTCAGCCGGCCGCGGGAACAGGCATGTACGCGGCGAGCGCCGATGCCAGCTCCTCGTGGACCTGCGCCTTCAGCAGGGTGCCCTCCGGGGTGTGCTCCTCGGACAGCACCTCACCCTCGGCGTGCACCCGCGAGACCAGACCGCCGTCGGTGTACGGCACCAGTGCCTCGACCGTGATCGCGGGCCTGGGCAGCTCGGTGTCGATGAGCGCGAGCAGCTCCGCCATACCGGCACCGGTCCGAGCGGACACGGCGATCGCGTACCGCTCCATCCGCAGCAGCCGCTGGAGGACCTCCGGGTCCGCCGCGTCGGCCTTGTTGATCACCACGATCTCGCGGACGTCCACCGCGCCCACGTCGCGGATGACCTCGCGCACGGCGGCGAGCTGCTCCTCGGGAGCGGGATGCGAGCCGTCGACCACGTGCAGGATCAGATCGGAGTCTCCGACCTCCTCCATCGTCGACCGGAACGCCTCCACGAGGTGGTGCGGCAGATGCCGTACGAACCCGACGGTGTCGGCCAGGGTGTAGATCCTGCCGCTCGGTGTCTCGGCCCGGCGCACGGTCGGGTCCAGGGTGGCGAACAGCGCGTTCTCCACCAGGACGCCGGCGCCGGTGAGGCGGTTGAGCAGCGAGGACTTGCCCGCGTTCGTATATCCGGCGATCGCCACCGACGGCACCCTGTGGCGCCGGCGCTCCTGCCGCTTGATCTCGCGGCCGGTCTTCATCTCCGCGATCTCCCGGCGCATCTTCGCCATCTTCTCGCGGATCCGCCGCCGGTCCGTCTCGATCTTCGTCTCACCGGGACCGCGAGTGGCCATGCCGCCACCGCCGCCGCCGCCCATCTGCCGGGACAGCGACTGACCCCAGCCGCGCAGCCTCGGCAGCATGTACTGCATCTGGGCCAGCGCGACCTGTGCCTTGCCCTCCCGGGACTTGGCGTGCTGGGCGAAGATGTCCAGGATCAGGGCCGTACGGTCCACGACCTTGACCTTGACGACGTCCTCGAGATGGATGAGCTGACCGGGACTGAGCTCACCGTCGCAGACGACGGTGTCCGCCCCGGTCTCCAGCACCATGTCGTACAGCTCACGCGCCTTGCCCGAGCCGATGTAGGTGGCCGGGTCGGGCTTGTCACGGCGCTGGATGACTCCGTCGAGCACGAGCGCGCCGGCCGTCTCGGCCAGCGCCGCCAGCTCGGCGAGCGAATTCTCGGCCTCCCGCACCGTCCCGGAGACCCAGACGCCGACCAGCACGACGCGCTCCAGGCGCAGCTGCCGGTACTCGACCTCGGTGACGTCTTCGAGCTCGGTGGACAGGCCCGCCACGCGCCTCAGCGCCGCGCGGTCGGAACGGTCGAACTGGTCGCCGTCCCGGTTTCCGTCGATCTCTTGGCTCCAGGCGACGTCCTCTTCCATCAGGGCATCGGCCCGAAGGCTTTCCGTGCGGGGGTCCGCGGAGATCTGCTCGTCCTGGGAAGGGGAAGAAGAGGAGGTCATTGGATCCTTACGTCGAAGAGAGTGTTCGGGTGTGGACAGACTGCCCACCCATATCGGTCACAACGCGTGACGACCCGGATTGATTCCCGGCGTCCCGGTCCGGCGTCCCGGCCCCGGAGTACCGGTCCCGGCAGCGCCGCCGACCCCTTGATGGTGGCACGTCACGGCCGGGAGCGTCATATGGGTTTCGCGTCCGGTTCACCGGCCGCCCCCACGGCCCTCGCGGCGGCCTCCCCTCGCGCCGTTCGCTCGCCTCCTACTTCAACGCCGCACTCTTCCACTCCGGGTGCCCCGGCATGGGCGGCGTCCGGCGCCCGTACAGCCACGCCTCGAAGAAGTCCGACAGGTCACGCCCCGCGATGTCCGACGCCAGCCGCGTGAAGTCCGCCGTACTCGCCGTCCCGTCCCGGTGGTCGCGCACCCACTCCCGCTCCAGCCGCCGGAACTCCCCCGCGCCGATCTCCTGGCGCAGCGCGTAGAGCACCAGCGCACTGCCGTCGTACACCACGGGCCGGAACAGGCTGATCTGCTTGCCGGGCGAGGGCGGCTCCGGTGCGGCGGGCGGACCGCCGGCCGCCCGCCAGCCGTCGGACAGCCGGTAGGCCTCGCGCATCCGCTCCTCCAGCGGCTTGTCCGCGTGCTCCTGCGCGTACATCGCCTCGTACCAGCTCGCGTGGCCCTCGTTGAGCCACAGGTCTGACCACGCGCGCGGTGAGACGCTGTCGCCGAACCACTGGTGCGCCAGCTCGTGGACCATGACCGAGTCGACGTACCACTCGGGGTACTCGGGCCGGGTGAACAGCGAACGCTCGAAGAGCGACAGCGTCTGTGTCTCCAGCTCGAAACCGGTCTCGGCGGCGGCGACGAGGACGCCGTACGTCTCGAAGGGGTACCGCCCGACCTGCCGCTCCATCCACTCGATCTGTGCCGGCGTCTTCGCCAGCCACGGCTCCAGCTTCGCGCGGTCGGCGGCCGGGACCACGTCGCGCAGGGGCAGTCCGCGCGGACCCTCCCGGTGCACCACGGCCGACTCCCCGATGGACACCTGCGCCAGCTCGGTGGCCATGGGGTGACGGGTGCGGTACGTCCAGGTGGTGGTCGCGCCGTTACGGGTCTTCGCCACCGGAAGACCGTTGGCCACGACGGTCAGCTTGCCGGGCGCGGTGACCCGGAAGGTGAACGCCGCCTTGTCGGCCGGGTGGTCGTTGCCCGGGAAGACGCGGTGCGCGGCGTCGGCCTGGTTGGCCATCGCGAGGCCGTCCTTCGTCCGCACCCAGCCGCCCTTGCCGCCCGTGGGGTCGCTGGTGTGGGTGACGGTGACGCGTACCCGTGAGCCGGCCTCCACGGCCTCGCGCGGCGTGACCACGAGGTCTTCGCCGACGGTCGCGAAGTCGGCGCGCGCGCCGTCGACCTCGACGGAGCCGACCTTGCCGTGGGTGAAGTCGAGGTTGACGCGTTCAAGACGCTGGGTCGCCCGCGCGTCGATCTTGGTGACCGCGTCGAGCGGCTTGGAGTTGTCGCCCCGGTAGGTGAGGCCGATGTCGTAGGCGAGGACGTCGTATCCGGGGTTGCCCAGATACGGGAAGAGCGGATCGCCGATACCGAGCGCCACCGGGGCGGGAGCGGGGAGTGTCGCGGCGACGAGGGTGGCCGACGCGGTGGCCAGCAGGGCGGCGCGCAGCCGGGGGGAGGTGAGCAGCATGGACCACCGCTACCAGCGCACGGCGCACCTACGGCGGCGGCGCGCTTCACGCCCACCCGAAAGAGGCGGCCGGGCCGCCGGGCTCAGGCCGTGCCGGCGCCCGCGGGGCGGGGCACGGCTCGGTGGAGCAGGGGGCCGCGGCGTACGGGGCGGGCACCTGGGCGCAGGGCGGCGCGCCTGCTCAGGGAGCCGGCTCGTGCTGCGCGCGCCGTACGTCGAACACCCCGGGCACGTCCCGCATGGCGCGCATCAGGCCGGGGAGCCCCGCCGCGTCGGGCAGTTGGAGCGTGTACGTGTGCCGTACCCGCTGCTCGCTCGGCGGCTCCACGTTGGCCGACACGATCGCCGCGCCCGCCGTGGCGATGGCCTCGGTGAGATCGGCGAGCAGCCGGGGCCGGCCGAAGGACTCCGCGTACAGCGTGACCCGGCACTCCGCCTCGTCGCCCCAGCGCACCGTGAGCGGCGGGCGGCCGAGCGCGGTCATCCTGCCGACGGCGGGACACTCCGCGCGGTGCACGGTGACGGCGCCGCCCCGGACCGTGAAGCCGGTGACGGCGTCGGGCGGGACGGGGGTGCAGCAGCCGGCCAGCCGTACGGTCGCCTCGGGCACGTCCACAACCACATTGGCCACGCCGCGCCGCCCCGCCGTGACGGCGCCGGGCGTACGGGGCGGCGCCTCGGCCACCTTCAGGCTCTCCGGATTCGCGGCGAGCCAGCCGGCGATCGCGATGCGCGCGGCGGGCGTACGGGCGTGGTCCAGCCACTCGGGAGAGGGGCCGGGGGCGGTGTCCTGATGCCGGCCGTGCGCCGGGTCCGCCGTGCCCTGCGGGTCCTGGCCGCGCCCACCGCCGGGAGTGCCCTCGACGTCCCCGGGGCCGCCGGTGCTCCCGGCCTTTCCCGTGCCGCTCCCGTCGCCGTCCCCGTCCCGGCCGTTCCGGGGCTCCTGGGCGGGGCTGTGAGCCAGCAGCAGTTGCACCGTGTCGCCGTCGACCAGGACCGTACTCAGCGTCGCCAGACGGCCGTTGACGCGCGCGCCGATGCAGCCGTGCGCGCCGTCGCCGTACTGCGCGTACGCCGCGTCCACACATGTCGCGCCGGCGGGCAGGCCGAGCATGCCCCCGTCTGCGAGGAACACGCTGATCTCCCGGTCCTGGGCGAGATCGGCGCGCAGCGTCGTCCAGAACGTGTCCGGATCGGTCGCCGACTCCTGCCACTCCAGGAGGCGGGAGAGCCAGCCGGGCCTGGTCGGGTCGGTGCGTTCGCCGTCGGCCGGTTCCGCACCGTCGACGGGCGCGTACGGATTGCCCAGCGCGACCACACCGGCCTCGGCGACCTTGTGCATCTGGTGCGTACGGATGAGGACTTCGACGACCGCCCCGCCGGGGCCCGCGACCGCCGTGTGCAGCGACTGGTACAGGTTGTACTTCGGGGCGGCGATGAAGTCCTTGAACTCGGAGATCACCGGAGTGAAACAGGTGTGCAACTCCCCCAGCACGGCGTAACAGTCGGCGTCCTCCCCGACCAGGACCAGAAGGCGGCCGAAGTCCGTGCCCCGCATCTCGCCGCGTTTCAGGCGGGCACGGTGCACGGAGAGGAAGTGCCGCGGCCTGATGACGACTTCGGCCGTGATGTCGGCCTCACGAACCGTCCGCCGCACATCCTCGGCGACCAGGTCCAGACTCGGCCCGGCGCCTGCCCTGTCCGCGATGACGGTGCGGGTGCGCTCGTACTCCTCCGGCTGGAGGATGGCGAACACCAGGTCCTCCAGCTCGGTCTTGAGCGCCTGCACGCCGAGACGTTCGGCCAGCGGGATGAGGACGTCGTGGGTGACCTTGGCGATGCGTTCCTGCTTCTCCGGCCGCATCACACCGAGGGTGCGCATGTTGTGCAGCCGGTCGGCGAGTTTGATCGACATCACCCGGACATCGTTGCCGGTGGCGACGAGCATCTTGCGGAAGGTCTCGGGCTCGGCGGCGGCCCCGTAGTCGACCTTCTCCAGCTTCGTCACACCGTCGACCAGATAGCAGACCTCGTCGCCGAACTCCGCGCGAACCTGATCGAGCGTCACATCCGTGTCCTCGACGGTGTCGTGCAGGAGCGACGCCGTCAACGTCGTGGTCTCGGCGCCGAGTTCGGCGAGGATCAGGGTCACCGCGAGCGGATGCGTGATGTAGGGCTCGCCGCTCTTGCGGAACTGCCCGCGGTGCGACGTCTCGGCGAGCACGTACGCCTTGCCCAGCACGAGAAGGTCCGCGTCGGGATGGTGCGCGCGGTGGGCGTCGGCCACATGGCCGATCGCGTCCGGCAGCCGGTCCCTGGAAGCGGGCCCCAGTAACGCGGCTTTGCCGAGCCGACGGAGGTCGATACTGGTACGGCCGCGCCTGCGGCTCCGGGCACCAGGGCTCGTGGCCTCTGCGCTCATGGGGCACCTCCGGCAGCTCCGACCGGCGGTGGGAGGGACAGGAGCGCCCTCCCGGCCGGTGCTTGATGCTACCGACCCCACCACGTGCCTCGGTCCACCTCTCCCCCAGCGTGAACCGGATCACCCATTCGAGCGAATCTGCCGCCGGGTGCCGAGGACTTCAGAGCGTGTCGAGCAACTCCGCCCACTCGCCGTCGAGCAGCCCCTCCGCCACGATCACGGCCGGGCCGGTCATCTCGATCTCGCCGTCGGGGCGTTCGGTGATGACGAGCCGTCCGCCGGGCAGGTCGACCGTGTACGTGACGGGCTCACCGGTCACGGCGGGGTCGATGCCGTCCCGGCGGGCCGCGGCGACGGCGACGGCGCACGCGCCCGTACCGCAGGACCGCGTCTCGCCCGAGCCGCGTTCATGGACGCGCATGGCGACATGGCGCGGGCCGCGCCCGACGACGAATTCGACGTTCACGCCGTCCGGATAGGCCGAGGCGGGGCTGACGGGCGGCGCGGTGAACAGATTCCCCGCGTGGTCGAGGTCGTCGACGAAGGCGACGGCGTGCGGATTGCCCATGTTGACATCACGGGCGGGCCAACCACGCTCCCCCACCACGACACTGACATCCCCTTCGGGGAGGGCGGCTCGTCCCATCCGGACCGTCACGTCTTCCGGATCGGCCGTTCCACCGCCCGTCTCAAGGGACTTGGCGATGTGAACCTCCTTCACGCCGCCACGGGTGGCGACGGCGAGATCGCCCGCGTCAACGAGACCGGCGCGCCGCAGATACCGCGCGAAGACCCGCACCCCGTTGCCGCACATCTCGGCGACCGAACCGTCCGCGTTGCGGTAGTCCATGAACCATTCGGCCCGGTCGGCCATGGACCGCGCCTCGGGGTGCTCGGCGGACCGTACGACGTGCAGCAGACCGTCGCCACCGATACCGGCGCGGCGGTCGCAGAGCTTCGCCACGGCGGCGGCGGACAGGGCGACCGCGTTGTCCGGGTCGGGAATGATCACGAAGTCGTTCTCGGTCCCGTGCCCCTTGAGGAACGGGATCGGTGACGGCTGCGCGGCGGGGTGGTAGGTACTCACGCGTCAATCGTACGAGATGGGACCGACAGTGCGGACGCGGAAGGCGGCGCGCCCGGTCAGCGGAGTCGGGCGACCCGCCAGACGGCGAGGGCGACGAGGGCGACGCCCGCGCCCACGTACAGCGCGAGGACGCGCCAGTCCGGGCGCTCGCCCGATCCGCGGGCCGACAGACCGGGCCAGGTGTGGCCGACGCGGCGGGCGGCCATCATGCCCCAGCCCGCGGCGCAGCAGCTGATCAGCAGGCCGAGCATCGCGACGACGGCGCCGCCGTCACCCGTACCGAAAGCCAGCGGGAAGGCGAACATCAGTGAGCCGATGGCGGCGAGCATCACGATGGGAGCGAGCTGCCAGATCCGCAGGCGTCGCTGCGGACGCAGCTCGACCTCCACCTCGGGAGTCACCGTGTCTTCGTCGTCGGGTCCGTCGGGACTCAACCGCGGGGCTTCTTCCTGCGGATCCTGAGTCCCCTCATCTGTGTTGCGAGGGCCGGCCTCCATCGCCACGCGCCCTCCCAACTCGGACTCCACGGGTCGATCGATGCTCGATGATGGCACGGCCCCGGGCACCGGATTGACGGCCTGAGCGTCCCGATGCCATCACGTGATCAGGCTGTGACCGCTCGTTCGACCAACGTCAGCGCGAGGTGCGGGAGTTCCTCCCGGTCCTCGGCCGCGCCGCTCAGCCAGTGGACACGGGGGTCGCGGCGGAACCACGAGTCCTGGCGGCGCGCGAAGCGTTTGGTGGCGCGTACGGTCTCGGTGCGCGCCTGGTCCTCGGTGCAGTCGCCGGCGAGGGCCGCGAGTACCTGCTGGTAGCCGAGCGCGCGCGAGGCCGTACGCCCCTCACGCAGGCCGCGCGCCTCCAACTCGCGCACCTCGTCCACGAGGCCGGCCTCCCACATACGGTCGACGCGCAGCGCGATGCGCTCGTCGAGTTCGGGGCGTTCCACGTCGACGCCGATCTGCACCGTCTCGTACACGGCGTCGTGACCGGGCAGATTGGCCGTGAACGGCTTACCGGTGATCTCGAACACCTCAAGGGCCCGGACGATGCGGCGGCCGTTGCTGGGGAGGATCGCGCGGCCCGCAGGCGGATCGGCGGCGGCCAGCCGGGCGTGCAGGGCGCCGGAGCCGCGCAGCTTCAGCTCGTCCTCCAGCCGGGCGCGCACCTCGGGGTCGGTGCCGGGGAAGTCGAGGGCGTCGATGGCGCCCCGTACGTAGAGGCCGGAGCCGCCGACGAGGACGGGGGTACGGCCCGCGGCGAGGAGCCGGTCGATCTCGATCCTGGCCAGCCGCTGGTACTCGGCGACGTTGGCCGCCTCGGCGACGTCCCAGATGTCGAGGAGGTGGTGCGGGACCCCGCGGCGCTCCTCGGTCGTCAGCTTGGCGGTACCGATGTCCATCCCGCGGTAGAGCTGCATGGAGTCTGCGTTGACGACCTCACCGTCGAGTTGCCGGGCGAGATGGACGCCCAGGTCGGACTTGCCGGCCGCGGTGGGGCCGACGACGGCGATGACCCGCGGTGCGGGCGCTGCGGTACTCACGGCCCCAGTCTCGCAAACCTGGTGACCGGTTCCCGAACGAGTTATGTGACGGCCCCTGTCCGGGTCGTTCGCCGTTGCGGGATTCCGGCCGCCGGTGTGCGGGCGGCGCCCATGGACGCCGTGAGGGGGACGCTGTGGGCGACGCGGAATTTCGCCCACACGAGTAGCATATGGAGTTGATATGGGCGTTTTCGCCTGACTTCGCTGGAAGTCCAAGCGGACGGTGGAGGGGGCCGGGTCGGCGTTCACGGCGGCCGAGGCCGACGAGGACGAAACCCCCGCCCCCGATGCCTCCCATGCCGTACCGGATACGGTTGCGGACAGCGGAAGCGACGGTGAAGGCAACGGCGACGGCGGCACGAAAGCTGCCGACGGTGTCGACATCCCGAAGCAGCAGACCGTCGACGAAGCTTCCGACCACGGAGTCGGCGATGGCGCCCGCGCACAGTCGGCACAGAGCCGATCGCCCCTCACCGGGGCCCGAGGGAAGGTGACCCATGAGCTTCCTTGACTCACTGAAGTCCAAGCTGTCCCCCGCCAAGGACAAAGTCTCCGACCTCGCGCAGCAGCACGGGGGGAAGATCGGCGAGGGCCTGGACAAGGCCGCGAAGACGGTCGACCAGAAGACCAAGGGCAAGTACAGCGACAAGATCGAGTCCGGGACCGGAAAGGCCAAGGACGCCTTGGAGCGGATTTCCCAGAAGGAAGGCAAGGACGGCGGCCAGAGCGGCGGCACCACAACCCCGCCCTCCTCCCCGCCGCCGGCTTCCTGAGCCCGGCGAACGGCCGACGAGGGCTGACAAGGGCCGACGACGGCAGGTCCTGATGCCTGACGGCGGGGGCGAAGCGCCTTTTCAGCGCTTCGCCCCCGCCGTCAGGCATGAGGCATCAGGCATCAGGCGCCAACATCAGCGAGCTGCGGGGCTTGGGACCCCTCCCCCCTCCCCACCCCGCCCCCTCTGCCCGCTACGACCAGGCCGCCACCAGGTAGCCCACGCCGTACGGCGCGTCGTCGTACAGCAGCGCGCCGCCGAGAGACGCTCCCTCCGCCGCGCCCGCGAGAACCTGCCAGCCGGCGCGTCCCGCCGCCTGCAGGTCGGTCGCCAGCGACTCGTCCAGCGCGGCGAGCGCCGTCACGTCCGCCGAGCCGAGCGCGCCTGCGACCTCGGCGTCGAAGGCCGCGGCGCGCTCGTCGAGATATCCGGGCGCCTTGAGCGAACGGCACGCGCTGGCGTCGCCCATCACCAGCAGTGCCACCCGCCCCTCGCCCGTCGTGATGTCCTTGCCGCTCTTGATACACCGGCCGGCGTCGAGAGGTTCCCGGACGGCGAGTCCCTGGATCGGCGAGGCGGTCCAGGAGACGTGCGCGAGCAGCCAGGCGGCGACGGCCAGCGAGGGCGGCAGTTCGGCGCCGGATCGACCGTCGCGGTCCTCGGGCCTGGGCGGCCGGCCGTCGAGCGTGACGTCGACGGCCAC
The DNA here is from genome assembly GCF_010384365.1 of Streptomyces sp. S4.7. Taxonomy (NCBI): domain Bacteria; kingdom Bacillati; phylum Actinomycetota; class Actinomycetes; order Kitasatosporales; family Streptomycetaceae; genus Streptomyces; species Streptomyces sp. S4.7. The sequence continues at coordinate 5,777,904 of NZ_CP048397.1, read as the reverse complement.
CCCGTAGCCACGGAAGGAGCCGTGCGCACCCTGTGGGTACGTCACCAGGTCCGTCGTGCCCGCCGCCGGTCCGACGACGACCAGCCGGTCGGGCCTGGAGGCGGCGAGCACGCCGAGGGCGTCGGCGCACGCGTCGCGCGCGGTGTCGAGTTCCGGAGCGGCACCGGCGGCGACGGCGGGGACGAGCAGGGGCGGACAGGGGCACACGGCCGCGGATACGAGCATGCTGCGCAGACTAGGTCACGGGCATGTGCGGCCTCGGCCCGTCGGTGTCCCGCCGGTCGTCGACCGGCACGTCACAGCGTGCAGCGGGCGTCACACCGCCGAGCAGCCGCCGGTCGCCGCGGGCAGCGGCGGCGGGACGCCGATCGACGGCAGACCGAGCAGTACAGCCGCGGGCTCGGGCGGGGCGGCGTTGCGCCTCTCCCAGGCGTCTCCGGCACGGGTGCGCCGAATCCGCGTCGTCGGCCCCTCGGCGAGCAGATGGTGCGGGGCCGCGTAGGTGATGTCGACGGTCACCACGTCGCCCGGACGAACCTCCTGGTCGGGCGCGGTGAAGTGCACCAGCCGGTTGTCCGGCGCGCGGCCGGAGAGGCGGCGGGTGGCTCCGTCCTTGCGGCCCTCGCCCTCGGCGACCATGACGTCGAGGGTGCGGCCGATCTGCGCCTTGTTCTCGTCCCAGGAGATCTCCTCCTGGAGGGCGACGAGGCGCAGGTAGCGCTCCTGCACGACCTCCTTGGGAATCTGCCCGTCCATGTCGGCCGCGGGCGTTCCGGGGCGCTTGGAGTACTGGAAGGTGAAGGCGTTCGCGAAGCGCGCCCGGCGCACCGTGTGCATCGTCTGCTGGAAGTCCTCCTCGGTCTCGCCGGGGAAGCCCACGATGATGTCGGTGGAGATGGCGGCGTGCGGGATGGCCGCGCGGACCTTGTCGATGATGCCGAGGAACCGCTCCTGCCGGTAGGAGCGGCGCATCGCCCTGAGGACGGTGTCCGAGCCTGACTGGAGCGGCATGTGCAACTGCGGCATGACGTTGGGCGTCTGGGCCATCGCGGAGATGACGTCGTCGGTGAAGTCGCGCGGGTGCGGTGAGGTGAAGCGGACGCGCTCCAGGCCCTCGATCTGCCCGCAGGCCCGCAGGAGCTTGGAGAAGGCCTCGCGGTCGCCCATGTCGGAGCCGTACGCGTTGACGTTCTGGCCCAGGAGCGTGATCTCCGAGACGCCTTCGGCGACGAGTGCCTCGACCTCGGCGAGTACGTCACCGGGGCGGCGGTCCTTCTCCTTGCCGCGCAGGGCCGGGACGATGCAGAAGGTGCAGGTGTTGTTGCAGCCCACGGAGATGGAGACCCACGCGGCGTAGGCGGACTCGCGGCGGGTCGGCAGTGTGGACGGGAACGCCTCCAGCGACTCGGCGATCTCGATCTGCGCCTCTTCCTGTACGCGGGCGCGCTCCAGCAGTACGGGGAGTTTGCCGATGTTGTGCGTACCGAAGACGACGTCGACCCAGGGCGCCCTCTTGACGATGGTGTCGCGGTCCTTCTGGGCGAGGCAGCCGCCGACCGCGATCTGCATGCCGGGGCGGCGGGTCTTCATCGGGGCGAGCCGGCCGAGGTTGCCGTACAGCTTGTTGTCGGCGTTCTCGCGTACGGCGCAGGTGTTGAAGACGACGACGTCGGCGTCGCCGTCGGCGCCCGCGGGGGCGCGGACATAGCCGGCGTCCTCCAGCAGACCGGACAATCGCTCGGAGTCGTGGACGTTCATCTGGCACCCGTAGGTGCGCACCTCGTAGGTCCGGTCAACGCCCACTTCGTCCACTGCCGCGGCCCGGTCACTGCTGTTTGTCACCCGTCCAGGGTAAGGGGGTGCCCGAGGTGGGCCCGCCAGTGGAACGGTGAGCCCGGCGATTCCCCTGTGTCACCGGCGTATCGGCCACGGCGTTTCGACCGCCTCGGCCCCTTCGGGGACGGTGTCGATTGACCCATTGATTCATTCACCGAATGCCCCCTTCGGGCAGTCACCATGAGCCCTAGATTCGTCTTCATGAACAGGACGACGAACTCCGTACCCCGCACCCACCAGCCGCTTCTGACCCGCGGCGGCGCCGCCGAGGCCCTTGCCGACGCACCTGGCAGCGTGATCACGCTGTTCGCCGACTCGGACACCACGGGCGGCGCGCTCACCGTCAACACGGCCCGCTTCGAGAAGGGTGCGGCGGGGGCGCCCGTGCACTTCCACACCCGTGCCACCGAGTTCTTCTTCGTCGTCGACGGCACGCTCCAGGTGCTGGTGGGTGAGGAGGTACTGACCCTGGGGAAGGGCGATTTCCTCGCTGTGCCGCCGCACACGCCGCATGCTTTCGCGCCGGCCCCGGACGCGACCGCGGAGGTCCTGGTCGGCTTCACGCCGGGCATGGACCGGTTCGACTACTACCGGCTGCTCGGCCGCGTCCACGACGGTGGGGCGACCGTGCAGGACATCAAGGACTCCTCGGAGAGGTACGACAACCACTACGCGCGCAGTCAGGCGTGGGAGGAGCGCGTCTGACGTCCGTACGGAGGCGGCGGGGACGGGCCGGATCAAGCCGGTCGGGCAGCGGATGGTTTGACCGCCGGAGTCGGGGGTAATGGCTCTGGGCTGCGCCCAGCGCCGGGCCTGGGGAGGTCTGAGGCGCTGGTCAACCCGGTCCCCCGGATCTGCGAAGGACGTGGGACCGGGGCGCAGTCCTCTCGTCCCGGGGCCTTCCGACCGCCGGACGAGTGGCGTGGAACAGTCGTTCCGCGCCATCCGCTTCTCCCGGGACGCCGCCGATGGGCCGGCCGGCCGCGGCGGACCCAAGCCCGTGGAGGCAAGGCCTGGTCTTCACGGTGCGTGAACTGGCAGGATCACCGCATGTTCCCCCTTCCGCCCCGTATGAGCCGTCGCACCGCCTTCGTAGGAGGCGTGGCCGCCCTGGTGGTGGCCGGGCTGCTGGCGTGGTGGCTGGTGCCTCTCGGGGGGAAGACACCGAGCGGGTCCCTCAAGTTCAGTACGGGCGTGACGAGCGGGGTCTACCAGCGCTACGGGGACCTCCTGAAGGAGGATCTCGCCAAGGATCTGCCCAACGTGTCGATAGGGCTGCTGACCAGCGAGGGGTCGCAGGAGAACCTCTCGCGCGTGGCCACCGGGAAGGCCGACTTCACCATCGCCACGGCCGACGCGGTCGCCAAGTACCAGCGGGACAACGGGCCGGGTGCCGACCGGCTGCGGGGCTGCGCGCGGCTCTACGACGACTACGTACAGCTGATCGTGGCGAAGGAGTCGGACATCGAGTCCGCGCGGGACCTGCGGGGCAAGCGGGTGGGTGTCGGGCAGGAGGGTTCGGGGGTGCGGCTGATCGCCGACCGTCTGCTGGCCGCCGCCGGGCTGCATCCCACGAAGGACGTGACGGCTGTATCGGCGGGCATCGACACCATGCCGGGCCGTCTGGAGTCGGGCGGCCTGGACGCGTTCTTCTGGTCGGGCGGGCTGCCCACCGCCTCCGTCCAGCAGTTGTCGGAGCGCTTCGACATACGGCTGGTGCCCCTCGACGACGCCCTCGTCGACAAGCTGCACGACACGGCCCCGGTGGCGACCCGCTACTACCGCTCCGCGGTGATGCCTGCCGACGCGTACGAGAAGGCGCAGGACGGTACGGCGGTGCCCACGGTGGCCGTGGCGAACCTGCTGGTGACCACGGACCGGATCGACCCCGCGCTGACCGAGGGTTTCACCCGCACCGTGATCAAGAGCCGCGACCGGATAGGCAAGAAGGTCCACCCGGCGCAGCTCGTGGATCTGCGGACGGCGATCTACACCGATCCGCTGCGACTGCACGAGGGCGCGCTGCGCTACTACCAGTCGGTCAAGCCGTAGGTCCGTCCCGTACGGCGGCGCTACGGGTCCGCCGGGTGCTCTTCCTGAAAACCGGGTCGCTCTTCCTGAAGAGGCGACGCCCGGGAGCCGTCCTTCTAGGAGGAGCCCGGTGACGACCTCGGGACGGTGAGCGTCACCCGCAGCCCGCGCGGGTCCCCGTGTTCGTACGCGATCGTCCCGCCGCCCGCCGTGAGCAGCGCCCGTGAGATGGACAGCCCGAGACCTGATCCCTTGACGTTCTGGTGGCGGTTGCTGCGCCAGAACCGGTCGCCGATCCGGTCCATCTCGTCGTCGGACAGTCCGGGGCCGCCGTCGGTGACGGTGATGGTGGTGCGGTCGCTGCCGCCTCGTGCGACCCGCACGTCCACCTCGCCGCCCTCGGGCGTGAACTTCAGGGCGTTGTCCACGACCGCGTCGAGGGCGCTGGAGAGCGCGACCGGGTCCGCCCAGCCGGTGACGGCGCCGGTGCTCTCGGTCAGCCGGACGCCCCTCTCCTCCGCGTACGCGCGCCACGCCGCCACGCGCTCGGACGCCAGGGCGCCGACGTCGGTGAGCCGCAGATCGGCGGCGGCGTGTTCGGCCAGCGCCAGGTCCAGCAGATCGTCGAGGACCTGCCCGAGGCGCTTGCCCTCCGTACGGACGGAGGCGATCTCCTCGTTCCCGGCGGGCAGTTCGAGGGCGAGCAGTTCGATCCTCAGCAGGAGGGCGGCGAGCGGGTTGCGCAGTTGGTGGGAGGCGTCGGCGACGAAGGCGCGCTGCTGTTCGAGGACGTCCTCGACGTTGTCGGCCATCTCGTTGAAGGAGTCGGCGAGCCGTCGTAGTTCCGGCGGGCCTCCGGCGGCGGCGACGCGTGACTTCATGCGCCCGGTGGCGATGTCGTGGGTGGCGGCGTCCAGGACGCGTACGGGGCGCAGCACCCAGCCGGTGAGACGGATCGCCGCCCCGACGGCGAGCAGCATGGCGGCTGCTTCGCCGGCGGCGATGTACAGCCAGCCCTGGAAGGTCCGCGAACGCATCTGTCCGGTGGGTGAGTCGGTCACGACGACGGCGACGACGTCCCCGTCGCGTACCACCGGCGACGCGACGATAAGCCGCCCGTGTGTCTGCCAAGGCCAGACCTGCTGGGGATCGTCGCTGCGCCGCCCGAGGAGGGCCTCCTGGAAGGCCAGGCGGCCCTCTCCGGTCCGGGGCACCGTCCAGTCCTCGGGGGCCCGCGCCATGGCTTCTCCGTCGCGGTAGAAGACCCCGGCGCGGATGCCGTACACCTCGTGGTAGCGCTTGAGTTCCTCCTCCAGCATGGATCCGCGCTCGTCGGATCGGGTGCCCGTGCCGGTCCCGGCGCCGGACACGTCGCCCTCGCTGACGAACTGGGCGAGCGCGGCGACGCGCGCCGTGTCGTCGATCCGGTCGACGACCACGCCCTGCTGCTGCGCCGCGGCGAGACTCACGGCGAGCGGGAAGCCGAGCGCGAGGAGCACGCCCGCCATGAGGACGATGAGCAGCGGTAGAAGTCGGGTACTCACCGGGTACTACGGTCCTTGGTGGGCGGTGGGGGCGACGAGGCGGTAGCCGACGCCGCGCACGGTCTCGATCAGCGCCGGCATCCGGAGCTTGGAGCGCAGGGACGCCACGTGCACTTCGAGTGTGCGTCCGGTCCCTTCCCAACTGGTGCGCCAGACCTCGCTGATGATCTGTTCCCGCCGGAAGACGACGCCCGGGCGCTGTGCGAGCAGCGCGAGCAGGTCGAACTCCTTGCGGGTCAGCTGGATCGGGGCGTCGTCCACGGTGACGCGGCGGGTGGAGAGTTCGATGGTGACCGGTCCGAGCCGCAGGGAGTCCCCGCCGCCCTGTCCGGTCTCCTCGCCGCCCACGCTGCGGCGGCTCACGGCGTGGATACGGGCGAGCAGTTCACCGGTGTCGTACGGCTTGGTCACGTAGTCGTCCGCGCCGAGGTTCAGCCCGTGGATGCGGGAGCGGACGTCGGCGCGCGCCGTCACCATGATCACCGGTGTCGAGCAGAGCTTGCGGATCTTGCCGCAGACCGCGTAGCCGTCCTGGTCGGGCAGGCCGAGGTCGAGGAGGACGACTCCGTAAGGAGACTTCGTCCCGTCGGTCACCGGGAGCAGGGCCTGGAGTGCCTCTTCGCCGCTGCGCGCGTGCGTGACGTCGAATCCGTGTCTGGCCAGTACCGCGGCGAGGGCCGCGGCGACATGGTCGTCGTCCTCGACGAGCAGCAGCCTCATGGCCCTCCTCAGTGGTGCGGCGGTCACAGTACGTACCAGGGCATCCACGCCCATCGCTGCCGCACCAGTCAAGTCACTTCCCGTTAAGGGACGGTTTCCGTTACCCACCCGGTACGCCGAACCGGCCCTCTTCACACGGAGTGTCCGGTTGCGGCCGGATCGTTATGCTCAATTTCCCCTCAGATGTAATGACGCTGGTCGCAGTGCGTGACTAAGGTCCTCCCAACCGAGGAGGACGGAGCAAGAAGCCGATGAGCGGAGTTTCAGTGACCAAGGACACCGAGGACGCCAGGCCGGCGTCGGGCGACCTGGTCGTGCTGAGCAACGTCAACAAGCACTTCGGCGCGCTGCATGTGCTCCAGGACATCGATCTGACCATCGCCCGTGGCGAGGTCGTCGTCGTGATCGGGCCCTCGGGGTCCGGCAAGTCCACACTGTGCCGCGCCATCAACCGTCTGGAGCCGATCGACTCCGGCAGTATTTCGCTCGACGGGAAGCCGCTGCCGGCCGAGGGCAAGGAGCTTGCCCGGCTGCGCGCCGACGTCGGCATGGTCTTCCAGTCCTTCAACCTCTTCGCGCACAAGACGGTTCTGGAGAACGTCACTCTGGGACAGATCAAGGTCCGCAAGAAGGACAAGCGGGCCGCGGACGAGTTCGCACGGACCCTGCTGGACCGCGTGGGTGTGGCCAACCAGGCGGACAAGTATCCCGCGCAGCTCTCCGGTGGCCAGCAGCAGCGTGTGGCGATCGCCCGCGCGCTGGCCATGGAGCCCAAGGTGATGCTCTTCGACGAGCCGACCTCGGCGCTCGACCCGGAAATGATCAACGAGGTGCTCGAAGTCATGCAGCAGCTCGCACGTGACGGTATGACCATGGTCGTGGTGACCCACGAGATGGGCTTCGCGCGGTCCGCCGCGAATCGGGTCGTCTTCATGGCGGACGGCCAGATCGTCGAAGAGGCGACGCCGGAGCAGTTCTTCACCAATCCTCGCAGCGACCGCGCCAAGGACTTCCTGTCGAAGATCCTGCACCACTGAGCTGCCCGTAACTTTCGAGACAACGAAGGATGTTGACCATGAATCTCCGTAAAGCAAGTGCTGTTGCCGCCTCCGTGCTGGCCCTTTCCCTGACCGCGACCGCGTGTGGTTCCGGCGACAGCGACTCCTCGAGCGAGGGCGACGGCGGTGGCAAGAAGATCACCGTCGGTATCAAGTTCGACCAGCCCGGTATCGGTCTGAAGACGCCCGACGGTTCCTTCACGGGCTTCGACGTCGACGTCGCGACGTATGTCGCGAAGGAGCTCGGCTACGAGGCGAAGGACATCGAGTGGAAGGAGACCCCGAGCGCCGACCGTGAGACCGCGCTCGAGCGCGGTGACGTGAAGTTCATCGCGGCCTCCTACTCGATCAACGACGAGCGCAAGCAGAAGGTCGACTTCGCCGGCCCGTATCTGCTCGCCCACCAGGACCTGCTGATCCGCGCCGACGACAACATCACCAAGGGCGCGGACCTCAACGGCAAGAAGCTCTGTTCCGTGACGGGCTCCACGTCCGCGCAGAACGTGAAGAACGACTTCGCGCCGAAGGCCCAGTTGAAGCAGAACGCCACGTACTCGGAGTGCATCGACGGACTGGCCAGCGGCGCCGTCGACGCGCTGACCACGGACGACTCGATCCTCGCCGGTTACGCCTCGCAGGACCAGAACAAGGGCAAGTTCAAGCTCGCCGGTCTCAGCCTGAGCAACGAGAACTACGGCATCGGCGTCAAGAAGGGCGACACCAAGCTCGTCGACGACATCAACGCCGCCCTGGAGAAGATGGTTTCGGACGGCGCCTGGGAGAAGGCCGTGGCGGACAACTTCGGTCCGGCCGACTACAAGAACGAGCCCGCCCCGAAGATCGGCAACATCGTCAGCTGAATCAGCGGGCCGCCGGTTCCGTTCGGCTCATTCGGCGCAGATGTGGCGCGCCGCCCCGTGAGGGTGGCGCGCCACGCCATCAACAAACGCGAGAGCGCGGGAGATCGTGTTCGACTTTCTTGAAGGTTACGACCTGCTAGGGGCGTTCTGGGTCACGGTGAAGCTCGCCGTTTTCTCCGGTATCGGCTCCCTCGTCCTGGGCACCATACTTGCGGCGATGCGGGTGAGCCCGGTTCCGCTGATGCGCGGTTTCGCCACGGTCTACGTGAACGTGGTGCGGAACATTCCCCTCACCGTGATCATCGTCTTCGCCTCCCTCGGTCTCGCCGACGTCTTCGGCATCACGCTCGGCGCGGCGGACGACTTCGACGCGCTGAGTTTCCGGCTGGCCATTCTCGGACTGACCGCCTATACGGCCGCGTTCGTCTGTGAGGCCATCCGGTCCGGCATCAACACGGTGCCTGTCGGGCAGGCGGAGGCGGCGCGGGCCATCGGGCTGAACTTCACCCAGGTCCTGTCCCTCATCGTTCTTCCGCAGGCGTTCCGCTCCGTCATCGGGCCGCTCACGAACGTGCTGATCGCCCTGACGAAGAACACGACGGTGGCCGCGGCCATCGGTGTGGCCGAAGCGGCCCTCCTGATGAAGGAGATGATCGAGAACGAGTCGCAGCTGATCCTCATCTCGGCGATCTTCGCCTTCGGGTTCGTGGTCCTGACACTGCCGACCGGCCTCATCCTCGGCTGGCTCGGCAAGCGAGTGGCGGTGAAGCGATGACTTCCGTTCTGTACGACGCGCCGGGTCCCGGCGCCAAGCGGCGCAACATCGTCTACTCGGTGCTGTTCCTGGTCGTCCTGGCCCTGGGCGTGTGGTGGATCTACTCCGCCATGTCGGACAAGGGGCAGCTGGAGTGGGCGAAGTGGAGCCCCTTCACCGAGTCGCAGGCGTGGACGACGTATCTGCTGCCGGGCCTCGTCAACACCCTCAAGGCCGCGGGACTCGCGCTGGTCATCGCGCTGCCGCTGGGAGTCCTCTTCGGTATCGCGCGGCTCTCCGACCACCGGTGGGTCAGGGCTCCGGCCGGTGTGGTCGTCGAGTTCTTCCGCGCCATCCCCGTGCTGATCCTGATGGTGTTCGCGAACCAGCTGTACGCGGAGTACACCGACATCAGCACGGACACGCGTCCGCTGTACGCGGTCGTCACGGGCCTCGTGCTGTACAACGCGTCCGTGCTGGCGGAGGTCGTCCGCGCGGGCATCCTGTCGCTGCCCAAGGGGCAGACGGAGGCCGCCAAGGCGATCGGTCTGCGCAAGGGCCAGACGATGCGCGCGATCCTGCTGCCGCAGTCGGTCACCGCGATGCTGCCCGCGCTGGTGAGCCAGCTCGTGGTCATCGTGAAGGACACGGCGCTCGGCGGCGCGCTGCTCAGCTTCACCGAGTTGCTGAGTGCCCGCAAGACGCTGGCCGCGAACTACGGCAACGTCATCCCGAGCTTCATCGTCGTCGCGGTGATCTTCATCCTGCTGAATCTCCTCCTTACGACGTTCGCGTCCTGGCTGGAGAAGCGGCTGCGCCGTGCGAAGAGGAGCACCGGGGCCGTCCTGACGGGCGCGACCATGGACGATCTTGGTGCCACGGGTACGCCGGCGGGGCTGGGCCCGATGAGCAAGACGGACCGCGCCACCGGCGATACGGGTGGCGGGGGCGGCTAGCCACGACGGCCCCGGGGACGGGGCCACCGACCCGACGGGGGCAGCGGCGCGCGGCGTCGCTGCCCCCGTCACTTGACGGGGGCACCCGCAGTAGGTTGCATACGTTCTGTGATCGCTCTGCGGGTTCCAACCGCCATTCGCCGCATGACCGTACGGGCCGGAGAGGTCGCGCCGTGGACCCGGTGATCGTCGTCGGCGCGGGCCCCGTGGGGCTCGCGCTCTCCCTCTGTCTCGCCACTCAGGGCGTTCCCGCCGTCGTGCTGGACGAGGGGGCCGGCAAGGACGATCCGCGACCGGCCCGTACGGCGGTTCTGCGGCCCGACACTGCCGCTCTGATGGTACGGCTGGGCTGCTCCACGCTCCGTGACGAAGGCGCCCGGTGGGTCGGTTGGCGACAGTTGCGGCGCAAGCAGCAGATGCGGCAGCTACGGCTCGGTGATGCCGCCGAGTCCGGTGGTGCCAGTGGGACCAGTGGTCCGGACGGCGACGGCGCGGAACGTGGCGGTCCGTCTCTCCCGTCGCCGTTACACCTCCCGCAGCATGCCCTCACGCGCGGTCTGAGGGACGCCGTCGCCCGCCACGACCTCGTACGGCTGGTGCCGGACAGCAGGCTCGACTCGCTGGAGCAGGACGCCCGTGGCGTCACGGTGCACACGCGCGGCCCCGGCGCGACCTGGTGGCGCGGAAGTCATGTGGTGGGCTGCGACGGCGCCAGGTCCACCGTCCGCAAGCTCCTGGGTGTCCGTTTCCCGGGCCGTACGGCGGTGGAGCGGCACGCGGTCGCCGCACTCCGCGTCGAACTGCCCTGGCCCGGCGAGGCCGTGCTGCACCGTCAGCCGCCGTGGCGGAGCGGGGGCCAGGAGGTGTCCGCGAGGCCGCTCACGGACGGCGTGTGGCGGCTGGACTGGCTGCTGCCCGCCCGGGGCGAACTGGTCACGCCGGAGGCGCTGGTGGCGCGGGTACGGGACACCCTGACCGGCTGGTGCGGCGACACTCCGCCCTACGACCTGCTCGACACCGGCGTGTACACGCTGCACCACCGGCTCGCGCGGCGCTGGCGCGTCGGCCGGGCCTTCCTCGCGGGGGACGCCGCGCACCTGCTGGGCGCGCTCGGCACTCAGGGCCTCGACGAGGGACTGCGGGACGCCGACAATCTGGGCTGGAAGCTGGCGCACGCCTGGCACCACGGGGCGTCGGATACGCTGCTCGACAGCTATCAGGCGGAACGCCGTACCGCCGTCGCCGCGCGGCTGCGCGCGGCCGATCAGTCGCTGACGATACTTCGCGGCGGCGGCGGTCTGCGTACGTATCTTCCTGGTACCGCACGCGGCCATGACACTCTCCTCGCCGACGGGCATCTGGGGCAGGGGCCGATGGGCGCGCCCCCCGCGTACCCGCACTCCCCTCTCGCACCTCCGTACGCCGAGGCGCACGCGACGGTCGACACCCGGACGGGGGCGCCCGTCGACGACGTGCTCGTGACGGCGCCCGACGGCATGACCGTGCGGCTACGGGACCGGCTCGGCAGGGGCAGGGTGCTGGTGGTGCTGGTCGCGCCGGGGACGGGTGTGTGGGACCGGCGGCACTGGCTGACCGCGGGCGTGATGCCGCGGCTCGCCGAAGCCGTCGCGGCCCTGCCGTCGCCGGCCGAGCTGCTGGTCACGGAGAGCTATCCCGGGGCGTCGGCGCACTCGGTGCTGCTGGTGCGGCCCGACGGCCATCTGGTCGCGGCCTTCGGCGGCGTACGGCCCGACGAGCTGTACGCGGCGGCCGACGCCGCACGTGGGGGCGCGCCAGAGGCCTCTCCGGCGCCGGATCGCCCCGGTGGCCGGGACCGGACAGCGAACATCAATTGACCGTCGTCGGGATCACATGGTGTACTCCGGAACGTGACTGACACCGATGTGCGCCTGTGGCGGAGGGTCCATATGGACCTGGTCCGCTATGCGGGCTGTGTGTGTCGTCCGTCCTGCTGATTTCGCCCCCTTCTCGCAGCGCTCGTCGTGTCGGCACATGACGGCGCGTCCCCGCGAACTTCCAGGACGGTTTTCATGGCTGCTTCTCTCGACACCCCCGCGCCCACCGCTCCAGCGCCAACTGCCGTCGTTTCCAAGGCTGTTGACACTCAGACGGTCGCACCCGGCACATCGGGCGGCGGCGCGGCGGCGGTCTCCGGCGTGCCGACGCAGACCGAGTTGCTCGACTTCGTACGGCGTACGGCGGCCGACACCGAACTCGTCTCCACGCTTCCCCTCGATCCCGACGGCCGTACGTGGATCCGTCTCGACGGCCCCGCCGGCAGCGAGGCGTGGATCATCAGCTGGCCGCCCGGCACCGGGACCGGCTGGCACGACCACGGCGGCTCGTACGGCGCCTTCGCCACGGCGGAGGGCGCGCTCCAGGAGGACTCGCTCGCGGCCAGGCTGCCCACCGAGGGCTGGAAGACGCTGGAACTGGCCGAAGGGGTCGACCGGGAGCGGAAGTTGACGAAGGGCGACGCCAGGGCCTTCGGCAGTCACCATGTGCACGAGGTGCGCAACGAGTCGGGCTCGGAGCACGCCGTTTCGGTGCACGCCTACTATCCGCCGCTGCCGCTGATGCGCCGCTACAGCCGCACCGGCGCGGTGCTCCGCCTGGAGCAGGTCGAGCGTCCGCAGGAGTGGCAGTGAGCCGGGAGCCGATCGATCGGACGCACCCCGGTGCGCACACGGCACCTGAGGCGTCTGTGACACCTGAGGCCCCTGTGGGACCTGTGGAACCTGTGGGAATCGACGAACTGCTCGACCGGGTCCGTGAGGAACTCGACCGGATCGAACCGCGGGAGGCTTTCGCCGCCGCGGCGGACGGAGCACTGCTGGTCGACATCCGGTACGCGGAACTGCGGGACCGTGACGGACTGATACCCGGCGCGCTGGTCGTCGAGCGCAACGAGCTGGAGTGGCGTCTCGACCCGCTGGGCAGCCATCGGGCGGCGGAGGCCACGAGCCACGATCTGCACGTCGTGGTGATCTGCAACGAGGGCTACGCGTCGAGTCTCGCGGCTGTCTCGCTACGGCAGTTGGGACTGCACCGCGCGACGGACCTCGTCGGCGGCTTCCAGGCGTGGAAGGCGGAAGGGCTGCCGGTCTCGCACTGAGCCGGTCGGCCGTCTCGACCCGATACCCGGCCGACCCCCCGCGCGGGCCGGGATTCGTTCGTCGTTCTTCCTTCTTCGGCCGCCTGACGGTCCCGGCTCACCGGTCCTCAGGAGATGCCCGCCTCAGTAGAGGCCCTCGTCCAGCCCTTCCGTGTCCTCGCCCTCCGCCTCCAGTGCCTGCTTGACCACCCGCAGGGCCACACCCTGCGGGTATCCCTTGCGGGCCAGCATGCCCGCGAGCCTGCGCACCCGCCTGTCGCGCTCCATGCCACGGGTGGAGCGGAGCTTGCGGGCGACCAGCTCCCGCGCGGTCGCCTCCTCCTGTTCGGAGTCGAGCTGCCCCACCGCCTCGTCGATCAGGTCGGAGTCCACCCCCTTGGTGCGCAACTCACGCACCAGGGCTCGCCGGGCCAGGCCCCGGCCGTGGTGCCGGGACTCCACCCAGGCGTCGGCGAACGCCGCGTCGTTGATCAGTCCCACATCTTCGAAGCGGGAGAGGACTTCGGCCGCGACGTCTTCGGGGATCTCCCGCTTCTCCAACGCGTCCGCAAGCTGTTTCCGGGTGCGCGGGGTCCCGGTGAGCAGGCGCAGACAGATCGCCCGCGCCCGCTCCGCCGGGTCCTGGGACGGCAGCTCCTTCTCGGCCCTCGACGAGTCGGGGCTGCCGCCCTGCCGCTCAGTTCGCCGCCTCTTCGCGTAAGGCACGGCGCCGAACTAGCTCTTTGCCGCCGCCGCCTTGGCCGACTTGGCCTTGGTGGCAGGAGCCGGCACTGTCTTCGCCGCGTCGGCCGGGGCACCTGCGGCGGCACCCGCCGCGTCCGCTCCGGTCTCGCCCGCGGGCGCCTCGGGCTTGACGCCGACTCCCAGCTTCTCCAGGATCTTCTTCTCGATCTCGTCGGCGAGATCGGGATTGTCCTTGAGGAAGTTGCGGGCGTTCTCCTTGCCCTGGCCGAGCTGGTCGCCCTCGTACGTGTACCAGGCGCCGGCCTTGCGGACGAAGCCCTCCTCCACGCCCATGTCGATCAGACCGCCCTCGCGGCTGATCCCCTGGCCGTACAGGATGTCGAACTCGGCCTGCTTGAAGGGCGGCGCGACCTTGTTCTTGACGACCTTGACGCGGGTGCGGTTGCCGACGGCGTCGGTGCCGTCCTTCAGCGTCTCGATACGACGGATGTCGAGCCGCACCGAGGCGTAGAACTTGAGCGCCCGGCCACCGGTCGTGGTCTCCGGCGAGCCGAACATCACGCCGATCTTCTCGCGGAGCTGGTTGATGAAGATGGCCGTGGTCTTGGACTGGTTGAGCGCACTGGTGATCTTCCGGAGCGCCTGGCTCATCAGCCGCGCCTGAAGACCCACGTGCGAGTCGCCCATCTCACCCTCGATCTCCGCTCGCGGCACCAGGGCCGCGACGGAGTCGATGACGATGAGGTCGAGCGCACCGGAGCGGACCAGCATGTCCACGATCTCCAGGGCCTGCTCGCCGTTGTCGGGCTGGGACAGCAGCAGGCTGTCGATGTCGACGCCGAGCTTCTTCGCGTACTCCGGGTCGAGCGCGTGCTCGGCGTCCACGAAGGCCACCGTGCCGCCCGCCTTCTGGGCGTTCGCCACCGCGTGCAGCGTCAGCGTCGTCTTGCCGGAGGACTCCGGTCCGTACACCTCCACCACACGGCCGCGCGGGATGCCGCCGACTCCGAGTGCGACGTCGAGTGCGGTCGACCCGGTGGGGATGACCTCGATGGGCTCGTTCGGCCGCTCGCCGAGGCGCATCACCGCGCCCTTGCCGAATTGCCGTTCAATTTGGGCGAGAGCGGCGTCCAGCGCCTTCTCGCGGTCGGATCCTGCCATGGGTTCCACCCGATTTGCTTGTGTCGATCGCTTCACATCGAAGACGCTATCCCCTGCCACTGACAATGGGCCTCGACGTCCTCCCGCCTGTGGAAAACTCCGGCCTCCGGCACCTCGAACAACCGGCCCGAACCCCCCATGAGAATGCTTGTTCGATTTTGGTGTCAAGCGATCTCGCGGGGGTGTCGCCGAGCGGACACGGAGCCGAGGAGTCGAGAGGGAGCGGCCGAGTGCCGGTGGATGGACTCGTCGCGGGTGGGGCGGGGGGCGGCTACTCGCGCGACCCCGCCAGTGCGACCGGCCTCGTGCGCAGCGCCGCCATCGCGGGGACGACGGCGGCCGCCACCGCCAGCACGGCACTCGCCGCCACCATCGCCCCCACACTCCCCCAGGGCACGATCAGGGGCGACCGGACGGAGAGCAGCGCGAGGGCGCCCCGTACGCCGAGGAGGTTCAGGCCGGCCACGGCGGCGCCGAGGAGGGAACCCACGGCCACGACCACCAGCGCCTCCGCCGCGACCAGGCGGAGCACCTGCGGCCCCGTCGCCCCGGTCAGCCGGAGCACCGCGAGATCGCCGACCCGGTCGGACGTCGCCATGACCAGGGTGTTCGCCAGCGCGATCCCCGTGTACAGCAGGGCGATCCCAAGGATCAGCAGCATCCCCAGGCGGGTGCTCTCGCTGGAGCGCGGATGGCTCAGCGCCGTCCAGGCGTCCTTCGTGAGGACGGTCGTCTCCGTCGCCCGCCCCGCCTCGCGCAGCGCGGTGTCGACGGCGGTGGCGTCCGCGCCGTCACGCAGTTCGACGTCGACGCGGTCGACCGTGGCACCGGGGGCGTTGCGCGGGGTCACGTACGCCCCGTTGCTCCCGGTGCCGGTCCGGAGCACCGCCACGATCCGCAGTGTCGTCTCGCGGCCGTCGGCCAGCCAGACCCTGACCCGCTGTCCGACGGTGCGGGTCCGCCACTCCTCGTTGACGACGATGCCGCCGTCGTCCAGATCGGCCACTCGGCCGGACACCACGGGCAGCCGGGACACCGCCGTCAGATCGGCCGGGTCCACGGCTCTGGCCTCGGATCCGACGAGGGCGACGCCCTCTTCCAGCACGGTCACGGCGGTGGAGCGCGAGGCGCTCACGTCCGTGCCGGGGATGCTCCGTGCCCGTGCCACGAACGGGGCGGGCAGCGCACCGTCCTCACCCGGCGCCGCGATGACGTAGTCGGCGGAAGTCTGCGCCGCGGCCTCGGTGGCCTTGGCCTCGTTGATCGTCGCCGTCGTACCGAGGAGGGACGCGGCGAGCGCGACAGTGATCAGTACGGGAGCGGCGACGGCCGCCGTACGGCGGACCCCGGTGGCCGCGTTCTCCCGCGCCAGCAGGCCGGTGGCCCCGGGCAGCCGGGCGGGCAGCCAGGTGACGAGCCTGACCAGTGGTGTCACGAACACCGGCGCGTACAGGGCGAAGCCGACGATCAGCAGCATCGGCCGGGTGATGTAGGTCTTCCTCTTGAGCGCCTCGCCGGGATCGGTGGCCAGCGACCACGCGAGCAGCCCGAGACCCGCCAGCAGGACGAGGGCTCCGAGCAGCCAACGGCTCGTGGGCATCGCCCGGTTGTCGACGGCGGCCTCGCGCAGCGCCTCTGTGGGCTTGATCCGTCCTGCCCGCCAGGAGGACGTCAGGACGCCGGCCGTCGCCACGCACAGGCCCGTCCAGAAGGCCGTGTGCAGCGGCCAGGTGTGGTCGCCGATCGCGAACCAGGACGGCGCGATCCCGCTGTCGACCATCCACGCGGCGAGCGGCGGCGCGCCGACGGCGCCGAGCAGGCAGCCGAACGCCGAGGCCGGTACGGCGACGAGGACCGCCTCGGCGAACACCGTCCGCCGGATCTGTCGCGGGGTGGCCCCCGCCGTACGGAGGAGGCCGAACTCGCGTCTGCGCTGGGCCACGGCGAAGGCGAAGGTCGACGCCACGACGAAGACGGAGACGAAGCAGGTGATGCCCGCCGCCGTGCCCAGCAGCGCGTTGACCGCGACCAGGGCCTCGCTGTCCCGGTCCGGGTCCGGATCGGCCGCGCGCCGCGCATCGCCGGTCAGGACCTCGAAGCCGGGTCCGGTGCCGGTGGCGGTGGCGGTGCCGCCGGCGGTCGCGCGTACGGCCCTGCGGACGTCCGCCGCGTCCGCGTGAACCACCAACGCGTCGATACGGGGCGAGAGTTGGGCGGCCTCGGTGTCGGTGAAGAACACCGCGGTCTCGAACTCCGTGGCGCCCACGGTCCCGACGACGGTGCGGCTGTCGGCCCCGGCCGGGGTGACGACCCCGACCCGGTCGCCGACCTCGACACCGTGATCGGCCCGGGGCCCCGAGCGGGCCGCCACGGCGACGACGATCTCCCCCGGCGCGGCGGGGGCGCGGCCGTCCATGAGCCGGTACGGCGTGGCCGCCGCGACCGACCACGGGTGCCCGACCGCCCCGTCGTCCCCACGGGCACCGGCGCTGTCGGCGCCGTCGGCGCGAGCTCCCGAAGAAGCGCCGACGAACGACACGGGGAACGTCCGGTCCGCGACCGTACGGCCGAGCCGCGTGAGTTCGGCGGCCAGGCCCTCCGGTACCGCCCGCGGACGGGCGAGCCGCTGCGTACGCTCGCCGATCGGTGTGGACACCCGCAGGATGTCGGAGGCCCTGACGACCACCGGGGCCGCGGCGAAGCGCTCGGGCCCCCGGTGCGGGGCGTCGAACGTGGCCGCGAGCGCGAGCCCCGTGGCGGCGATGAGCCCCACGCCGAGGGCGAGCGCGGCGAACGATCCGGTGAAGGTGACCCAGCGGGCCCGCATGCCGAGAAGCGTCAGCCTCAGCACGGGGCCACCGCCAGGGCGGTCATCCGCTCCGCGACCAGGTCCGCGGTCGGCGAGTCGAGAGCGCCCCGCACCCTGCCGTCCGCCAGGAAGAGCACACGGTCCGCGTACGACGCCGCCATGGGGTCGTGCGTCACCATGATCACCGTCTGTCCGCCGTCGACCATGCCGCGCAGCAGGGTCAGCACCTCCCGGCCCGTCCGCGAGTCCAGCGCCCCGGTCGGCTCGTCGCCGAAGAGCACGTCGGGGCGGGTGACCAGCGCCCTGGCGAGCGCCACGCGCTGCTGCTGGCCGCCGGAGAGCTCGCTGGGCCGGTGCCCCGCGCGGTCGCGCAGTCCCACCCGCTCCAGCACGTCGAGTACGGCGGCCCGTTTCGGTCTGCGGCCGGCCAGGCGCAGCGGGAGCGCCACATTCTGCTCGGCGGTGAGCGAGGGCAGCAGGTTGAACGCCTGGAAGACGAAGCCGATGCGTTCGCGCCGCAGCAGGGTCAGCTTGTTCTCGCTGAGCGCGGTCAGGTCGCGGTCCCCGAGCATCACGGTCCCGCTGGTGGGCCGGTCCAGTCCGGCCGTGCACTGGAGCAGCGTGGACTTGCCGGAACCGGAGGGCCCCATGACGGCGGTGAAGGTGCCCTTGGGTATGTCGAGGGTGACCCGGTCGAGCGCGGTCACCGCCGCAGCGCCCTTCCCGTAGGAGCGGGTGACGGAGCTGAGCCGGACGGCCGCGCCGCTGCCGGCGGTTACGAGCGGCGCGGCGGCGCTGCTCGCGGCGTCGTTCATGGCTGCGTATTTCATGGTGATCACTCAAGTCGCGCCGGACGCCGCGCACATCACAGCAGGACGGCATGCCCGTGGTGGAGCTGGCTCCACCCCCCGGCGAGCTGGAAGGGGCGGGTGGGGCTGCGTACGGGGCGAATGGTGGAGCTGGCTGGGTGGTAGCCCCGTACGGCGCCCGCCTACCGTGCGTCCATGCACTCCCCCGGTCTCTGGCAGGCGCTCCGCGCGCCCCGTTATCTCCGCGGCCCCTGGCCGTGGCGCTCCGCGGCGTATCTGCTGAGCGGCGTGTGCGTCGGTCTGGCGACCCTGGTGTCCCTGCTTCTGCTGGCGGTCGTGGGAGGCGCGCTGGCGGTGGTCGTCGTCGGCATCCCACTGCTGCTGATGTCGGCGCTCGCGGGCATCCCGCTGGCCGCGATGGAGCGCCGCCGGCTGCGGCTGGTCGACCCCGTCGTACTCCCCGATCCGCACCGCGAACCGGACGGTACGGGCCTGGCCGCCTGGGTCCGCGTCCGTCTCAAGGAGCCGAACACGTGGCGGGAGTTGGGCTACGCGCTGCTGTGCGCGTTCGTGCTGTGGCCGCTGGAGGCGCTGGCCCTGGGAACGGTGCTCGGCCTCTGCGGCGGCCTGCTGTCCACGCCCGTGGTGATGGCCACGGTCGGCGGGGGCGAGGAGGTCCGCGTCATGAAGATCTGGCTGGCCGACTCCTATCCGCAGGCGTTCGCGGCGGCGCTGGCCGGCGCGCTCCTGCTGCCCGTCCTGGCCTATCCGCTGGGTGTGGTGGCGGCCGGGCGCGCCGCACTGGCCAGGCAGCTGCTGTCCTCCCGTGACGCCACCGTCGATTCCCGGATCCAGGAGCTCGGCCGGTCCCGGATGCGGCTGGTGGACGCCTTCGAGGCGGAACGCCGCAGGATCGAGCGTGACCTCCACGACGGTGCGCAGCAGCGCCTGGTGGCCCTGTCGATGACGCTGGGCCTGGCGAGGCTGGAGAACTCCGGCGAGCCCCTGGGCGGCCTCCTGGCCAAGGCACACGACGAGGCGAGCACGGCGCTGGTGGAGATCCGGGAGCTGATCCGGGGCATTCACCCGCAGGTGCTCACCGACCGGGGGCTGAAGGACGCGGTCGAGGACGTCGCCGACCGGTCGACGGTGCCGGTCGACGTGCGCTTCGAGCTGCCGGGGCGGCTGCCCGAGGCGGTCGAGACGGCGGTGTACTTCGCGGTCTGCGAGGCGTTGGCGAACGTCGCCAAGCACAGCGGCGCCGGCCGCGCGGAGGTGTGTGGCAGGATCGCCGGCGGCGAGCTGGTCGTGGAGGTCAGGGACGACGGGGCGGGCGGGGCGGACTTCTCCGGCGGCTCCGGTCTGCAGGGCGTGGCGGACCGTATCTCGGTCCTGGACGGGCATCTGGCGGTCGCCAGCCCCGTCGGCGGTCCCACCGAGTTCCGCGTACGGATCCCCTGCCCGCCCGCCCGCGCCGCCACCGACACGGCCGCGGCGCCCGGCACGACCACCGCCCCAGCCTCCCGCACTGCCACTCGAACGAGGATCTGATGTTGCGCATCGTGCTGGCCGAGGACAGCGTGCTCCTGCGGGACGGACTCACCGGTCTGCTCGAACGTTTCGGGCACAAGGTCGTCGCCGGGGCAGGGACCGCCGACGAGCTGATCGCGACGGTAACCGAGCACCGGCCCGACATCGTGGTGACGGACGTGCGCATGCCGCCGGGCTTCTCCGACGAAGGGCTGCGGGCCGCGCTGGAGTTGCGCGAGCGGCGGCCGGAGCTGCCCGTCCTCGTACTGAGCCAGTATGTGCAGCGCGCGTACGCCGAGGAGCTGCTCGACTCCTCGGACGGCACCGGCGTCGGCTATCTGCTGAAGGAACGGATCGGGCACGTCGAGGAGTTCGTCGACGCCGTCCGCCGCGTCGCCGAGGGGGCCACGGTGGTGGACCCGGAGGTCGTACGGCAGTTGCTCAGGCACCGCCGCGACCCTCTGTCGAGGCTGACGCCGCGCGAGCAGGAAGTACTGGCGCTGATGGCGGAGGGCAGGTCCAACGCGGCCGTCGCCGCGGCGTTGCATGTCGGTGAGGGGACGGTGAGCAAGCACTTCGGCAGCATCCTCACGAAGCTGGACCTCTCCCTGACGGACGCGACGAACCGCCGCGTCCTTGCGGTGCTCGCCTATCTGCGTGGCTGACACCCGGCCCCCGGGGCCCCTTGGGGGCCGTCAGGCGTCGCCCCCGGGGCGCGGCGACCGGGGCTGCGGTCGCAGGCGTGCGCTGCCGCGTCGCAGGGTCCGGCGTATCCGCGCCAGCGTCCGCCCGCTGCCCCGGCGCCGGTGGCCGTGCACGCGCGGGTCGTCCGTCACGTCGTAGCGCTTCACGTACGCCCCGAGGAACGCCTGCAGCGTCGCGACCGCGGGGATGGCGATCAGCGCGCCGACGGCGCCGAGCAGCGCCGTACCGGCGACGACCGAGCCGAAGGCCACGGCGGGGTGGATGTCGACCGTCTTGGCGGTGAGCTTGGGCTGTAGGACGTAGTTCTCGAACTGCTGGTAGATCACCACGAATCCGAGCACCCACAGCGCGTACCAGGGGTCGACGGTGAAGGCGATCAGCATCGGCAGGGCGCCGGCCAGGTAGGTACCGATGGTCGGCAGGAACTGCGAGACGAGGCCCACCCACACGGCGAGCACCGGCGCGTAGGGGACTCCGAGGATCTCCAGCAGGATGTAGTGCGCGACGCCGGAGATGAGCGCCATCAGTCCGCGCGAGTAGATGTAGCCGCCGGTCTTGTCGACCGCGATCTCCCAGGCACGCAGCACCTCGACCTGCTTGGCCGGGGGCAGGACGGAGCACACGGTGCGCCGCAGCCTCGGCCCGTCGGCGGCGAAGTAGAACGAGAACAGGAAGATCGTCAGGAGCCGGAAGAGGCCGCCGAGCACGGTGGTGGAGACGTCGAGCACACCGCTCGCGCTGTTCTGGACGTATCTCTGGAGCCAGTCGGAGTGGAGCAGGCTGTCCTGGACGGCCACCCGTGACAGCTCGGTACGGAAGCTCTGGTTGATCCAGTTGATGAGCGAGTCGAGGTACCTGGGGAACTCGTCGACGATCTCGATGATCTGGCCCGCGAGCATCGAGCCCAGCAGCACCACGAAGCCGACGCTCGCGATCAGTACGGCGAAGAAGACCAGGAACGTCGCGAGTCCGCGCCGTATGCCGCGGGTCGCCATCCGGCTGACGGCCGGCTCGACGGCCAGGGCCAGGAAGAAGGCGATCAGGATGTTGATCAACAGCCCGAGGAGCTGGTGGAACGCCCAACTGCCCAGTTGGAAACAGGCGATGAGCGTGAGTGCGAGCACCATGGCACGCGGCAGCCAGCGGGGCATGCGGGCCGTCTCGTCACCGTTCCCCGCCGCGGGAGGCGGCGGCGGGGCGGACGGCTGAGGTTCCTGGGCTGTTTCGTCGGTCAGTGCCACGGAGCCAGTGTCGCCCACATGTACGTCACCGTTTGTCCGCGGGCACGCCCATGGCGGCGCAGACCGCCCTCCAGACGTCCTTGGCCTCCCACCCGGCGGCGAGGGCCTCGTGCACCGTACGGCCGCCGAGCTCCGCCATCACATGGTCGCGCGCGAAGGAGTCCGCGTACGCGGGGCCGAAGTGGTCCGCCATCCGTTCCCAGAAAATCGTCAACCGCATGACTTCAGTATCCCGCTCCCAGGGAGTGCGGCCGGATCGGTCCGCCGTGAAGACGGGGCCGATGCTCCCGGTGTCAGCCGCCGAGGGCACGCACCCCGGCGGTGACCGCGACGGCCGCGGCGATGACGACCAGGAACGGGGCGCGCAGCACCAGCGCGAGTCCCGCCGCGGCGAGTCCGGCCGCTCTGGCGTCGACGACCAGCGCGCCGTCGGCGCCGCTGAACGCCTGCTGCGCCGTGAGGGCGGCGAGCAGCGCGACGGGCAGGAGCGCCGACAGTCGCTGGACGAGGGGGCGCTCCAGCGCGCCGGCGGGTACGAGCAGCCCGAGCAGTTTGACGAGGTAGCAGCCGACCGCGGTCAGTCCGATGGCGATCCAGACACTCATCGGCTCGTTCCCTTCGGGTCGGTGGTCCTGCGGCCCTCGAACCAGAGGACCGCGGGTGCGGCGAGTGCGGCGACGAGCACCGGCACCCCGCCGGGCAGCACCGGCAGGAAGCCGAGCCCGAGGACGACGGCGCCGCCGGCGACCGCGCGCTTGGTCGTGGTCCGCAGCATGGGGGCGAGCAACGCCAGGAAGACGGCGGGGCCGGCCGCGTCGAGCCCCCACGCGTCGGTGTCGCCGATGGCCTCGGCGCCGAGCGCGCCGAGCAGCGTGGTGAGGTTCCACAGCACGTAGAGGGTGAGCCCGGTGACGGTGAAGCCGATGCGCACGGCGCGCCGCGTGGGCTGCGCGAGCGCGACGGCCGTCGTCTCGTCGATGACCCACTGGGCGGCGAAGGGGCGTACGAATCGTGGCAGCGCCAGGAGTTGGGACAGGCGCAGGCCGTAGAAGGTGTTCCGTACGCCGAGGAAGAAGGCACCGGCCGCGGCGGTCAGGGGGTTGCCGCCGGCCGCCAGCGCGCCGACGAGTGCGAACTGCGAGGCGCCGGTGAAGACCAGCAGGCTGAGCGCGCAGCTCTGTAGGAGGGTGAGGCCCGCCCCGGCGGACGTCACGCCGAAGGCGAAGCCGGAGAGGCCGACGGCGACACCGACGCC
Source organism: Streptomyces sp. S4.7 (assembly GCF_010384365.1). NCBI lineage: Bacteria > Bacillati > Actinomycetota > Actinomycetes > Kitasatosporales > Streptomycetaceae > Streptomyces > Streptomyces sp. S4.7. The sequence continues at coordinate 5,754,815 of NZ_CP048397.1, read as the reverse complement.
CAGGGCGTCGCGGATGACGGCCGAGTCCGGCTTCTCCTGCGGTTCGCCGCTCGCCCCGCCGTCGGCCTCGGCCCCCGTCGCCGTACGGGCGGCCGCGCCGCCGCGCCCTGCGCCGGCCTCGGCCACGTCCACCGCCCCCGCGCCGTTCCCGGCACCTGCTTCTGTACGGTGCCCGGCGCCCTGCCCTGGTTCCGGGCCTGCCCCGGCGGCGGCCCCGGCCGCCACCCCGTTCGCCGCTGTTCCCGCTCGGGTCATGGGCTCCGGGGCCGAGCGGCCGGGTGTCCCCGCCGTGTCGGGTATGTCTGCGGATGCTGTCTGTTCTGCCACGTCGCAGACGCTACGGGGCGGGCTCGGGCCCCGTCTTGTACGTTCTTGCGCGGCGGGTTCGGCAGATCGAAGAAGGTCGCGCCCGCTCAGGCGCCGCGCGGCGTCCGTTCCCTGCGGTACGCGCCCGGCGGCACCCCCACGATCCGGCTGAAATGCCGGTTGAGGTGCGGCTGGTCGGTGAACCCGACGAGGCCGGCCACCTCGGCGGGAGCCGTCCCCTCGTCCAGCAGATGCCGAGCCCGGCGCACCCGCGCGTCGGTGAGCCAGGTGTGCGGCGGCATGTCGTAGGTGTCCCGGAACGCCCGCAGCAGGGCGAACGGGCTGGTGCCCAGTTCGGCGGCGAGCCGCTCCAGCGAGGGTGGGTCGGCCATCCGCCCCTCCAGCACGGCACGCGCGCGTGCCGCCGTCCTGGCGCCCGCGCCCCGCACCGTACGCCGCGGCAGTGTGCCCCCGTTCAGCCGCAGGAGGCGGGTGACGGCGACCCGCAGCAATGTGTCGGCGGCGAGGGCGTTTCCCTCGTCGGCGGCGCGCAGCACCTGGTGGACGAGGCGGACGGTGTACGGGTCCTCGACGACGGGGGCGGCGAAACCGGGGGTGCCTCGGATGTGTGTCGTCTCGGCCGCGATCTCCGCGACGAGGTCGGGCGACGGGTAGACGGCTCCGTACTGCCAGCCCTCGGGGCCCCGCGCGTGGCCGGTGTGCGGGGTGTCGGGGTTGACCAGCGCGAGGCTGCCCGGACCCGCGTACTGGTCGCTGCCGCCGTGGTGGAACACATCCACGCCGTCCGTGACAGCGGCGATGACGAACGTCTCGTGGGTGTGCCTGACGAAGGTCTTGTCGATGTACTTGGCCCGCAGGAGGTCGACACCGGGCAGCTCCGAGTAGCGCCAGTGCCGTGCCTGCTCCCGAGCCGCCATGCCCCCAGTCTGCACCGGCCGTGCCCCTCCCCACCTCCCGGTTTTCGTCCACCCCTTTCCGCTGGTCCGGGCGATTGTCAGTGGCCGGGTGCACGATGGGGGGATGGCTGGCACCGCACTCGACTCGTTCTCCCCCGCGACCCGTAGCTGGTTCTCCGGGGCCTTCTCCGCGCCCACCGCGGCGCAGGAGGGTGCCTGGCGTGCCATCGGCGAGGGCTCGGACGTGCTGGTCGTCGCCCCGACCGGCTCCGGCAAGACCCTGGCCGCCTTCCTCGCCGCCCTGGACCGCCTCGCCTCGGTGCCGCCGCCGGCCGAGGCCCGGAAGCGCTGCCGGGTGCTGTACGTGTCGCCGCTCAAGGCCCTCGCGGTGGACGTGGAGCGCAATCTGCGCAGCCCGCTCACGGGCATCCGGCAGGAGTCCGTCCGCCTCGGGCAGCCCGAGCCGGAGATCCGGGTCGGCATCCGTTCCGGCGACACCCCCGCCGCCGAGCGCCGCTCGATGGCCACCAGACCGCCGGACATCCTGATCACCACCCCGGAGTCCCTCTTCCTGATGCTGACCTCGTCGGCGCGCGACGCGCTGGCCGGTGTGGAGACGGTGATCCTGGACGAGGTCCACGCCGTCGCCGGGACGAAGCGCGGCGCCCATCTGGCGTTCTCCCTGGAACGGCTCGACGAGCTGCTGCCGCGCCCGGCGCACCGTATCGGGCTGTCGGCCACGGTCCGTCCGGTGGACGAGGTCGCCCGCTATCTGTCCCCGCAGCGCAGGGTCGAGATCGTGCAGCCTCCCTCCGGGAAGGAGTTCGATCTGTCCGTGGTCGTCCCCGTGGCGGATCTCGGCGAGCTGGGCGGCTCCCCGGCCGCCGACAGCGGAGGATCCGGCGCGGACGGCGGCGACAAGCCGTCGATCTGGCCGCACGTCGAGGAGCGGATCGCCGATCTCGTCCAGGCACACCGTTCGACGATCGTCTTCGCCAACTCCCGCCGTCTCGCCGAGCGTCTGTGCAACAGGCTCAACGAGATCGCGTACGAACGGGCCACGGGCGAGGCCATGCCCGAGGCGCACTCCCCGGCCGAGATCATGGCCGAGTCGGGCGCCGCCAAGGGCGCACCGCCCCTGCTGGCCCGCGCCCATCACGGCTCGGTCTCCAAGGAACAGCGCGCCCGGGTCGAGGAGGACCTCAAGGCGGGCCGGCTGCCGGCCGTCGTGGCGACGTCCAGCCTGGAGCTGGGCATCGACATGGGCGCGGTGGATCTCGTCATCCAGGTCGAGTCGCCCCCGTCCGTGGCCTCCGGTCTCCAGCGCGTGGGCCGCGCCGGCCACCAGGTGGGGGCGGTCTCGACGGGCGTCGTCTTCCCCAAGTACCGGGGCGATCTGGTGCAGGCCGCCGTCGTCACCGAGCGGATGCGCACCGGCTCGATCGAGGCCCTGCGGATCCCCGCCAACCCGCTGGACGTGCTGGCGCAGCAGCTCGTCGCGACGGTCGCGCTCGACACCTGGCAGGCCGACGACCTGCTCGCCCTGGCCCGGCGTGCGGCGCCCTTCGCCTCGCTGCCCGAGTCGGCGTTCAGCGCCGTCCTCGACATGCTCGCGGGCCGCTATCCCTCGGACGCGTTCGCCGAGCTGCGCCCCCGTGTGGTGTGGGACCGCGTGACGGGTACGGTCACGGGCCGCCCCGGTGCGCAACGCCTCGCCGTCACCTCGGGCGGCACCATCCCCGACCGCGGCCTCTTCGGTGTGTTCCTCGCGGGATCCTCCGGCGCCGGTTCCGGCAGCGGCAAGGGCCGCGGCGGCGGCCGGGTGGGCGAGCTGGACGAGGAGATGGTGTACGAGTCGCGGGTCGGCGACGTCTTCACGCTGGGCACGACCTCCTGGCGTATCGAGGACATCACGCGCGACCAGGTGCTCGTCTCCCCCGCTCCCGGCGTGCCGGGCCGGCTTCCTTTCTGGAAGGGCGACCAGTTGGGCCGTCCGCTCGAACTGGGCCGCGCGGTGGGCGCGTTCCTGCGCGAGGTCGGCGCGCTGTCCCCGCAGGACGGCCGGCTGCGGCTGGTGGCCGCCGGCCTCGACGCATGGGCTGCGGACAACGTCCTGGCGTATCTGGACGAGCAGCGCCGTGCCTGCGGCCACGTCCCCGACGACCGGACGATCCTTGTGGAGCGGTTCCGCGACGACCTGGGTGACTGGCGGGTCGTCATCCACTCCCCGTTCGGTGCCCAGGTCCACGCGCCGTGGGCGCTGGCCCTCGGCGCCCGGCTCTCCGAGCGGTACGGGATGGACGCCCAGGTCATGCACGCCGACGACGGCATCGTGCTCCGGCTGCCCGACGCCGATCTGCTGAGCCTGGATCTTCTGGACCAGGACCCGATGGCGCCCGATCCGGCCTACGACAGCGAGCAGGCACCGGTCGGCGCGGGTGATGTCGCCTTCGAGGGCGGCGAGGTCGGCCAGATCGTCACCGATCAGGTGGGGGGCTCCGCGCTGTTCGCCGCCCGCTTCCGTGAGTGCGCGGCGCGCGCCCTGCTGCTGCCGCGCCGCAGTCCCGGAAAGCGCACACCGCTCTGGCAGCAGCGTCAAAGGGCCTCCCAACTGCTCCAGGTGGCAAGCGAGTTCGGCTCGTTCCCCATCGTCCTGGAAGCCGTGAGGGAATGTCTTCAGGACGTCTTCGACGTGCCCGGTCTCACCGAGCTGATGGGTGACATCGAATCCCGCCGGGTCCGGCTGGTCGAGGTCACGACCACCGAGCCCTCGCCGTTCGCCCGCTCGCTTCTCTTCGGGTACGTCGCGCAGTTTCTTTACGAGGGCGACTCCCCCCTCGCGGAGCGCCGCGCCGCCGCGCTCTCCCTGGACTCGCGCCTGCTGGCCGAGCTCCTCGGCCAGGCGGAGCTGCGCGAACTGCTGGACGCCGATGTCCTGGAGGAGCTGGAGCGCGAGCTCCAGTGGCTCACCGACGACCGCCGCGTCAAGGACGTGGAGGGCGTGGCGGACCTGCTCCGGGTCCTGGGGCCGCTCACCGACGCCGAGTTGGCGCAGCGGGGATCGGAGCCGGGGTGGCCGGCGGAGCTCGCCGCGGCCCGCCGCGCCATCCGGGTCCGGATCGGCGGCGCCGAGTACTGGGCGGCGATCGAGGACGCGGGCCGGCTGCGTGACGCGCTCGGCACCGCCCTGCCCGTCGGCGTCCCCGAGGCGTTCACCGAGCCGGTCAAGGACCCCCTCGGCGATCTCCTGGCGCGCCATGCCCGCACACACGGCCCGTTCACCTCCTCCGGGGCCGCCGACCGCTTCGGACTCGGCCCCGCCGTCACCGAGGGCGCGCTCCAGCGCCTCGCCGCCGGGGGCCGCGTCGTCCAGGGCGAGTTCCACCCGTCGGGGATCGGCCAGGAGTGGTGCGACGCCACGGTGCTGCGCCGACTGCGCCGCAGGTCGCTCGCCGCGCTGCGGCACGAACTGGAACCGGTGCCCCCCGCCGCGCTCGCCACGTTCCTGCCGCAGTGGCAGCATCTGGGCAGCCACAGCGTGCGCGGCATCGACGGACTGGCCCGCGCGATCGAGCAGTTGCAGGGCGCGTCCGTCCCGGCGTCCGCGCTGGAGAAGCTGGTGCTCCCCTCCCGGGTCGCGGGCTACGCGCCGACGCTCCTGGACGAGTTGACCACCACCGGCGAGGTCCTGTGGGCCGGAGCCGGGGCCCTTCCCGGCAAGGACGGCTGGATCTCCCTCTATCCGGCGGACTCCGCACCACTGTTGCTCCCACCGCCGCACCCTCTTGAGCTGACGGCGCTGCACGAGTCGGTCCTCACCACCCTGTCCGGCGGTTACGGGCTGTTCTTCCGTCAGATCACCGACCAGGTGCGGGCCACCACCCACCCCGATGTCACCGATCCCCAACTGGCCGACGCGGTCTGGGACCTGGCCTGGTCGGGGCGGCTGACCAACGACACCCTGGCGCCGCTGCGCTCACTGCTCGGCTCCGGGCGTACGGCGGGCGCGACGGCCCACCGCGCCAGACGCACCGTCCCGCGCGGGCGTTACGGAACCCTCACCGCCGCGGCCCGGCCCGCCTCCCGTACGGGACCGCCGACCGTCAGCGGACGCTGGTCGCTGCTCCCGGTCCCCGACCCGGACGCCACACGCCGCGCCCACGCCCTGGCCCGCACGCTCCTGGACCGCCACGGTGTGGTGACCCGGGGAGCCGTCGCCGCCGAGGGCATCGAGGGCGGCTTCTCGGCCGTGTACCGGGTGCTCTCCGCCTTCGAGGACAGCGGTCATGCACGTCGCGGCTATGTCGTCGAGGGCCTGGGCGCGGCCCAGTTCGCGATGGACGGGGCGGTGGACCGCCTCCGCGCGGCCTCCACGGCCCGTGACCGCGCCGCGTCCGACCCCTCGCCGCGTGCCGTGGTGCTGGCCGCCGCCGACCCCGCCAACGCGTACGGAGCGGCGCTGCCCTGGCCGGACCCGCCTTCGGGCGCGGGCCACAAACCGGGCCGCAAGGCGGGCTCCCTGGTGGTCCTCGTCGACGGCGCACTGACGCTGTACATGGAACGCGGCGGCAGGACCCTCCTCGCCTGGCCCGGCGATCCCGCCGCCCCGTCCGATCCGGACCGTGCGGACGCCGACGACGACGTGGCGCTGCGCTCGGCCGCCGAGGCCCTGGCGGCGGCGGCCCGGGCCGGCGCGCTCGGTACGGTCACGGTGGAGCGGGCCAACGGGGAACAGGCGCTGACCTCCCCCGTCGGCCGCGTCCTGGAGTCTGCGGGATTCCACGCCACCCCGAGGGGCCTGCGTCTTCGGGCCTGAGCCCGGTCCCGCCGCCGCGGCGACGAGGGCCGGTCGCCGTACATCCGCGCACGCCACACCCCGTACGCCGCTCGTCACGGTGCCCGTCTCGCGCATGATGGAAACATGCCCGAAGGTGACACCGTCCTGCAGACCGCCCGGCGCCTGCACACCGCCCTCGCCGGGCGGCTGCTGACCCGGTCCGACCTCCGTGTCCCCCGGTTCGCGACCTCCGACCTCACCGGCCGGACGGTCCTCGACGTCACCCCGCGCGGCAAACATCTCCTGACCCGCATCGACGGCGGCCTCACCCTCCACTCTCATCTGCGGATGGACGGGGCCTGGCGGGTGTACGGCGCCGACGAGCGCTGGCGCGGCGGCCCCGGCCATCAGATCCGCGCGATCCTCGGCAACGCCGAACGCACGGCCGTCGGCTACCGGCTCCCGGTGCTCGAACTCCTGCGGACGGCGGACGAGGAGCGTGTGGTGGGGCATCTGGGCCCGGATCTCCTCGGGCCCGACTGGGATCCGGAGACCGCCCTGCGCAATCTGCTCGCCGAACCGGCCCGCACCGTCGGGGACGCGCTGCTGGACCAGCGCAATCTCGCGGGCATCGGCAACGTCTTCCGGTGCGAGACGTGTTTCCTCACCCGCACCACCCCCTGGCTGCCCATCGGGGACCTGCCGTCGCCCGAGCGGCTGGTGACGGCCGCGAAGAAACTCCTGGAGGCCAACCGGGAGCGCTCGCGCCGTCATCTGTACGTGTACGGCCGCGGCGGCCTCCCCTGCCGTCGCTGCGGCACCCCCATCAGCAAGACGGACGACGACCGCCCCGTCTACTGGTGCCCACGCTGCCAGCTGGGACCCGTCCCCTGAGAACCGTCCGGGCCGCCCGCCCCTTCGGGGCTGCCCGGATGCTCCAGCACCGCGGCGCCCTTCCCCGGCCGCACCGACGGACGGGCCGCCGCGTGCACCGGCAGCAGGCTCAGCCCCCAGCCGCCCGCCGCCACCGCCCCCTCGATGACCCCGGCGTGCTCCGGCGCGAGGGCGAGCCGCAGTACGGCCCACCACCAGAGCCCGCCGGCCGCGAGAGCCGGCAGAAGGATCCGTCGCCGTGCCATGGCCGCCTCCTCGGACCGACGCTAGACCGGCCCGCGTATCCGCCGAAAGGGCGCACGGGAGGCGTGCACGGCGCATATCGGACCGCCGCCGGGGCACACCCCGACGCACACCGCCCGGCGCACCCGCCGCGCCCGTACCTGGACCCGAACCCGGCTCACGCGCCTACGCGCTCTCCGCCTGGAACATCCAGTGGTGCTTTTCGAGATCGGCCGTGAGCCCGATCAGGATGTCCTGGGTGACCGGATCGGGCTCGTCGGTCACCCTGATCCGCTCCCGCATCCGGACGATCACCGCGCCGAGGCCGTCCACCAGCGTCCGTACGGCGTCCGCGTCCTTGATCCAGCCGTCGGCCACGGTGCCGACCGCGCTCTGGGCCGCCACCGTCGCCGCACGGCCGTCCGGGGTCACCCCGATCGCCGCGGCACGCTCCGCCACGGTGTCCGAGTGGCTCCGGGCCGTGGTGACGACCTCGTCGAGCTGGAGGTGTACGGACCGGAAGCGCGGTCCCACGATGTTCCAGTGCACCTGCTTGGCCACCAGTGAGAGGTCGAGCAGGTCGACGAGCGCGCCTTGGAGGGCCTCGCCGACCAGTTTCAGATCCGCCTCGGGCAGTGAGCTCTTGACGACAGACATGGGGCGTCCTTCCAGTTCTGTTCGCACGTATGCCCACCTTCGCACAAGACCCCAAAAGGCTCATTTCGGGGCAATGGCATCACCCTGACCGGCAAACGGGCGGCAGGCGGAGTCGTGACCGTGAACGGGCAAAGCAGAAGCCCCGGCCGGCCACTGGGACCGTCCGGGGCTCAGGCCTCGGTCACACCGTTCGTATCAGGCGGCGACGACATTCACCGCTTCTGTTGGCGCCTTGATGGTCACCCGCTCCGTCGGCACACCTGCCACCGACGTCACGGAGACGGAATTGAGCATCGGACGTACCGCCGCGGGCACCGGCTCGCTCGCCGCTGCGGACGCGGCCAGCTCGGCCAACGACAGTTCGTCGCTCACTTCGCGCATGAGCTCGGACATCCGTACGTCAAGCGCGTCGCAAATGGCGGAGAGCAGTTCGGAAGACGCCTCCTTCTGCCCCCGCTCCACCTCGGAGAGATAGCCGAGCGAGACTCGGGCGGACGAGGAGACTTCGCGCAGAGTACGGCCCTGGCGCTGGCGCTGCCGACGCAGCACGTCACCAAGCAGGCGACGGAGCAGAATCATCGGTGGCTCCCTCCTCGGACCGCGTAGCCGCATCCTTCTCGCCCCACCGTACCGCCTCCCGCTGCGGCCGTGCGGGGAGCGAAGTCGTGTTCACTCAGGGCTGCAAACATCAAGTCCCCCCGTTCCGTTCCGTATCCTGTGTCCGCCCGTTCCCGGTCAGTTCGCCGGAAAGCAGTTCCAGCACGCTCCGTACACTCTCTCTACGGATTTCCGCCCGGTCACCGTTCAACCGCAGTGCGGCCACTTTCTCGCCGCCGTGCGGACCGCTCACGGCCACATAGACGGTGCCCACCGGCTGTCCGTCCTGCGGGTCCGGTCCCGCGACCCCCGTGGTCGAGACGCCCCAGTCGGCGCCCAGCACGCCCCGTACGCCGACGGCCATCTGCCGTGCGACCTCGGGATCCACCGCGCCACGCTGGGCCAGAAGTGTTCCGTCGACGCCGAGGACATCGCGCTTCACGTCCGTCGCGTAGGCCGTGACGGACCCGCGGAGCGATCGCGAGGCCCCGGGAACGGATGTCAGCTCCGCCGCCACCAGACCGCCCGTGAGCGACTCGGCGACGGCGAGCGTGCTCCCCCGGCGCGCGAGCACATCGAGCACCCGGGCGGCCACCTCCCTCGGGGGAACGTCTCCGGCCGCCGCATCCTTCCCGGCGGTCGTCACCGACGTCTCCGACGTCACGAAGTCCTCTCCGCGAGGTCCCGCTCGGCCGCCAGTCCCTGCCGTCGCAGCACGATCGCCTGGCGGACGTAGTCCAGGCCGGTCAGCACGGTCAGCAGCACCGCGATCCCCATCACCCAGAACCGCAGCGTCGCGAGCGGCCCGGTCAGCGCCAGGACGTACATACCGACCGCCGTGCCCTGCGCCAGGGTCTTCATCTTGCCGCCGCGACTGGCCGGAATCACTCCGTGCCGGATCACCCAGAACCGCATCAGCGTGATCCCGAGCTCACGGAAGAGAATGACCCCGGTCACCCACCAAGGAAGGTCCCCGAGGGCGGAGAGGCTGATCAGCCCGGCCGCCATGATCGCCTTGTCGGCGATCGGGTCGGCGATCTTCCCGAAGTCGGTGACCAGGTTGTACGTACGGGCCAGGTGCCCGTCGAAGATATCGGTGATCATGGCCACGGCGAACGCGGCCCACGCCCACGCGCGCCAGGCCGGGTCGTACCCGCCGTCCTGGAGCAGCAGCATCACGAAGGCCGGTACGAGCACCAGCCGCATCATGGTGAGGATGTTGGCGATGTTCCAGATACTGGCCTGATTGACGGCCGCAGCCCCCAGCTTGCCGCCGGGCGCCGGCCTACCCTGGCCGCCCTCGGCCGATGCCGGGACTCCGGTCATCTGGCTGCCTCCTCACCGGGGCTCCGGGGCTCGTCCCCGGTGAAGCCGCAGTACTCCGCCACCAGGTCCACGCCCTCGGTGCCGACCACCTTCGCCTCGACCATACGACCGGGAACGAGACCCTCGCGCGATGTGAAGATCACCTGGCCGTCGGTCTCGGGCGCCTGGTGGGCGGCCCGGCCCACGGCGCCCTCCTCGGAGTCGTCCGGGGAGCCGAGAGACTCCACGAGTACCGTCAGGGTCTCTCCCAGGCGCTCCTCGGCGCGCTGCGACGTCAGCTCGTCGGCCAGCCGCGACAGGTGCGCCAGCCGCTCGGCCACGACGTCCTCGTCCAGCTTGTGGTCGTAGGTCGCCGCCTCGGTGCCGTCCTCGTCCGAGTAACCGAACACACCGACGGCGTCGAGCCGCGCACCGGTGAGGAAGCGTTCCAGCTCGGCGAAGTCGGCCTCCGTCTCGCCGGGGAAGCCCACGATGAAGTTGGAGCGCACACCGGCCTGCGGGGCCTTGCCGCGGATCGTCTCCAGCAGTTCCAGGAAGCGGTCGGTGTCCCCGAAGCGGCGCATCGCGCGTAGCACGGCGGGCGCGGAGTGCTGGAAGGACAGGTCGAAGTACGGGGCGACGCCCGGCGTCGACGTCAGTACGTCGATGAGCCCGGGGCGCATCTCGGCGGGCTGGAGGTAGCTGACCCGTACCCGCTCGATCCCGTCGACCGCGGCGAGTTCGGGCAGCAGCGTCTCCAGGAGGCGGATGTCGCCGAGGTCCTTGCCGTAGGAGGTGTTGTTCTCGGAGACGAGCATGATCTCCTTCACGCCCTGCTCGGCGAGCCAGCAGGTCTCGCCCAGCACGTCGGAGGGGCGGCGCGAGATGAAGGAGCCTCTGAAGGAGGGGATGGCACAGAAGGAGCAGCGCCGGTCGCAGCCGGAGGCCAGCTTCACGGAGGCGACGGGGCTGTTGTCGAGGCGCCGGCGCAGCGGGGCGCGCGGACCGGAGGCCGGCGCGAGTCCCTGCGGCAGATCGGCGGGGGCCGGGATGACCGCCTCTGCAGGAGGAGCGGTCCCGGCGCCGTGGCCGGGCAGGGCCACACCGGTGGCGCCCTGCCGGTCGGCCGGGCTGAGCGGGAGCAGTTTGCGCCGGTCGCGAGGTGTGTGCGAGGCGTGGATACCGCCGTTGAGGATGGTCTGGAGGCGGTCGGAGATGTCGGCGTAGTCGTCGAATCCGAGTACGCCGTCCGCTTCGGGGAGCGATTCCGCGAGCTCCTTGCCGTACCGCTCCGCCATGCAGCCGACGGCGACGACGGCCTGGGTTCTGCCGTGATCCTTCAGATCGTTGGCTTCCAGCAGGGCGTCGACGGAGTCCTTCTTGGCGGCTTCGACGAAGCCGCAGGTGTTGACAACGGCGACGTCCGCGTCGGCGGCTTCCTCGACGAGCTCCCAGCCGTCCGCTGCCAAGCGGCCTGCAAGCTCCTCCGAGTCCACCTCGTTACGGGCGCAGCCAAGCGTGACAAGGGCGACGGTACGGCGTTCGGGCATGGGCTCAAGACTACTTTGTCCGGGCCGCCCGCCTGGCGCGCAGGGTTGGCCGGACGGCCCGGGGGTGGTGGAGCACATTCGGGAGGCCTCCCCACGCACCTCACCGCCGTGCTGCCGTGCACCGCCCCTGGGCTCGACCGGTGCCCGCCGGCGCCTCTCGGCGCCGGCCGCGGCGTCAGCCCGCTTCGGGGTCGCCCTTCGTGTACGAGGGGCGCTCGACCTGGCCCGGCTTGAAGTCCTCGTCGACCTGCTTGCCGTTGACGAAGATGTCGATCACTCCGGCGTTGCCGAGAATGAAGTCGATCTGTTCGTCGTCCTGGAAGGTCTTGGACTCGCCCTTGAGCAGCAGTCCGTCGAAGATCAGTTCACCGTTGGGGGACTTGGCGGAGATCCAGCTCTTGTCCTCGACCGCGGACAGCTTGACCGTCACCTTGTCGGCCGGGGCCGCGGCGATGGCGCTGTCCGAGGGGTCGGGCTTCGGGTCGGCGGGCTTCTTGGTGCTCGGCTCGGAGGTCGTCTTCTCGGGTGCCGGGCCTTCGGCGATCCGCTTGCCCTGCCCCTCGTCGTCGGCACCGTCGAACATGGTGAAGCCGACGAAACCGATCACCGCGACGATCGCGGCGACCATGGCGGCCGTCCAGTTGGGCCGGCGCCGCTCGGGGCGGATCCGCTCGGCCTCGAACAGCGGGGCGGCGGGCGTGGGCGACGGGCGCCCGCCGTGCTCGGCGTCGTACTGCCCGACGAGAGGTTCGGGATCGATCCCGACGGAGCGCGCGATCGTGCGGATGTGCCCGCGCGCGTAGACGTCGCCGCCGCAGCGCGAGAAGTCGTCCTCCTCGATCGCCTGCACGATGGGAACGCGCACCCGGGTGGAGGCACTGACCTGCTCGATGGTGAGACCTGCGGCGGCGCGTGCTTTCTGGAGGACGTGACCGACCGAAGGCTTGTGCTCTTCGGTCGCGGGCCGCTCGTCCTCAGCGGGGTCGACGGCGGAAGGCTGGTCGTCTTCGGGGGAGTTGCCGATGGACACGGGGGTGCCTTTCGAGCGTGTAGCCACCTGCTGGATGTTCAGTCTAGGGGTGGTACGAAAGGGTGGGGCAACCGGGCGGATGCACTTTGTACGCCATCTGAACGGCCGGACGGCGTGTCGACGGGACACCGGGGTGTCTCCCTCTCCACGTTGACGTCCGACCCGGGAAAAGGGTTGCTTCGGATATCTCTCGGATCGCCTCGGGTTCCGTCAATTCCCGTCAGCTCCTTCGGGAGCGGGCTCGCCGCGGATCACCGCGAGCACTCCGTCCAGCTCGTCTGCCTTCACCAGCACATCACGCGCCTTGGAACCCTCACTGGGACCGACGATGTTCCGCGATTCCATCAGGTCCATGAGTCTGCCCGCTTTGGCGAAACCCACGCGCAACTTCCGTTGAAGCATCGATGTCGAGCCGAACTGCGTGGAGACGACCAACTCGGCGGCCTGGCAGAGCAGATCGAGGTCGTCGCCGATGTCCTCGTCGATGTCCTTCTTCTTGGCCGTGCCGACGACGACGTCCTCCCGGAAGACGGGGGCCATCTGATCCTTGCAGTGCTGGACGACTGCCGCGACTTCTTCCTCCGTGACGAAGGCGCCCTGCATACGGGTCGGCTTGCTGGCGCCCATCGGCAGGAACAGCCCGTCGCCCTTGCCGATCAGCTTCTCGGCGCCCGGCTGGTCGAGAATGACCCGGCTGTCGGCGAGCGAGGAGGTCGCGAAGGCGAGCCGCGAGGGCACGTTCGCCTTGATGAGACCGGTGACGACGTCGACCGAGGGGCGCTGGGTGGCGAGCACCAGATGGATGCCGGCGGCGCGGGCCAACTGGGTGATACGGACGATCGCGTCCTCGACGTCGCGCGGCGCGACCATCATCAGGTCGGCCAGCTCGTCCACGATCACCAGCAGATACGGGTAGGGCGTCAGCTCGCGCTCGCTGCCCTGTGGGGCCTTGACCTTGCCCTTGCGTACGGCCTGGTTGAAGTCGTCGATGTGCCGGTAGCCGTACGCCGCGAGGTCGTCGTAGCGCAGGTCCATCTCCCGCACGACCCACTGGAGCGCCTCGGCGGCCCGCTTCGGGTTGGTGATGATGGGCGTGATCAGGTGCGGGATGCCCTCGTACGCGGTGAGCTCGACCCGCTTGGGGTCGACCAGGACCATGCGGACGTCCTCGGGGGTCGCCCTGACCATCACCGAGGTGATCAGACAGTTGATGCAGGAGGACTTGCCGGAGCCGGTGGCGCCGGCGACCAACAGGTGCGGCATCTTCGCGAGGTTGGCCATCTCGTAGCCGCCCTCGACGTTCTTGCCGAGCGCGACCAGCATCGGGTGGTCGTCCTCGGCGGCGTCGGCGAGCCGCAGGACGTCGCCGAGGTTGACCATCTCCCGGTCGGAGTTCGGGATCTCGATGCCGACGGCGGACTTGCCGGGGATGGGGCTGATGATCCTCACGTCGGGGCTGGCGACGGCGTAGGCGATGTTCTTGGTGAGCGCGGTGATGCGCTCGACCTTCACGGCGGGGCCGAGCTGTACCTCGTAGCGGGTGACGGTGGGTCCCCGGGTGAAGCCGGTGACGGTCGCGTCGACCTTGAACTCCATGAAGACGTTGGTCAGCGAGTCGACGACAGCGTCGTTGGCGGCGCTGCGGGTCTTGCCGGGGCCGCCGCGCTCCAGGAGGTCCAGCGAGGGCAGGGAGTAGGTGATGTCGCCGGCGAGCTGAAGCTGCTCGGCGCGCGGCGGCAGGGGCCGGTCCTTCGTGGGCGGGGGCTTGGTCAGGTCGGCCACGGCGCCGGAGGGCGAGAGCGCCGCGGCACCGTCGCGCGGCTCCGGCTCGCGCGCCGTCGGTACGGAGTGCTCCCGCGAGCCGGGCCGGGAGCCCGAGTCCGCGCCGGACCGGCCGCCGGACGTCCCGCGCGTACGCTCCCCCGGCCGCGCCTTCACGGCGTCGCGGGTGCGGTCGGCGGAGACGCCCTGGGTGAGGTCGGCGACGATCGGCGAGGGCGGCATCCCGTTGAGTACGGCGCCGTCCAGCGCGGCTGCGGCCGCGGCGGCGACGTCGACGGCGTCCAGGGGCCGGTCGTGGGCGGGCTGCACCGACTGCCTGCGGGGGCGCCGGCGGCGGGCCAGCGCCGCGACCTCCGCGTGGTCGGGGTCGTAGTCGTCGGGCGCCTCGCTCCGCCGCGCCGCCGAACGGCGCCCGCGCGCGGGCAGCGCCTCTCGCCACTGGTCGTCGTAGCGCTCGTCGTCGTTGTCGAACTCCCCGTACCACTCCTCGTCCTCGAGGTCGGACGGCGCCGGGGCGAGGATGCCGAGGCGGACACCGAGCTGCCGCAGCCGCCGTGGGATGGCGTTGACGGGTGTCGCCGTGACGACGAGCAGCCCGAAGACGGTGAGCAGGACCAGCATCGGTACGGCGAGGACCTCGCCCATGGCGAAGATCAGCGGCATCGAGGCGGACCAGCCGATGAGTCCGCCCGCGTCCTGCATCGCCTCGGTCCCCGCGTCCCGGCCCGGGGCGCCGCAGGCGATGTGCACGAGCCCGAGGACGCCGACGACCAGCGCGGAGAGGCCGATGACGATGCGTCCGTTGGCCTCGGGCCGCTGCGGATAGAGGATGAGGCGGACGGCGACGGCGCCCAGCAGTATCGGGACGAGCAGATCGAGCCGGCCGAAGGCGCCGGTGATGAGCATCTCGACGAGATCGCCGACGGGGCCTCGCAGGTTGGACCACGTACCGGCCGCGACGATCAGACCGAGGGCGAGCAGCAGGAGGGCGATGCCGTCCTTGCGGTGCGCGGGGTCGAGCCCTTTCGCGCCCCGCCCTATGCCGCGGAACATCGCGCCGACCCCGTGGGCGATTCCGAGCCACAGGGCCCGTACGAGGCGGTACACACCGTTCGTCGGGGACGGTGCGGGCTTGGGTGCCGGTTTGGCCGCGGACTTCTTCGCCGGAGCCTTCTTGGGAGGTGGCTTCTTCGCGGGAGCCGTCTTCTTCGCCGAGGCCTTGGCGGCGGGGGCCGCTTTCTTCGCGGCACCGCTCGCACGGCCGGCACGCGGTTTCGCGGTGCCCGCCGTGCCCTGGGAACCCTTGCCGGACGTACGTGAGGCCATGGGGGTGAGGTTACCGGTGTGAACGGCGGCGGACACGTGTGCCCACTGCTTCACCCGTTCGTGTCGTGCGTCCTGGGCCGGAAACTGACGCGCCCTCAGCCTGTTCCGCAGGAGCGTGAGCGGAGCGAGGGACTGGGCACGGGCCCGTATCGCGGGCGCGCGGGAAAACGGGCCGCCCACAGGCCGTTGGGGCCCGGGGCGATCCCGGTCAGTTCGGTGTGGAAAGCGGGGAGCCGCCGCCGCTGCCCGGCTCCAGCGCGTCCAGCGCCCGGCGCAGCCCGGTCAGTTTGCGCTCCAGATGCGCGGCCGTGGCGACGGCCGCCGCGTCCGCGGAGTCGTCGTCCAGCTGTTTGGAGAGCGCTTCGGCCTGCTCCTCGACAGCGGCGAGCCGGGCGGACAGCTCGGCCAGCAGACCGGCCGGTTCCTTCACCTCGCCCGCTCCGGCCAGTTGCAGTCGCAGCAGTTCGGCCTGCTCCTTCAACTGGCAGTTCTTCATGTACAGCTCGACGAACACCGAGACCTTCGCGCGTAGCACCCACGGGTCGAACGGCTTGGAGATGTAGTCCACCGCGCCGGCGGCGTAGCCCCGGAAGGTGTGGTGGGGGCCGTGGTTGATGGCCGTGAGGAAGATGATCGGGATGTCCCGCGTCCGCTCGCGCCTCTTGATGTGCGCGGCGGTCTCGAACCCGTCCATCCCCGGCATCTGGACGTCGAGCAGAATGACCGCGAAGTCGTCCGTCAGCAGCGCCTTGAGCGCTTCCTCCCCTGACGATGCCCGCACCAGCGTCTGATCGAGCGCGGAGAGGATGGCCTCCAGCGCCAGCAGATTCTCCGGCCGGTCATCGACCAGGAGGATCTTGGCCTTCTGCACCATGGCCCGCCCTCCTCGCCCCGGCTGTGCACCGGGCGCCGCCCCAGGGGACGACTCCCTTACGCCGTCCGTCCTTGTGCCGGTCATGGTAGCCGCACCCCGCCTGTCGCCACACCCTGTCACCGCGATGTCACTGCGCACGTAGCAAAAACGTCACAGGAGCTCGAAACGTTCCCCGAATACCCGTGGTCCACACGTGATCGACCACAGGAACTCACCTTCCTCCACAGGTTCGCACAACCGCCGGACACTTCCGAAGCAGCTCACTGTGCCGCTTTCGCGTCACTTCTGGTGCATCCACTGCTCCATCACCGACAGAAGATGATCGGGATCGACCGGCTTTGTCACATAGTCAGAAGCACCGGAGTCGATGGCCTTCTCCCGGTCACCCTTCATCGCCTTCGCGGTGAGCGCGATGATCGGCAACCCCGCGAACTGCGGCATCCTGCGGATCGTCGTCGTCGTCGCGTACCCGTCCATCTCGGGCATCATGATGTCCATCAGGACCAGCGTCACATCGTCGTGCTGCTCCAACACCTCGATGCCCTCACGGCCGTTCTCGGCGTACAGCACCGACAGGCCGTACTGTTCGAGGACGCTGGTCAGCGCGAAGACGTTGCGGATGTCGTCGTCCACGATCAGCACCTTCTCACCGCCGAACGAGAACGTACGCCGCTCCTCCGGAGCGTCCTGCCCGTCGGCGCCCCACGCGTCGTCGGCACCCGAACCGGCCGACGGCCGGACGCCGTTGGCCGCGCCAGCCGAACCGTTCCCACCGTCCGGTGTCCCGGCGGACGGGCCACCCGAGCCTCCAGACCGCCCGGACAGCGAGTTCAACTGCTCCGGACCACCGAGGGCCTTGCGGCGGCGGCGGAACAGCGCGGCGGGCCCCGTACGGGCCTCAGAGGGCGCCGCGGGCCGGTCCAGCCGCGGGTGCTCCGACGACAGGCCCGCGAAGTCACCGCCACCGCGCTGCGGCTCGATGCCCGGAGCCAGCTGCGGGTAGCCCTGCGGGGGCAGTTCACTGGCGTGCAGCGGCAGATACAGCGTGAAGGTCGAGCCGCGTCCCGGCTCGCTCGCCGCGTGGATCTCGCCACCGAGCAGCCGGGCGATCTCCCGGCTGATGGACAGGCCCAGCCCCGTACCTCCGTACTTACGGCTCGTCGTACCGTCCGCCTGCTTGAACGCCTCGAAGATCACCCGCATCTTGCTCGCCGCGATCCCGATACCGGTGTCGGTGACCGAGAAGGCGATCAGATCGGCGTCCGCGTCACGCAGCGAACCGGCCTCCAACAGCTGTTCCCTGATCTCGTTGGGCACATCCGCCCCCGCCGGCCGGATCACCAGCTCCACGGCGCCCGTGTCGGTGAACTTCACGGCGTTGGAAAGCAGGTTGCGCAGTACCTGGAGCAGCCGCTGCTCGTCGGTGTGCAGCGTCGCCGGCAGCTCCGGGGAGACACGTACGGAGAAGTCGAGCCCCTTCTCCGCCGTCAGCGGCCGGAACGTCGCCTCGACGTAGTCGACGAGTTGCACCAGAGCGATCCGCGTCGGGCTGACGTCCATCTTGCCCGCCTCGACCTTCGACAGATCGAGGATGTCGTTGATCAGCTGGAGCAGGTCCGAGCCCGCGCCGTGGATCGTCTCCGCGAACTCCACCTGCTTCGGCGAGAGGTTCATCTCCGCGTTGTCCGCGAGCAGCTTCGCCAGAATAAGCAGCGAGTTCAGCGGCGTACGCAACTCGTGCGACATGTTCGCCAGGAACTCGGACTTGTAGCGCATCGACACGGCGAGTTGTTCGGCCCGCTCCTCCAGCACCTGCCGCGCCTCTTCGATCTCGGTGTTCTTCACCTCGATGTCGCGGTTCTGACGGGCCAGCAGCTCCGCCTTCTCCTCCAGCTCCGCGTTCGAGGACTGGAGCGCCTTCTGCCGGTTCTCCAGCTCCGCCGACCGCTCCCGCAGCTGCTCCGTCAACTCCTGGGACTGCTTGAGCAGCACCTCGGTCTTGGTGTTGACGCTGATGGTGTTGACGCTCGTCGCGATCATTTCCGCGATCTGGTTGAGGAAGTCGCGCTGGATCTGGGTGAAGGGCTGGAACGACGCCAGCTCGATCACACCGAGGACCTTGCCCTCGAACAGCACCGGCAGCACGATCACGTACGCCGGTGACGCCTCGCCGAGCCCCGAGGAGATCTTGAGATAGCCCGGCGGAACGTTGACCTGGATCGTGCGCTTCTCCTCGGCGGCCGTACCGATGAGGGTCTCGCCGGGCCGGAAGGCGGTCGGCATCGACCCGGCCGAGTACCCGTAACTGCCGCGCATGCACAGCTCGTACGAGCCGTCGCGCCCGCCCGTCCCCAGCTCGGCGGTGCCGGTGCCGGTCGGCATGGCGAGGAAGAACGCGCCGTGCTGTGCCGAGACCACCGGGGTCAGCTCGCTCATGATCAGGGAGGCCACGTCGTCGAGATCGCGGCGGCCCTGCATCAGTCCTGAGATACGGGCCAGGTTGCCCTTGAGCCAGTCCTGCTCCTCGTTGGCGAGGGTGGTGTCGCGCAGATTGGCGAT